>DATNIT010000211.1:0-2101 GCA_035604335.1 Allostellaceae bacterium | reverse complement strand
GCATGTGGACGGCTCCTTCCCGTTGATGGTCAGCTGACAGCTCCATCCTGGCACATCGCGATGCCGTTGGGTCGGGGGCCGTCCACCCCATCAAGCTCGGGCGCCGACGCTTAGCATTGCCTGCGGTTCCCAGCGCGCAGGACGCGAATTTCGCCATGCATAAGGCCCCCTGACGGCGTCGGCTTGGGCTCGTCAATGGCCGGGTAACTTTTTGCCGATAGGGTGCCCGGCGAAGCGCTTCGTGCACAGGGGATCTTCGATGCAATGGCTCGCTCACTTGCGGCAGGTTGCGACATACTACTGGCACGCGGCGCAGCAGGCCCCGAATCCCGCTCTTCGACAAGAATATTTCGAGCGGGCGGCAGATCACGAGGAACTGACGGTGGTCTGCAACACCGAGAATCCCGATAAGGTCTGCCCTCTGCGCCCGGGTCATCCCTTGCGGGACCGATGCCGGAAGGCGTTAACCGGCTCCTGCGTCATTCGGAAAGAGTGAGACGCCGCGAGAACCGGCTTCAATCATCGATCCGGAGTTGCGCGCTCCGCGTCTCGCCTTCGGAATAAATGGTAACCCCGGCAGTTCGGAATCCGAGCGCCGTCGCGATCTGCGCAAGATCCGCCGGTTCCGCGGCCGACAGCAAATTGTGGGACTGCGTGCCGCCATCGATCTCGGCGGAGAACGGGCGCGCCCGGATTTCTGGGCCCCCGGCTCTGGCGTCGAGCATTAGAACCGTGATAGCCGTCGATTTCGGCCTCGACCGCGCCATCGGCCAACCCCGGGAAATCTGACTTTCATCAGTACAAATGACCACGCTTTTATATTAAGGTTAGCCCGCCCGAGTAGGCGCCGCCTCGATTTGGCGCAATTCAGTCGAATCCCATTTGACGAGCAGGGCGATGATCGATCGGGATGCCGCGGCGCTTTGGCAGCTCCTGGATGAGATATCCGTGGGGCTGAGCCGGGTCGCTCCGGACGGCCGCTTCCTTGAGGTCAACCGCAGCATGTGCCGGCTCCTCGGCTATGAACGCGAGGAGTTGCTCCGGCGCCGCTACGAGGACATCACGCATCCCCAGGACATCGGACGGGATCGGGAGCTGTTTGCCCGCCTCCTCGCCGGAGAGATCGGGGTCTGCTCGTCGGAAGAGCGCTATATCGACAAGACGGATCGGACGGTCCGAGTTCGCGTGACGTCCTCCTTGGTGCGAACGCCGGAGCTTCACCGGCTGTCCATCGTCGAGGATTTGCGCCCGATCCAGGATGCCGAAATTGGCCGGCGCGAGGGTGAGGCACGCCTGCACTCGATCCTCGAGACGATCCCGGACGCGATGATCGTCATCAGCGACCGCGGCATCGTCGAGACCTTCAGCGCATCGGCGGAACGGCTCTTCGGCTACGCAGCCCAGGAGGTCGTCGGGCGAAACGTGAGCATGCTCATGCCGTCGCCCTACCACGAGGAACACGACGGCTACCTCGCGCGCTATCACGCCACCGGAGAGCAGCGAATTATCGGCACGCGGCGCGTCGTCACCGGGCGGCGCGAGGACGGCAGCATCTTTCCGATGGAACTCTCGGTCGGCGAAGCGATCGCCGAAGGCCGGCAGATCTTCACCGGTTTCGTTCGCGATCTCACCGAGCGCCACGAATCGGATCGCCGGTTCGATCGCCTGCAGCGCGAGCTGATGCATGTGGCGCGGCTGAGCGAAATGGGGCAAATGGGGTCGAGCCTGGCGCATGAGCTCAACCAGCCCCTGACCGCGATCGCCAACTACTTGCGCGCGGCAAGGCGGCTCCTCGAAATCAAAAGCGCCGACGCGATCGGGCGCGTCGGCGATGCCGTCGAAAAGGCTGCCGCTCAGGCCGAGCGCGCCGGCCAGATCATTCGCCGCCTGCGCAGCTTCGTCGAGAAACGGGAGACGGAGCGGCGCGAGGAGAGCCTGAACGAGGTCGTCGAGGAGGCCTGCGCGCTTGGCCTGGTCGGCGCCAAGACGAGCGGGGTGTTCGTCCGCATGGAGATGGCCACAGCGCGGCCATTCACGGTCATCGACAAGATCCAAATCCAGCAAGTCGTGGTCAATCTGGTGCGGAACGCCGTCGAAGCGA
>DATNIT010000210.1:0-62827 GCA_035604335.1 Allostellaceae bacterium | reverse complement strand
CTTTGGTCCTATCCTCATTGGAAACGTTGAGCAACTGCGTGGGCTGCACCTTCGTGCCGAAAATACCGTTCCGAGTCCGCTTGGATTCCAGCAGTTCCATATAACGCGGCACGTCGATGCGACCGTCGGGGAGCAGGCAACCCAGGCGCTTGGCTATTCTTTCCATGTATTGGAGATGGAAATATTCGATCGGAATGCCGGTGCCGCGCTGACCGAGGTAGTCGCACAACAATCCGCTCCGGGTACGTTCGCCCGAAAGCACTATGTACCGGAATCGCGGCGCTTGGTTCTCGGGAGAGTCCCAACGCTCCGAACACATCTCGTCGATCCGAAGTAGCTCGTTCTTTCCGCGACCCGGTGATTCCATCAAATTTCACTCCGGTGTCCGACACGCAATCTTTAGGTTCCGCCTCGCCGAGTCATCATGCCGACCGTCTCGCAAGGAGCGCAAGGTCCGCAGCGAGGCGGTCAATGATCTTCTCTCCTGATGGAAATACTCGAGGGGAATTCCGATGCAACGCTGAACCAGATATGCGCACAACAATTCGCTTCGCGTGCGTCCGACCGAGCCCACAACATAGCGGAACGGCGGCGCAAGGCCGTCACGAGAATCCAAGCGCTCTAAGCACATGTCTTAGATGCGATCGATCTCGCGCTGTCCGGCACTTATCGGTTCCATCGAGGTCATTCCGTCGAATGTCGAATTCTACGACATTCCGTCGCAGCCGTCATCGTCCCCGCGTCTCAGTCCAAACCGCTTGCAATAGTCCGCCGCGCGCAGTAGCGCTCACCGGCGTTTCGATTCGATAGTCGACGAGTTTGGCTTCGCGCAGTAGGGTCGTCGCCAGCGAGCGGCGGTACCAGCTGGATGATTAGCTCAAGCTCTCGGATACCGAGAAGGAGGACGGCGGCTCTCCGCGCCGCCAGCGCGACCACATTTCCTGAAAGGCGAGTTCCAGGTGCCGGCGGAGGCGGTCCGAATTGAAGAGCGGCATGGTTGAGCGGTTACTCGCGAGCCGGCCACGGATTTGAGCTAGGAAGGCCGGATCGCCGGCGAGCCGGCGAGCCAGGGCCTCATACTCCTCGAGGTTGCCCGTCACGAGTTCAGGCAACCCAATCGACTGCAGCAGGCTACCGGCGACGCGCGCGGCGAAGCTCCGACCGGCGCAAGTCACCACTGGAAGCCCGGCCCACAGGGCATCGAGCGCCGTCGAATGGGCGTTATAGGGCAGCGTATCCAGGAACAGGTCGGCCACGCGATGGCGCGCCAGGTGCTCCGGCAGCGGCAGCCTCCCCGCAAACACGAGCCGATCCGGCGAGATTTCCCGCGCGGCCGCCTCCTTGCGCAGATTCGCCTCCAGCAACGGATTGTCTCCCCGGAGCCAAAGCACGGCGCCGGGGAATTCACTCAGCAACCGCATCCAAACGTCGAAAACCGGCGGCGTGATCTTGTAGCCGTTGTTGAAAGCGGCAAAAACCAATCCCTGTTCGGGCAAACGGCATTCTGCTCGGCTAGGCATTTGCTCCGCGATCCGCCGCGTGGTGTCGCTAGCGAGATAGCAATCGGGAAGGTGAACCAACTTTTCCGTGAAGAACACTTGCTCGCCTGCCGGAACCACAACGGAATCGATGACAATATAGTCGACGAATTCTGCTCCCATGGTCCCCGGGTAGCCGAGGTAGTTCACCTGAACCGGCGACGGGCGGTGAGCCAAGATCGCGGGCCGGCAGCCGTTCGTGAAGCCGCCGAGGTCCACTGTCACATCGATCTCGAGCGCCCGCATCTGACGGGCGATGTCGAAATCGGAGGCATGCCGGACGTCGACGAACCGGTCGAACGAACGCTGCAGGCGCTGGCGCATCGCGCTGCCGTCGTCCGGGCCGAAAGAGAACGCGAAGATCTGAAATCGATCTCGGTCGTGCAACTCGAACAGCTCCGCGGTCGAGACCGCAACCGTGTGATCTCGAAAATCGCCCGACAGATATGCAAGGCGGATCTTTCCATCCCCTGTCCGGCGCGTGGCATTGGCAACGGCGGGCGCGTGGGGTAACCGCAGATCATCGACATATCGCCGAGCAGCACGCATCTGAAGCTGGGGATCGTCCGTCACGGTGGTTACCACGAAAGGCGAGATCCGCCTTGCACCGGAGTCCAGAGCTTTCACCAATTCCTCGCAGTCTCGCGAGAAATTCGCCCAGTCGCAGAGCCGACGCTTCAGCACGACCTCGGTCGACAGTGCGTTTCCTTGGAGCGGATCGAGCTCGACAGCACGGCGATAGCTTGCGATGGCCCCTTCGTACCGCCGCAAGACCATCAGGGCGTTGCCGAGGTTGTTGTGCGCGTCCGCGTTATTGGGCTCCAGCGCGAGCGCCCGATTGAGATGAGTGAGCGCCTCCTCGGGACGGCCGAGCACGCGCAACGCATCCCCTAGATTGCTATGCGCCTTGGCGTAGTCCGGCTTGAGCGCGATGGCGCGCGCGAAATGGGAGACTGCCTCGCCGGGCCGACCCTCGGCTTGCAGCGCAGCGCCCAGATTGCTTTCCGCCAACGCAAAGCTCGGATCGATCGCAAGCGCCCGCACGAAATGCACGATCGCCTCCCGATGCCGCCCGAGCGCGTGAAGCGAGTTTCCGAGGTTGTTGTGCGCTTCGGCGCCGGTGGGGCGGAATTCGAGGGCCTTCTTGAAGCGCTCGATCGCATCCTCGTGGCGTGACAACGCCTGTAGCGCAGTGCCGAGGTTGTACCAGACCTCGCCGTAATCCGGCCTCAACTGCAAGGCCCGTTCATAGGCCGAGACCGCTTCCTCGTATCGCTTTGCCGATTCGAGCGCCACGCCGAGATCGCTCAGAACCTCGGGAGATCTCGGATCCAGCGAGGCCGCGCGGCCGATCAGGCGGACCGCCTCGTCGACCCGTCCTTGCTGAGCGCGGCACACGCCGAGATGATGGAGAGATCCGACATGGTCCGGCTTCTTCGCGAGCACGGCGCGATAAAGCCGCTGCGCCTGCTGCAACCGACCTTGCCTATGTAGGGCAACCGCGGTGTCGAACGTATCGGACGGCGCGGAGGGCGGTTTGTTGCCAGTTGCCACGTGATATACCTCCGGCTCAGGGCTGCCCCGATGCTATTGCCCTCTTGAGCCGACTCCGACGATCATATCGGCCGCCGCACGCGGCTGCCACTCGGGGCATGCCGCCGACCTTGTTGAGGTTTCTTTCCCTTGGACTCCACCGCACCTGCTGCCCGCCTCGGCGTCGATATCGGCGGCACCTTCACCGACGTGGCGCTCGAGATTGGCGAGCTCCGCTTCACCTCCAAGATCCTCACGACACCCAAGGCGCCCGAGGAAGGCGTGCTGGCGGCGATCCGCGCTGTGATTGCCGAAGCCAAGGTCAAGCCTGCTCAGGTGGCGCTGGTGATCCACGGCACCACGCTCGCGACCAATGCGCTCATCGAGCGCAAGGGCGCCAGGACCGCCCTCCTCACCACCGAGGGCTTCCGCGACGTGCTCGAGATCCGGCACGAGAACCGCTTCGAGCAGTACGACGTCAACATCGACCTGCCGCCGCCCCTGGTGCCGCGCCGCTGGCGGCTCCCCATCCGCGAGCGCATCAACGCGCAAGGCAAGGTTCTGACGCCGCTCGATGCCGCGAGCCTCGCCCAGGCACTCGATACGCTCGAGGCCCAACAGATCGAGTCTGTCGCGGTGGGCTTCCTCCATAGTTTCACCAACCCCGACCACGAGCAGCGGGTGGGCGAGGCCGTGCGGAAGCGCCTCCCGAAGGTGACGGTGACGCTCTCCTCCGAGGTCTCGCCGGAGATGCGCGAGTACGAGCGGCTCTCCACCGCCTGCGCCAATGCCTATGTGCAGCCGCTGATGGGCCGCTATCTCGGCAAGCTCGACAGCGAGCTCAAGCGCGCGGGCTTCGGCTGCCCGCTGTTCCTGATGACCTCGGGCGGCGGGATCACGACGGTCGAGACCGCGATCCGTTTTCCCGTGCGGCTCGTGGAATCGGGCCCCGCGGGCGGCGCCATCTTCGCGAGCCGCATCGCGAAGCAGCACGGGCTCGATCACGTGCTCTCCTTCGACATGGGCGGCACCACCGCCAAGATCTGCCTGATCGACCACGCGCAGCCGCAGACCAACCGGCTCTTCGAGGTCGCGCGCATCTACCGCTTCCTCAAGGGCAGCGGCTTGCCGCTGCGCATTCCCGTAATCGAGATGGTGGAGATCGGCGCCGGCGGCGGCTCGATCGCGCGCATCGACGCCATGGGCCGTATCGCCGTCGGGCCCGACAGCGCGGGCTCTGAGCCCGGACCGGTCTGCTACGCCCGCGGTGGCGTCGAGCCCACGGTCACCGACGCCGATGTCGTGCTCGGCCGCATCGATCCCGCGACATTCTCCGGCGGCTCCATGAGCCTCGATGTCGCCGGCGCCAAGCACGAGATCGGGAGCCGGCTTGGCGAGCGCCTGGGCCTGAGCACCGAGCTCGCGGCGCTTGGGCTGAGCGAGATGGTGGACGAGAACATGGCGAACGCCGCCCGCGTCCACGCGATCGAGAGCGGCAAGGACGTGCGGCCGCGCACGCTCATCGCCTTCGGCGGCGCGGCGCCCATCCATGCGTCGCGCGTCGCGGAGAAACTCGGCATCGCGCGCGTGCTCATCCCCGCGAACGCCGGCGTGGGCTCCGCGGTGGGCTTCCTGCGCGCGCCGGTCGCCTACGAGATCGTGCGCAGCCATCTGGAGCGGGTGCGCCAGTTCAACGCGGGCGCGGTGAACCGGCTGCTCGCAGAAATGCGCGCGGAAGCCGAGGCGATCGTGCGCCGCGGTGCTCCCGAGGCGAAACTGGCCGAGCAGCGCTCCGCCTTTATGCGCTATCGCGGCCAGGGCCACGAGATTGCGGTCAACCTGCCGGTCCGGGCCTTCACCAAAGACGACGGCGCCCACCTGACCGAGCTCTTCGAGGCCGCCTACCGCCGGCTCTACAGCCGCGCGATCCCCGGCGTCGATGTCGAGATCTTGAGCTGGGTCGTCTCAGTGAGCGCGCCCGCCGAGGGCAGCCTCGCCACGCCCGTCCCCATCAAGCCCTACGAGCCCGAGCCACGCTCGCGCCGAAAGGTGTTCGACCCGAACACCGGCGAATTCCTGGAGGTGCCGATCTACTGGCGCCCGGAGCTCACGCCCGGCGCCCGCATCAAGGGCCCCGCCGTCATCGCCGAGGACGAGACCTCGACGGTGCTGAGCCCGCTCTTCGACGCGGAGATCGACGGCTTCGGGTATATTGCGTTGGTTCGAAACCGATAGGCGGAAGGCCAAGATCGATGGCCTGCTGGCTGGGCCAACCGAAGCGCTACGCCCTCTTAACGTAAAAGACCGATGAACCCGCTCGCCAATCGCCCGCTTCGGATAGGTGCCCTTTCTCCAGATACGCTCCCGTTGCGCTATTTCGAGGAGTTCTCCAACCATCGGCTGGCCGTCGGAGGCATCGTTCACGAATGGTCGTTCGGCGAAACACAGATCGCCGAGCCCGACATCGTGATCCTGCTCGCTCACGGGCGCGATAACTCGGTCGCTCTTCAAACGCTTCGACAGCGGTTCCCAGACGCGTTTCTAGCCGCCTGGCTTTGGGACAATCACCTCGCCCCCGACAACAATGTGCGGACCGTCGAGAATTCCGATGCGTTTTTCATAAGCCACGCCTTCCAAGAGGCCCTTCGATATTTCGGGAGCCTCCTGCCGCGGTGTATCGGACATGTTCCCTCGTGCTGCGGACAATGGAGCTGCGCCACGATTTCATCGGAATTTGAAAACTCGATCGGCCAAACCCGCAGTGACGCGCTTCATGCTGCCTACGTCGACTATCCCTGGAGTCAGCGAAGCCCGTTCCTTCGGAGACTTGCTCTCGAGGTGCGCAATTGCGATGCACGCTTGATGGACCCGGCACACCGCGAGCGATATTTCGGTTTGTCCAAGACCGATCAGGTTCGTGAATGGTGCTTCTATAAGACGTCGGTGGTGATCCCTGTAAGTGCCGATCTCTCGACTCGATTGTTTGACGCGCTCGCTTGCGGACAATTGCCCATCGTCTCGGACGTCGTCATGGATCTAGACCGCGTGATCTCGCCGGACATCCAACGGAGTCTGCCCATATTGAAATTCCGGGCGGGTGATTTTCAATCCCTGAGGACAATGCACGCCGAAGCCATAAGACGCTTCGACGAAGGAGGCGCACGGGCGGCTCGCGGACGTCATCGATATGCGATGGAGAATCATACGCTTGAGAATCGGGTTGCCTCGATTGTGACCACGATCACCAGCTTGTCGGGACTGAGGGCTGTCGCGGTGACCTGAACCCCGCCGTCTGGCCGTGCCTACTCGACGAGACAGAGCATTGCATAGAAGGCTTAAGGTTTGAGATCATTCAGAATGACTCGGCACAGCAAGGAACGGACCATGGTCGCACGGCCCAATACTGCGCTCTCTCAGATCCACACGCAGATCATGTGGAGCCGGCTCATCGCCGTCGTGGAGGAGCAGGCGCAGACCATGATCCGCACAGCCTTCTCGACCTCGGTCCGCGAGGCGGGCGACCTCTCGGCGGGCGTGTTCGACCGCGAGGGCCGGATGCTGGCGCAGGCCGTCACCGGCACGCCCGGCCACGTCAACTCGATGGCGAACGCCGTCATCCATTTCCTCAAGGTGTACCCGCTCGAGAAAATGAAGCCGGGCGATCACTACATCACCAACGACCCCTGGCTCACCTCCGGCCATCTCCACGACATCACCGTGGTGACGCCGAGCTTCTACAACGGCAAGCCCGTGGGGCTCTTCGCTTGCACCGTGCACGTCGTCGATATCGGCGGACTCGGCATGGGACCGGACGGCCGGCAGGTCTTCGAGGAGGGGCTCTCGATCCCGATCATGCCGCTTGCGCGCGAAGGCAAGATGAATGAGGACTTGATGGCGATGGTGCGCGCCAATGTGCGCGAGCCGCTGCAGGTTGAGGGCGACATCTACGCGCTCTGCGCCTGCAACGAGGAGGGCACTAAGCGCCTCGCCGAGATGATGGACGAGTTCGAGATCTCCCATCTCGACAATCTCGGCTCGACCATCGTCGAGGCCTCGCGCGAGGCGACGCTCGCCAAGATCCGCGCGCTGCCGAAGGGTACCTATCGCAACAGCGTCAACATGGACGGCTACGACAAGCCGCTGCTGCTGAACGCGGCGCTCACCATCTCCGACGAGGGCATCCACGTCGATTTCGACGGCACCTCGCCGGCGTCCGCCTTCGGCATCAATGTCGTCTACAATTACACTCTCGCCTACACCGCGTTCGGCGTGAAATGCCTGGTGGCGCCGGAGGTGCCGAACAACGCGGGCTCGCTGGCGCCGATCACCATCAGCGCGCCCGAAGGCTGCGTCCTCAACGTGAAGCGGCCCTGGGCGGTGGCGGCGCGCCACACGGTCGGCCACATGCTGCCTGACGTGGTGTTCGGCTGCCTGCATCAAGTGCTCGCCGGCGGCGTTCCGGCCGAGGGCGCGTCCTCGCTCTGGAACCCGCAGATCTTCGGCGGGGGTTCGCTGGTCGACGAGGTCGCGGACGGTGCCGATGCCGGTGCGCTGCCCGAATTCAGCAGCGTGATCTTCCATTGCGGGGGCGCGGGCGCGCGGCCCGGCAAGGACGGGCTCAGCGTCACCGCCTTCCCGAGCGGCGTGCGCACGATCCCGGTGGAGGCGACCGAAAGCATCGCCCCCGTTCTGTTCAAGCGCCGCGAGTTCCGCGAGAGCTCCGGCGGTGCCGGGAAGCACCGCGGCGGCTTGGGCCAGGTGATCGAGCTCACCGGCGCCGAGGGGACGCCGATCGCGCTGCTCTGCAATTTCGAGCGGGTGAAGAACCCCGCGCGCGGCCGCAACGGCGGCGGCAAGGGCGCGCCCGGCACCGTCGAGCTCGCCTCCGGCAGGCCGATCCGGCCCAAGGGGCGGCAGACCGTGCCCGCCAAGGACACGATCCGTCTGGGTCTTCCCGGCGGCGGCGGCTTCGGCAATCCGAGGGAGCGAGAGCCTGCCCGGGTGCTCGACGACGTACTCGACGGCCTGATCACGCGCGCGGAGGCCGAGCGCGACTACGGCGTCGCCATCGACACGAACGGCAGCATCGATGCCGCGAAGACGGAGCGGCTCAGGGCAGCCTCACCCTCACCCAGCTCCGGCTAAGCTCGCTTCGCTCGCTAAGCCTTCGCAACCCTCTCCCCAGTGGGGAGAGGGAAGGGTGAGGGGGTGACCGCAGTTGCTTCGCACAAATTTTGGCCACGACGGCTCGCCGAGGGCCGCGTTAAACTCCGCCCGCACTCACCGGCCCAATCGCCGGCGGGATAACGAGGAGGTTGGGGGAGGCTCATGAAGACCAGTCACATTTTCGGGGCGGCACTGATCGCGGCCGCGCTCGCGTCCGGCCCGGCGCTCGCCGACGACGTCAAGGTCGGCGCGATCTATCCGCTTTCGGGGAACGCGGCCAGCGCCGGCAAGTCCGAGCTCGACGCGATCAATCTCGCGGTCGAACTGGTCAACACCGTGCATCCCGAGCTCGCGGCGCTGCCGTCGGTCGGCAAGGGCGGCCTCTCGAACCTCGGCGGCGCCAAGATCCAGCTCATCAGCGCCGATCACCAGGGCAAGCCCGAGGAAGGCCAGAGCCAGACCCTCCGCCTGATCACGCAGGAGCACGTGGCCGCGATCATCGGCGCCTATCATTCCAACGTGAGCTTCACCGCGACCGCGGTGTCCGAGCGCCAGGGCGTTCCCTTCGTGGTCTCCGATTCCGTCGCCGCCAACATCACCAGCCGCGGCTTCAAATGGCTGGTGCGCGTGACGCCGGTCGCCTCGGACTTCGCCAAGAACTACATGGAATACCTCGGCGACATGAAGAAGGCTGGGCACAAGGTCGAGACCGTCGCCGTCGTCAACGAGAATACGGATTACGGCACCTCGATCGGCGGGACCGTGGTTCAGCAAGCCAAGAGCCATGGCTTCGAAGTCGTCGCGCAAATCCCCTACAACGCCAATTCCAGCGACGTCAGCGCCCAGGTGCTCCAGCTCAAGGAGAAGAACCCGGACTGCGTGGTCTTCGTCTCCTACACCGCCGACGCGATCCTCTACATGAAGACGATGAAGAACCTGAACTATCAGCCGCCCATGATCATCGGCGATGACGCGGGCTTCGCGGACCCCGCCTTCGTGCCGGCGGTGGGCGACATCGCGCAGGGCGTGATGAACCGCAGCGCCTGGGCGGTCGGCAAGCCCGGGAGCGTCACCGCTGTCATCAACGACCTCTTCAAGGCCAAGACCGGCCGCGAGCTCGACGACACCAGCGCTCGCGGCCTGCAGGCGATGCTCATGCTGGCCGACGCCATCAACCGCGCGGGCTCGACCGCGCCCGACAAGATCATGGCCGCCCTCAAGGCGACGGACCTCAAGCAGGACCAGGTCATGATGGGCTACCGCGGCGTGAAGTTCGACGATATCGGCGAGAACTCGCTCGCGGCGACGTACCTGGTGCAGCTCCAGGGCAAGGAGTACGTCGCGGTCTGGCCGACCGAGAAGGCGCTCGCGCCCGTGCAGTGGCCGATGAAGGGCTGGAAGTAACGCGGCATCGGCCCGAGCGCCGATGATCCTGCTGCAGGTGCTGGTGGGCGGCCTCCTCCTGGGGGCCGTCTACGCGCTCTTCGCGTCGGGCCTCACGCTCATCTGGGGCATGATGAACTTCATCAACTTCGCCCATGGCGAGTTCGTGATGCTCGGCATGTACGTGGCGCTGGTGATGACCTGGATCCACGCGGGACCCGAAACGTTTGGGCCGGCCGCCATGGTGGCGCTGTTCCTGCTGGGCGTGTTGGTCTACCTGGGCCTGATCAAGCACGTCATGCGCGGGCCGATGCTTTCGCAGATCCTCTCGACCTTTGGTCTCGCGCTGCTGCTGCGCTATTCCGCTTTCGCCTATTTCAAATCCGATTTCCGCACGCTGCCGGAGAGTTGGCTCGCCGGGACCATCAACGTGAGCGGAATCTATGTGGGGAAGGCGCAGCTGGTCGCCGGCGCCATCGCGGGCCTGCTGGCGCTCGGCATGCATGTGCTGCTGACCCGCACGGCGCTCGGGAGCCGCCTCCTCGCGGTCGCCGAGGACCGCAACGCCGCCATGCTCATGGGCATCCGGCCCGACCGCATGCAGGCGCTTGCCTGGGGCCTTTCGGCCGCGAGCGCGGGCATCGCGGGCGCGCTCCTCGCCAACGTCTATCCGTTCTCGCCGGAAGTCGGTCAGACTTTCGCGCTCACGGCCTTCGTCGTGGTGGCGCTCGGCGGGTTCGGCAGCGTGCCCGGCGCCATGATCGCGGGCACCGCGATCGGTCTCATCGAGCAAGTCGCGGCCTATAGCCTGGGGCCGATCTACAAGGACGTGGTGGTCTACGGGCTCTTCGTCGCGGTCCTCTGGGTAAGGCCGCAGGGCCTGCTCGGAAAGCTCTGAGCCGCGGACCGGAGTCTTGCGATGAGCGCACGCTGGGAACCGATCGCGCTCTGGATGAGGGCACGGTGGGGACCGATCGCGCTCTGGGCGACGCTGCTGGTCTTTCCGTTCATCGTCCAGGGCAGCGACAGCGCGGCCTTTTTCCAAGACGTGGGCGCGAACCTGATCCTCGCCGCGATCGCCGCGTCCGCGTGGAATATCGTCGGGGGTTACGCGGGCCAAGTCTCGGTCGGACACGCGATTTTCTTCGGTGCCGGCGCCTATGTGCCGCTGCTGGTCTACACCCTCTGGGAGGTGCCGCCGCTCTTGGGACTGCCGCTCGGCATCGCCGTCGCGGTGCTGATCGCGCTGGGCATCGGAATGCCGAGCTTCCGGCTCCAGGGCCACTACTTCAGCATGGCGACCATCGCGGTCGCGGAGCTGGTGCGGCTCGTGGTCGGCAATTGGGACCTGCTGGGTGCCGCCATCGGCATCCAGGGGCCGGCGACGCCACGGGGCTGGTGGGACCTGATCTTCCGCAGCTCGATGCCCTACTACTACATCTTCCTCGGCGTGCTCGCGGTCACGCTCTCGCTTACCTACGCCATGGAGCGGAGCCGGTTCGGCTATTACCTGCGTGCGATCCGCGCGGGCGAGCGCGCAGCGCGGAGCCTCGGCGTCCCCGTGCGGCGGACCAAGCTCAAGGCGCTCATGCTGAGCGCCGCGCTCACGGCAACGGCGGGCTCGCTCTATGCCTTCAAGGTCGGCTTCGTGAATCCCGAGAGCGGGCTCGGCATCCTCGTCTCCGTGCAGATGATCATCGTCGCGGCCCTGGGCGGCGCCGGCACGCTCTATGGGCCGCTCATCGGCGCGATCGTCCTCGTACCCCTGCAAAGCGCCACCAACACCTGGTTCGGCGGCGGCGGCAGCGGCCTCACCTTCATCCTCTACGGCGGCATCATCGTGATCCTCGCGCGCTTCGAGCCCGGCGGGTTGCTGGAGCTCTGGCGCCGCCTCGCCGCACGGGTCTTCCATGCTGCTTGAGACGCAAGACGTCTCGAAGGCCTTCGGCGGCTTCGTGGCGCTCGCGGAGGTATCGCTCTCCGTCGAATCCAACGAGATCGTGGGATTGATCGGCCCGAACGGCGCGGGCAAGTCGACCTTCTTCAACTGCATCGCGGGCGACCTCGCGCCGTCGGACGGGTGCATCCGGCTCGACGGCGTCGACATCACGCACGAGCCGCCGGAGGCGCGCGCGCGGCTCGGCATCGGCCGCACCTTCCAGGTGCCCGCCACTTTCGAGGACATGAGCATCCTCGAGAACGTGATGGTGGGCGCCTTCCTGCGCCATCCCCACGCGCGCGACGCCCGGAGCAAAGCCATCGACGTGCTGCGCTTGACCGGCCTCGAGGCGCAGTCCGCGCAACCTGCGCGCAGCCTCGGCACGCCCGGCCGCAAGCGGCTGGAGATCGCCCGCGTGCTCGCGACGGAGCCGCGGCTGCTGCTGCTCGACGAGGCGCTCGCGGGCTTGACGCCGGTGGAGATCCAGAGCGCGATCACTCTGGTCCGCAAGATTCACGCGCTCGGCATCACCATCGTGATCGTCGAGCACATCATGGAGGTGATCCTCACGCTCGCCGCACGGGTGCTGGTGTTCAATCAAGGTCGCACCATCGCGCAGGGCCGACCGGCCGATGTGGTGAGCGACCCCAAGGTGATCGAGGCCTATCTCGGCCATCACCATGGCCGCCGCGCGAGACGGCGGACATGACCGCGGCGCTCGCGGTCGAGCACCTGGAAGTGCGCTACGGCGACCTCGTCGGCGTGGCGGACGTCTCGCTCGCGGTCGAGGAAGGCAGCATCGTTGCGCTCCTGGGCTCGAACGGCGCCGGCAAGACAACCACGCTCAACGCGATCGCGGGGTTGGTGCCGTCGAGCGGCGGCCGCATCGCCTGGCGCGGCGAAAGCATCGCGAACCTACCGGCCTACGCGATCGTGCCCAAGGGCCTCGCGCTCTCGCCCGAGGGCTGGCGCCTCTTCGTGAGCCAGACCGTGGAGCAGAACCTACGGCTCGGCGCCACCGTGCTCAGCGACAAGACGCGGCTCGAGGCGTTGCTCGAGCGGGTCTACACGGTCTTCCCGCGGCTCGCGGAGCGGCGCCGCCAGCGCGCGGGCACGCTCTCGGGCGGCGAACGGCAAATGCTGGCGCTCGGCCGCGCGCTCATGAGCGAGCCCAAGCTCCTGATGCTGGACGAGCCAAGCCTCGGCCTCGCGCCCGCCGTGGTCGAGCAGCTCTACGACACGCTCGTGCGCCTTCACGCCGACGGCCTCACGCTCCTCCTCGCTGAGCAATCCGTGCCGCTCGCGCTCGAAATCGCCGACTACGCCTACGTCCTCCAGACCGGCCGCACGGTCCTCGAAGGCAAGGCCGAGGCGCTGGAGACCGACCCGCAGGTCCAACGCATCTACCTCGGGATCAAGGACGAGGCGGCGGGGTGAGTCTGGCGAGGACAGGGAGATATCGAGGTGGCGCGAATCCTCGAGAATCCCCTTCCTGGCGTCCTTGGCGCCTTGGCGGTGAAAGTCTGAACCACCAAGGCGCCAAGCCGCCAAGAACAAGGGCCGCGGCTTCGCGGCAAACTCAACCTCTGTGCCCTCTGTGTCTCCGTGGTGAATCTTCGCGCTCCGCGCGGGCTCAACGCGATTCTTTCGGAGCGAGCCGCTTCCGCGTCTCCCGCAGCAGGGCCGCCGCGCCGTCGGTCAGGAGACCGGTGTCCGCTGCGACGAGCGGCATGCGGGCGCCCTTGGCGGCCCACTCCGGAACCGCGTCCGGCGGCACGACGATGCCCGTGCAAACCGCGACGCCCTTGGCCTTCGCCTTCGCAAGCACGGTGTCGAGCGCGGCCGCGACTTCCGGATGCGCCCAGTCCAGCAGGCGCCCGAGCGATCCCGAGAAGTCAGCTGGGCCGAGGCAGATCGCATCGACGCCATCGAGCGCGAGGATGCCGTCGACCTCGTGGAGGAACCGGGCATCCTCGATCTGCGGCACGATGACGATCTCGGCGTTGGCCGCCGCCGCATACTCGCGGGCGCGGCGGTAATAGTCGGAGGCGCGGCGCGGCCCGAAACCCCGGGTGCCCGCGGGCGGATAGCGGCAGGCGGCGACTAGGCTCCGCGCCTCCTCGACGGTTCGCACCATCGGGCAGACGACGCCGTCGATCCCCGCGTCCAGGACATGCTTGACGGCGACGGCATCGTTCCAGGGAACCCGGACCAGCAACACTGTATCGGACCCGCGGAAGCCCGAGAGGGCGACCTGGATCTCGCCCACCGTCCAGGGCGCGTGCTCGGCATCGATGATGACGTAGTCGAATCCCGAGCTCGCCATGATCTCGGCAACCGAGAGATCGGGGATCGTGAGCCAAGCACCGATCACGGTCTCGCCCGCCGCGAGACGGGCCTTGAATCTCTTGACGCGGCTTGCGTTCTGGCTTCCTTCGGAGGACACGTCGAGCTCCTCTCTGTCTTGCTACGTCAATCCCGCGAGCCGGGCGAGGATGCGCTGCAGCTGGTCCCGTTGGATCTTGCCGCCGGCGTTGCGCGGGATCGGCGAAATGCGCGCCAAGCGGATGGTGGCGAACTGCAGGGGACGCAGGGCGGCGCCGATGCGCTCCCGGAGCTCCTGGGCGCCGATGGGCGCATCGGCGACGCCGATCAGCAACTCCTCGATGCCGAGCTGATTGCGGATCGAGCACACGCCGGCGTCCTTGGCGTTGACCGTGCGCAGGATCAGCTCCTCGATCACGCTGGGCGGCATCTTGGTGCCGCCGATGTTGAGGAGATCGTCGGCCCGGCCCATGAGCTGCACGCCCCGCCGGCCGTGGAGGATCGCGAGGTCGCCGGAGTTGAACCAGCCGTCCCGAAAGGACTTGGCGGTCGCCTCGGGATTGCCGGCGTACTCGCGGTGCATGAACGGCGTCTTGATCCACAGCCGCCCGAGCTCGCCCGGCGGTAGCGATCGGCCCTGCTCGTCGAGCACGACGGCCTGGGCGAGCGGCGAGAGCGTACCGATGCCGCCGCTGTTCGCCGCCAAGATCCGGGAGACGAAACCCGCTTCGCGCGAGCCATAATTGTCGTAGAGCACGGTGGCGAACCGGGCGGTGGTCTTCTCGCGCAGCGCCTCCGAGAGCGTGGCGCCGAACGAGGTGACGGTGAGGCTCCGTGGTTTCGGGTATCCCTCGGGCAGCGCGTCCATGAGGCTACCGAGATGAATGGGAAACAGCGCCACGTGCGTGATGCCGTGGTCCCAGATCGCCTGTCCCAGCTGCACGCGATCCTCGCGCACGACCGTCCCGCCCGCGCGGATCACGCCGGTCGCGAGCGTGTAGATCGTGTAGACGTCGAGGGTCAGGACGAGGAGAAAGCGCGAGGCATTGGTGAGGCCTTGCTGCCAGATCCAATCGTCCGCCCAGGCCGCCTGAGTCCGGCGCACGCCGTGCAGTACCTTCGGATCGCCGGTGGTGCCGGTGGTGCGCAAGATGAAGATCGTGTCGTCGTCCGATCTCTTTGGCAGATCTCCCCCGTCGGTCTCGGGCCGCGCCCGCACCGCCTCGACCCAATCCGGAGTGAGGGCGTGGTGCCGCTTGACGGCGCCGGGTGCCAGGCCCCACTCGGAGAGCGCCATGTCGAGGCTCGCGAGCAACGGCCGCGCCTCCGGCGGCTCTTGCCGGTTCAGCATCAGCGTGGTGACGGCGAGACGCTCCAGCGCCAGCAGCAGCGTCCAGGTGAGATAGAGGTCGCTGCAGCCGAGCCCGACCCTGCTACCCCGCCCGAGGCCGAGCTCGCGGAGCGCCGGGATGAACTTGCGGATGTCGCGGTCGAACTGCGCATAGGTGAACCGCCGGCCATTGTCGACGAAGGCGATGGCCTCGGGCCGCTCGATCGCGTGGAAAGCGACGTAGTCCGCGGTCATTTGGGCGAGGTCTTCCTGGTTGCTATGTCAGCCGGCGGTCAATCGCCGGCGGCGTAGGCCCGCCGGTCGGCGGTCTCGCCGAGCGCGGCGAGGCACGCGACCGCGACGACGGCGAGCGCGATCAAATAGAGGCAAACCGGCCAGGTTGCGCCGCCCAACCGCTGCAGCAGGGCGGTCGCGATCAGCGGCGCCAATCCGCCGCCGAACACCGAGCCGATCTGATATCCCAGCGACGCGCCGGAGTAGCGCACGCCGGTATCGAAGGCTTCCGCGAAGAGCGCCGCGATCGGACCGTAAAGCGCGCCGAAGGCGATCGCTGCGACGGTAATACCGGCCGTCACGAGCATCGGATCCCTGGTCTGCAGCAGCCAGAACAGCGGGAAGATGTAGAGCGCGACGAACACCGCGCCTCCCATCACCACCGGCACGCGCCCGATGCGATCGGAGAGCGCGCCAAAGCCGGTGGTGGCGAAGATCTGCACGAAGGTCGCCACCATGACGGCGTTCAGCATCGTGCCCATGCCGAGGTTCAGGGTGATGCCGCCGTAGGAGAGCATGAACACCGAGGTCACGTAGAAGCCGGCATTGATCATGAGCAGCGTGCCGGCGGTCAACAGGATCTGCCGGTAGTGGCTGCGGATGGCGTCGAGTATGGGCAGCTTGCGCTCGCGGCCCGACCGCTTCAACGCCAGGAACTCCGGCGTCTCCAGGATCCTGGTGCGGACATAGAGCCCGATGGCGATCAGCACGAGGCTGAACAGGAACGGGATGCGCCAGCCCCAGCTGAAGAAGGCGTCGCCGGTCGCATAGGAGGTGAGGCTCAGCATGCCCAGGGCCAGGACGCTCCCGAGCGAGGTGCCTGCGTTCGTACATCCCCCGAAGAAGCCGCGGCGCCCCGGCGGCGCATACTCGATCACCAGCACCACGGCGCCGCCCCACTCGCCCCCGTAGGCGATCCCCTGGGCGAACCGCAGCACGGTCAGCAGGATCGGCGCGGCGATGCCGATCTGGGCGTAGGTCGGCAACGCGCCGATCGCGACGGTGACGATCCCCATCAGCCCCAGCGTAATCAGCAGCATCGGCTTGCGGCCGAGCTTGTCGCCGTAGTTGCCGAACACGATCCCGCCGAGCGGGCGGGCGATGAAACCCACCGCGAAGGCGCCATAGGCCAGCAGAGTTCCCGCGGTCGGATCGCTGTTGGGAAAGTACAGCCGGCCGAAGATGATGCCCGCGGCGCTGCCGAACAGGATGAAGTCGTAAGTCTCGAGCGCGGTGCCGAAGAAGCTGCCGAGCAACGCCCGGCGCGCGGCCTCGGCGCGCACAGCCCCGCGCGCGTCTCCATCCTGCGTCATCCTGCTGCCGCCCTCTCGCCAAACCCGCCGACACCGAGGCGGACCATGTACCCGGCTATACCGTCGGCGCGCAAGTGTCGGCCGCCGATTCCGGTTATCCTGGATCCGATCGCGACAGGACCGACCTCAGGAGCAAACGCTGAAATGGCGCAGCAGGAACCGCCAAGCCCCGAGACCGTCGTTATCCTCGGCACGGCAACGCCGGGCGGCGGCTTTCCGCTCTTTGGCGCGGCGCTCGTGGACGCGGTGCGCGAGGTCGATGCGCCGCTCATTATCCAAACCAAGAACACGAAGGGCAGCACGGAGAACGTACCCTTGCTGCAAGCGAGCGGGCTCGACATCGCGCTGGTGCAGGGCGAGGTCGCGGGCGAGGCGCTGTCGGATGCGGGCCGTGTGCATGGTCGGCTCTGGATCGTCGCCGCCATGTATTCGACGCCGGGACTGTTCGTCACGCGCGCCGACAGCGCCTGTCGCGCGATCCCGGACCTGTGCGGCAAGCCCGTCGCCTTCGGCGCCCGCGGCTCAGGGCTCGTTCTGCTGGCGCGCGCGGTGCTCGGCGGCATCGGGCTCGACTGCGAGCGGGATTTCCAGGCGATCTATCTCGATTGTGCCGGCGACGGGCCGGCGATGGTGATCGACGGGCGCGTCGTGGCGCTGTGGGGCGGCGGTACCGGCTGGCCGGGGTTCGCCGCGGTGGCCAAGAGCTCCGCCGGTGCCCGCTTCATCGCGCCCGATGCGCACGAGATCGCGCGCATCCGGGTCATGTACCCCTTCCTGAAACCGCTGACGCTGCCCGCAGGCAGCTACGCGGGACAGCACGCGCCGATCGCCTCCGTGGGCTCCTGGAGCTTGATCCTCGCACGCGACGACCTCGAGGACGCCCTTGCGTATCGCCTCGCCCGCGCATTGCACCGGGCCGAGGCGGGGCTTGCGCACCGCCTGCCGCAAGCCCGCGAGACCACCGCCGCGAACACGGTGGCGGCCGCGCCGCGGATCGAGCTTGTCCATCCCGGCGTGCTGCGCTACCTGCGAGAGATCGGCCTTCTCGCTTGAAGATTACGCATAAGGAGACTGCATGTTCGCCGCACCGCCCGTGATCGAGACCACCGTGTTCACCCGGATTCCCGAGCGGCTCTGGATCGACCGGCCCTCGCATTGGGTCGAGTTCAATCAGATAGGCCAGAAAACGCCGACATTTCTCGAGGGCCCGTCCTTCGATCGCGCGGGCAATCTGTGGGTGACCGACATTCCCTGGGGCCGGCTCTTCAAGCTCGCCCCCGACGGTGGCATCACCGTGGCGCTCGAGTACGACGGCGAGCCCAACGGCCTCAAGTTCCACAAGGACGGCCGCGCCTTCATCACCGACCACAAGAACGGGATCATGGTGTTCGATCCCAAGAGCGGGAAAATTGCGCCATTCCGAGACCGCGGCGTGGTCGAGCGCTTCAAGGGGGTGAACGATCTGGTGTTCGCCTCGAACGGCGACATCTATTTCACGGATCAGGGCCAGACCGGGCAGCACGACCGCACGGGACGGCTCTATCGGCTCCGTGCCAATGGCAAGCTCGAGTGCATCCTCGATTGCATTCCGAGCCCTAACGGGCTCGTGCTCAACAAGGCCGAGACCGTGGTCTATCTCTGCGTCACCCGCGACAACGCGATCTGGCGCGTGCCGATGCTGCCGGACGGCGCGGCCACCAAGGTCGGCGTGTTCATTCAGATGTCCGGCGGCGTGGGGCCGGACGGCATGGCGATCGACGAGGACGAGAACCTAGTCGTCTGCCATATCGGGCTCGGCAGCGTCTGGGTCTTCAGTTCGCTGGGCGAGCCGCTCTATCGCATCAAATCCTGCACCGGCCTCGCCACCACCAACTGCGCCTTCGGCGGGCCCGACCGGAAGACGCTCTTCATCACGGAGTCGCGCACCGGCACCGTGCTCAAGGCCGAGCTTCCGGTGCCGGGGCGGCTCTTGTACTCGCACATGTAACGATCAGTCGTCCGCGAGCCAGAACGGTCGGCTGCCCAGGTACTGGGCGGTTGCGCGGTCGATCCCGATGTCGCGGAGCGCGCGATCGTCGAGCCTCAGGAGGGCCTCGCGCGACCGCCACCGCTCCCACGACGCCCGGACTTGACCGAGGACCGCGGTCGCCGCGACGCCGATCCGCTCGCTCCAGGGCCGCCGCTGTGCCACTGCGCGCGGCTGCCAGCCCCGCATGACGATGGCGGGGTTCCGCCACCACTGGGGATAAAACACCTCGGCGCGAAACTCGGGCACCGGCCCGCCGAAGCCGGCGTGCAGCTCGGGCACCGCGGAGACGGTCGTGAAGGCCGCCAGGTGAGCCGCCGTGAGGCCGGGAATGGGTTTCTTGAGAGCCTGGACCATGGTCAAAACTCCTTTGGTCTTGGTTCAGCTTCGATAGGTCTGAAAATGGCGGCAAATTGCCTTGCCAACAAACGACCTTCTCTCATAGAATGGCCAAGAAAAATTAGGCCATCGTGACATGCAAGGGTCGCTTCCTCTCAATGGGCTGAAGGCGTTCGAGGCGGCGGCGCGCCACCTGAGTTTCACGCGGGCAGCCGACGAGCTGCACGTGACCCAGGCGGCGGTCAGCCACCAGGTGAAGACCCTCGAGTTGCGCCTGGGCGTGAAGCTGTTCCGGCGTTTGCCCAAGAGCCTGCGTCTCACCGACGAGGGCCAGGCGCTGTTGCCGGAGCTGCGCGATGCCTTCGAGCGGATGGCGCGCGCGATCCATCGCGTGACCTCGGCCCAGGGCGCGTCCGCGCTCTCAGTCAGCACGCTCATGACCTTCGCGCTGACCTGGCTGGTGGGGCGCCTGCCCCGTTTCCAGGCGCGGCACCCGGAGATCGAGGTGCGGCTCAACACCACCGGCCGCATGGTCGATTTCGCCCGCGAGGACGTGGACGTCGCCGTGCGCTACGGCGACGGCAACTGGCCGGGCCTCCATGTCGAGAAGATGTTCGAGGACGAGCTGACGCCGCTCTGCGGGCGCGCCTACAAGGACCGGCTGTGCGCGCCGGAGGGTTTACGCGACGTGCCGCTGATGGATGCCTCGCCGCCCGAGCCCGCCTCGGTCGGGGAATGGCGCACCTGGTTCAAGGCGGCCGGCATCGCGCATCTGCCGATCACGCGCGGTGCCCAATTCGATTCCACAAAGATCGCGGCGCAGGCAGCCATCGACGGCATGGGTGTCGCCATCGGCTCGCCCTACCTCTTCGCCGAGGACATCGCCGCGGGGCGCCTCTTCCAGCCTTTCCCGCTCACCGTGCGCAACGGAAAGGCCTATTGGCTGGTTTGCGGCGAGGGAACCGCTGCCCGCCCGAAGATCAAATCCTTCCGAGATTGGATCTTCAGCGAGCTCGGCTGAGCCGCTCCGAGAGTTGGCAAGGAGTTTGCCGGGGTGAGCCCGTGATGTGGCTCTAGCGCTGGTTCCCGTGGTGCTGGTGCCGCATTCTGCGGCACGCCGCCTAGCAACCGATCACCCGCTGCGTCCGGATCGACCTAGGTGGCGTGCCGACCAATCCCGACATCGCCGATGGAGCCGGTCAGGAGAGTGCGGGCTTGCGCGCCTCGAGCGCGGCCAAGGCGTCCCGCAGAACCGCGCGGGCGCGCTCGGCATCGGACGTCTCGACGAGACTCGGATCGAAATCGAGATCCAGTCCGACCAGATGCTCGCTGAACGTCCGCACCTGGCGGCCGGGAGCATCGAGCATTCCCTCGATGGCGTAAGGCACGATCTCGCGGCTGATCCCCTTCATCGAGATCGGCGGCAGCGTGCGGGCCGCCACCATCTCCCGCACGAGCGCGTAGGTCTCGTAGCTGACCACGATGTGGCCGGGTTCCGCGATCGACTGCAGCCGCGCCGCGAGGTTCGCTTCCGCGCCGATGATCGTGTAGTCCATGCGGTCTGTGCTGCCGAAATTGCCGACGTTGCAGAAGCCCGTATTGATGCCCATGCGGACGCGGAAGGGTTGCTCGATGCCGGCGGCGCGCCACTTCGCATTCAGCTCGGAAAGGCGCCGCTGCATGTCGACCGCCATGCGCAGGCACGCCTTGGCGTCCTCGGACGGCCCCTTGGTCTCGGGATCGCCGAAGAAGATCAGGATGGCGTCGCCGATGAACTTGTCGACGGTGCCGCCGTGCTTCAGAGCGATCGCCGACATCTCCGTGAAGTACTCGTTGAGGAGCGAGGTGATCTCTTCCGGCTGCAGGCGCTCGGTGGTCGCCGTGAAGTCCTTGATGTCGGAAAAGAAGATCGTGAGCTTCTTCCGCTCGGTATGGATCGTCACATCCCGCTCGCCGCTGAAGATGCTCTTGTAGATCTGCGGCGCGAGGTAGCGAGAGATCTTCATCGACACCGAGGCCAGGAACTCGTTCGCGGCTTCCAGCTCCTTGTTGATGCCTGCGATCACGCCGGCCTGGCGGCGCTGCAAGAGGATGAATGCGAGTCCGACGGCGGCGGTAAACACGAAATAGATCAGCAGATACTTGAACGAGAAGATGTTGGCGGCGATCGGCTGGCTGATCGTCACCTCCTGGATGCCGCGGACGTCCCCGACTTTCCAGTCCCGCTTCGGGCTCTCGGGATGGCTGTTGTGACAGCCGACGCAGGCCGCTCCCATGACGATCGGCGCGATGAGCCGAACCCGGTCGTTGAAAATCGAGGCGGAGACCTCCGTGATCCGCTGGTTCGGATTTTCACGCAGAGACGTGAGCGAGTTGCGCTCGAAGTCGTCCATCGCATGAGGCGCCCGGTCCTTGAACGGAAAATCCGAGATGAACCGATAGGCGATGTTCGATTGTTGCGCGCTGATCACGCTGCCAAGCTCGAGCGATAGAGTGGCAGGAATCGGAATCGCGCCGGGCACGTCCATGTAGTTGTGCACGACCTGCGTCGAGCCCGGCGACGCCAGGACGCGGCCGACGACGTTGGTCCCGCAATAGCCGCGCACGCTCGAAATGATCGAATTGAGGACCCCGGCCTGGGTCTTGAGAGCGGACCCGGCGATGTCCTGGAGGTCAAGCCAGACGGCGATCGGCAAGCCGCCCAGCAATGCCAGGACCAGCAAGACGAGCACCCAGCTCCGCGATCGCGCGGTTGCGGCAGGAAGAGACTTCACGCGACGGACCTCCCGGTTTCCCGCTGCGCAGGTCAGCGGTGCCAGCAGAGCGCCATCATAACGGTATCCGTCCCGCCCTTCCTAGGTTCCGTGCCGGCCGATCCTGCAGAATTCCGGAGAATCCGTTGCATCCTCGGCCGGGTGCGCATGCCCATGCGACGTCGCCGCCATCACCTCCGCCAAACTGAGCTCGCGCACGGCCTCCGCGGAGATGTAGCGGAAGCGCAGCCGCGTCTCCGTCGTGACCAGCCGCGCCGGGAGCGGCTGATAGACCAACTCCTTCGAGGCGAAGCCGCGCGACGCGCGGCCGACCTCCACGGTGTCCTCCAGCAGCACCTGCACGAGCTTCAGGCCGAGGCCGTCCGATGCGGCGAGCTCGAGCGGGATGCGCGCCAGCGTGAGGAAGGCCTGCTTGTCGGAGGCCGCGCGGAAGCCCTCGATGAAGGCGGTCTCGGCCACGTGACCATGCTCGTGCTCCATCGAAGGCTCCTCAATACGAGACGGGCTTGTCGATGATGCCGCGGTGCGCGCCGAGTTTGCCGTGCGCCACCAGCGAGCCCAGCGCGTCCACGATGACGCGCACGCCCAGGAGCGAGGTGATGTCCGAGGTGTCGTAAGGGGGCGACACCTCCACCACCTCGATCCCGCAGAGTCCCTGCGCGGCGACCTTGCCTACGAGGCTCAGGATCTCGCGCGGCAGGAAGCCGCCGGGCTCCGGCCAGCCGGTGCCGGGCACGAAGCCGCAATCGACGCAGTCGACGTCGAGGCTCATATAGACGGCGTCCGCATTCTTCCAGGCGAGATCGAGGGCGATCTCGGCGGTCTTGTCGATGCCGAGCTCCTCGACGTCGCGGATGGTCAGCACGTTGGTGTTGCGCTCGCGGATCTGCTTCACCGCTTCGCGCGGCACCTGCCAGCCGCCAATGCCGATCTGCACCAGGTTGACCGCCGGCACGTTCGGCATGTTGGTGGCATGGAACCACGGCGTCGTGTGCATGCGCTCGTCGAGATCCTTCTCCTGGATGTCGGCGTGGCGGTCGAAATGCACGATGCCGATCCGCTGGAGGTGCATTGCGCGATGCCGCGCACGGTCGGAAAGCCGATCGAATGATCGCCGCCGAGGATCACGGGCATGGCGCCCGAGGAGAACACGTGGCTGACCGCCCGGGTGATCTGGTCGAAGGTCTTCTCGAGGTTCGCGGGAATGGTGAAGACGTCGCCGGCATCGCACAGGCTCATCTGCTCGCGCAGATCGACGCCGAGCTCGTAGTTGTAGGGCGTGTAGAGCGCCGAGATCCGGCGCATGCCCTGGGGTCCGAACCGCGTGCCCGGCCGGTAAGTGGTGCCGCCGTCGAACGGCACGCCGACGATGGCCGCGTCGTACTTGCCGACTTCGCGGACGTTCTCGACATAGGGCGCCTTGAGGAAGGTGTTGATGCCCGCGAAATGCGGCAGCTCGCCCCGCGCGAAGGTCGGGATGCTGCGGTCGCCGATGCTGTCCGCGCCGGGAAGCCCGTGCTCGAGTCCCCGCTTGAGCTCTTGCTGCCAGCGCGTATCGCCGATCTTCGCCTCGGCCTCCGCCGCCTTCCAGCCGCGCGCCTGCATCTTGTCGAAGTCGGGGTGGTGGAACCGCCGCTCGTTGCGCGCGGGCATACGATGCAAGCGCCGTCTCGACTGAAGGAACATGACCGTGTCTCCTGTTGAATGCCTACCTGAAGATCCCCTTGGGGATCATGGCGTGGATGCCTTTGACCTGATCCACCACCTGAGTCACTTCGAAATCGACCGCGATGCTCGCGAGCGCGTAGGCGTCGGCGGGCGCCAAGCCCTTTTCCTCGCCCAGGAACTTGATGGTCTCGCGGATGCAGATCCGCATAGCCTCGTTCAGGTCTTCGTGGAGGCCGAGGCATATCCAATGCGTGCGCGTCTCCGCGCGCGGCCAGGCAAGCGGCCGACCCTTCACGAGATCGAGCGCGAAGGTTCCCGTCATCGAGGTCTCGATCGCGGTCAGATCGACCTCGCCGTCGCCTTGCGCCGCGTGGCCATCGCCGCACATGAAGAGCGCGCCGGGCACATGGACCGGCAGGTAGAGCGTGGTGCCCGCCGTCAGGTCCTTGAGGTCGATATTGCCGCCATAGGCGCCCGGCGGCACGGAGCTGAGCCGGCCGAGGCTGCGCGCCGGCCCCGTTGCCATGATGCCGAAGAACGGCGCCAGCGGCACCTCGATGTTGTCCGAGAATTTCGCCACCTGGCGCTCGAGGTCGAAGGGAATCACGAGGCTGCGGTTGAGGGTAAATTCATCGGGGAGTCCGCCCTTGTTGGTGCGCATGGTGTTGACGCCATAGGGCACGCGCGGCACGGCATCCAGGATCTTCACGACCAGCACGTCGCCGGGCTCGGCGCCTTCCACATGGATCGGCGCCGAGACGATGTGCGGGCCCAATCCGCTGTGCTGCACCTTGGCGTAGATCGCGGCCGCATCGGCGAGGACGCCCGCTCGGGCGACGCCATGCCGCTCGAAGAACGCCTCCGGCGGGCCCTGGTCCGCGAGCAAGCCTTCGTGCGAGACCGTATCGATCGTCACGGTGGCCCCCGGCGGTAGGCGAAGCACGGGCTCGGCAGCGCCCCAGAGGTAGCCCCAATGCACGGTCTCCGGACCCGCGAGGACGCGGAACCGGCCTCGGCCTTCCTCGCGCACCAGCCCCGATTTGAGCGCGCGCCGCTCCAGGGCATCGCCGACGGCAAGGTGCATCGAGCTCGGCGGGACGAGGGCGCGCTCGGCCAGATCGCCTTTCTCCGCGGCATGGCGCAGCCCTCGCGCCAAGAAATCGCGCTGCTCCCGGTCGATGAGCCGCAAGCGAAAGAGCTCGTCCACGAACTGCCGGTAGGTACCCGGTACCGAGCTCAGGGTCTTTGCGTGATCCACGGGATGATCGTTGGCGCGCTCGGCCATGCCTACCCTGCCCTCGCGATGCCCGAGGCGCCGTTCCCGTTTGCGGCGCCTCGACGAGAGGCTAGACTTTGCCCGAACGATTCGTCGCCAGCAAGCTTAGCTCTCCCACGGTGCAGCCCATGCCGCAAAGCCCCCGCATCGCGCTCCTGGGCTTCTCGATCGAGTGCAACAAGTTCGCGCCGGCGGCGACGGAGGCGGATTTCTCCGCGCGCGCCTTCGCGGCGGGAGCCGAGCTCCTCGCGGAGACGCGGACGGCGCATCCCCGCATCTCCCCGGAGATGCCGGCCTTCGTCGCCGCGATGGATGGCACGGGGCCGTGGACGCCGGTGCCGCTGCGCCTGGCACAAGCACAGCCCAACGGTCCGGTGGTGCACGACCTCTTCAAGCACCTGATGGCGGAGTGGCGGCAGGGCCTGGCCGCAGCGAAGCCGCTGGACGGCGTCTATGTCTGCTCCCACGGGGCGGGCCTCACCACCGAGGACGACGATCCCGACGGCGCGCTGCTGGCGCTGGTGCGCGAGATCGTCGGGCCCGAGGTGCCGATCGTCGCCACCCTCGACCTGCACGCCAACGTGTCGGAGCGGATGGTCGACAGCATCGATGTCTTCATCGGTTATCGCACCAACCCGCACCTCGACATGCGCGAGCGCGGCGAGGAAGCGGCGCTCGCCATGCGCGAGCTGCTGCAGGGCCTCAAGCCCCGCCACGCCTTCATTCGCTTGCCGATCGTGCCACCGACCGTGACCCTGCTAACGGCCGCCGGGCCCTATGCCGAGATGATCACCCTGGGCCAGCGCCGGCGCACGCCGGAGATCTTGAACGTCTCGGTCATGGGCGGGTTCGCCTACGGCGACACCGCGAAGAACGGGATCGCGGTGATCGTGACCGCGCGACGAGACGCGCGTGCAGCCCAGACGCTCGCCACCGAAATCGCGGAGCTCGGCTGGGCGAACCGCGACCGGTTCCGCGCGCGGCTCACGCCGCTCGAGGAGGCGGTCGCGCTCGCGGTCGCCGCCGGCAAGGACCCGTCGCGGCCCGCGATCTGTCTCGCGGATGTCGCGGACAATCCTGGCGGCGGCGGACGCGGAAACACGACCTATCTGCTGGAAGCGTTGCTCCAGGCGCATGCCGAGAACGTGCTGCTCGGCATCTTCAACGACTCGGCGCTCGCGGACGAGGCGCACCATCTCGGCCGCGGGGCGAAGTTCCTCGCCCGCATGAATCGCGCGGAGAAGAATCCGTTCTCAAGACCGCTGTCACGCGAGGCGGAGGTGCTGGCGCTCTCCGACGGAGAGTGCGTGGGGCGGCGCGGCATCACGGCGGGACGCCAAGTCTCCCTCGGGAAATCCGCCGCGCTCCAGATGGGCGGCGTCACCGTCATCGTGATCTCGAACCGGCAGCAATGCGCCGACCCGATCTTCTTCGAGATGTTCAGCCTCGATATCGCCAAGGCGCGCACGGTAGTGGTGAAGTCGCGCGGCCATTTCCGCGGCGGCTTCGACGAGTTCTTCAAGAACGAGCAGATCGTCGAGGTCGATTGCCCCGGCCTCACCTCGCCGATCTTGGGCCGCTTCGACTGGACGCGGCTGCCGCGGCCGGTGGTGCCGCTCGACGAGGACGTGAGCTGGACGCCACCGGCGCGCTGAGCGCGAGACCGGCTACTTCTTTCCCTGTTGCTTCATGTAGGCCTCGGCCCGCTTGCGGAGCTCGTCCTCCGGCACGTCCTCCTTGTGGGTGGCGAGATGCCAGATATGGCCGAACGGGTCTTCCAACGTGCCGGAGCGATCGCCGTAGAACTTGTCCTCGATCGGACGCACCATCTTGGCGCCCTCGGTGACCGCGCGATCGCCGATGGCGTCGACATTGTCGACATAGAGGTAGATCGCGGTCGGCGAGCCACCGACGGTTTTCCGGCTGCGCACGCCCATCTCCGGGAACTCGTCGGAGATCATGACCTTGGAATCGCCGATCTGGAGCTCGGCGTGACCGATCTTGTCACCGTGCGCGAAGCGCATCTGCTCCGTGGCGCCGAAGACCCGCTTGTAGTACTCGATCGCGCGCGCGGCGCCGTTGATCGCCAGGCAAGGCGTGATCGCGTGATAGCCGGCCGGAATCGATTTCACTTTTCCCGCCATCGCTCACTCCCTTACAGATTTGAGACACTGCCGCGGACGTGCGGCGTCGCGCATTGATGCATGCGCTCACCGAGCACCGCAAGCCGCGAGCAGTGACAATAATGTGCGCGGAACCGCTGCGCGCCTAGCTAAGCGCCGCGCAGAACTTCGCGGCGATCGCGGGAACCTGATCCTCGGCGAGGCACACCGGCGATAGAATGAGCGTGCCGGCAGCCGCCTCCGAGAGGTTGCAGCGTATGCTCGGGGTGCCGGCCTCGAGCCGCGCGACGAGTCCCATCGCATCGAGGCCATCGTTGCGCGGCCGCAACCGCACCGTCACATAGGGAATACCGGATTGGCGCGCGTCGCCGCCGGTGGCGACATCGAAGCCAGGCACCGCCTTGAGCGCGACGCCAAGCGCCGAGGCGATCGCGTGCCAGCGCGCCTCACGCGCGCCGCTGTCGCTCGTGAACAGGCGCAGCGCCGTCAGCAGGCCCACGATCTCCTCCTTGCCCACCTTGCACGGGCGGCCAATGCCGTGGTGCGGCAGGCCCGGGAGCGCGCGCTTGTCGATGAAGGTCGGCGGCGGATTGAAGTGCTCCATGAAGACGTCGAGGTCGAGGTTCTGCAGCGCGGCGGCGGCGACGAGATCGCGGCGGCCCGCGAGAAACCCCGAGGCCTGTGGCCCGCCGATCGCCTTGCCGCCGCTGAAGGCGACCAGCGACGCGCCCTCCGCGATGAAACGGCGGAGGTTTTCCTTCGGCGGCAGCTCTGCCGCGGCGTCGACCACGACGGGCACGCCCCTGGCGCCGGCGGCGGTGCGCTCGCTGATGGCGGCGGCGATCTCCCAGGGCTCGACGTCGCGCACGCCGGTGCCGCTGAAGCGGTCGGAGAGCCCGACCTCCACGATGCGCGCGCCCTGCGCCCGCGCGGCCCGGTCATAGAAATTGCGATGGCTGCGCGGCACCACGATCTCGGACTTCATGCCGGCGGTATCGGGGAGCCGGTTCATCTTGTCGGGATCGAGACCGGTCATGCAGGCGGCGAGACCGAGCAGGACACCGGCCGCGGCACCCGAGGTCGCGAGGCCCGCCTCCGCGCCGGTCGCCTCGGCGATGAGCTGGCTTGCGCGCGCCTGCAGCTCCACCATGTCGACGCAGTGCTGCGAGGCTTCCACCATCGCCTCGGCCACCTCCGTCGCCATGATGCCGCCCGAGAGCCGCGTGTTGGGCCCGCAGGCATTGATGATCGGCATGACGCCGAGCCGCTCGTAGATGTTCGTCATGCGCTCGCCTTCTCGTGGCGCGTCCTTCGACGCGCGGCCCAACGGGCCGCTTGCTCAGGATGAGGGAGATTGAGTATTTCACCAAGAAAGAACCTCATCCTGAGCAAGCGAGCATTGCGAGCGCGTCGAAGGACGCACGGAGCACTCTACCGAGCGAGGCAACACATGGCAGGCAAACGGTTTGGCGGCTTCGAGCAGGCACATGGCACACGCGCGGCATCGGCGGCGGGGACGCGCGAGGCGGCGGAGACGGCGGTCGCCGTCCTCAAGGTCGGCGGCAACGTGGTCGATGCCGCGATCGCGGGCTCGGCAGTGCTGGCGGTGATGCTGCCGAACGCCAACAGCATCGGCGGCGACCTGCTGGCGCTGGTGAAGCTCGGCGGCAAGCCCGTGCTCGCGGTCAACGCCACCGGTGCCGCGCCCAGGCGCGCGAGCATCGAGGCGTACAAAGCGCTGGGTCACAGTTTCGTGCCGGAATTCGGCGGCCTCGCAGTGCAGGGACCGGGACTGGTGGCGGGCTGGCAGGCGCTCCACGAGCGTTGGGCGACGAGGCCGCTCGCGGAGCTGATGGCGCCCGCGATCGCACTCGCCCGCGACGGATTTCCCGCGGGCTGGCGCGTGGCCGAGGCAGCTGGGAAGCACGTCTCTGACTATACGATCCTCCCCGGTTGGAAGGCGGTGTTCGCTCCCGACGGCGCCGCGATCAAGGAAGGAGAACGCTTCCGGCAGCCGGCGCTCGCCTGCACCCTTGCGACCATCGCGGAGAAGGGTCCGCGCGCCTTCTATGAGGGTCCGATCGCGCGCGACATCGCGAGCACCGTCCAGAAAGCCGGTGGCTTTCTCGCCGAGGACGACCTCGCGGCGATCAAGGCCGAGGTGCTGCCGGCGCTGACGACGCGCTACCGCGGCCTTGAGGTCGCGAGCCAGCCGCCGATCACGCAGGGCGTGGTGCTCCTGCGGGCGCTGGGACTCCTGCAGCAGCTGGCACCCGAGCCCCCGCGGATGAGCCGCGCCACCTTCTCCGTCGCCGCCGCCCGCGCGCTCCGCCGCGCCTTCGACGAGCGTCTCGCGATCCTGCGCGACGGGCCCGAGGCGCGCGCGCAGGCGGAGGCGATCCTCGCGGGGCACGCCGAGGCCCTGGGCTTGCCACGCTTCGAGTTCGCGGCCGCCGCCGACAACACCACGAAGCTCTCGGTGATCGATGGCGACGGCAACGGCGTCGCGATGATCCAGAGCGTCTACGCCGAGCTCGGCTCCGGCGTGGTCGGTGAGGAGACCGGCGTGCTCATGAACAACCGCATGATCGCGTTCTTCCTCGATCCCGCTCGCGCCAATCATCTGGCGCCCGGCCGGCGCACCATGCACACGCTCCACACCTTCATGGCCTCCGACCAGCACGGCCTCAAATGGATCGGTGGCTCACCCGGCGGCGACAACCAGCCGCAAGTGAACCTGCAGGTGCTGACGCGAATCCTCGATTTCGGCGAGACGCCGGGCGAAGCGGTGGCTGCGCCGCGCTGGTCGCTGGTGCCCGGCACGAAGCCGAAGGATGTCGTCAAGCAAGCCCTCGGCATCGAGTGCGAGAAAGGCGTGCCGGCGGAGGTGCGACAGGCTTTCGCCGCCGCGGGCTTCCCGGTGACGGAGAAGCCGAATCTCCGCGCCGGCAGCAGCAAGATCGTCGGCCGTGGACTGACACCCGGTCCACTCGCGGCTTTCGCGGATTGGCGGCGCGAGGGCGACGTCGCCGCCGATTAACCACTCGCCATCCGCCTCTGGGGCCAGGGATTTTTCATCGCTGGGAATCCGCGGGCGATTCCGCCAGGGGTGTGGCGATATTTTTTGCGCGCATTCCACCGATAGTTGGAAAGGCCGAATACCACTCCTATGTTAGAGCCGCTTCGCCGAGCGTGCGTTCCGACCCGGCAGCCAGGGAGGCTCTTCATATGAATGAATATGGATATTTGATCTTTTCGCTGGTCGCTGCCGTGCTCGCGCTGTCGGCGGTGGCCAAGGGTATCCGCATCGTCCCGCAAGGATTTCAGTGGACGGTCGAGCGCTTCGGGCGCTATCGCACGACGTTGTACCCGGGCTTGAACCTCGTAATCCCTTTCGTCGATACCATCGGTCGGAAAATGAATGTGCAGGAAACGGTGCTGGAGATCCCAAGCCAGACCGTCATTACCAAGGACAACGCCTCGGTCCTCGTCGATGGGATCGTATTCTTTCAGGTGATCGAAGCGAGTAAAGCCGCCTATGAGGTGCAAAATCTTCATCAAGCGCTTCAAAACATCACGATGACGAACATCCGAACCGCGATCGGTTCACTCGATCTCGATGAAACACTGTCGAAACGCGATCATATCAACATGAAACTGTTGGAGGTGCTCGATAGCGCCTCGCAGCCCTGGGGGATCAAGGTCACGCGTGTCGAATTGAAAGACGTGAAACCCCCCGAGGATGTGCTCCAATCCATGTCGAAGCAGCTCACCGCCGATCGGCAAAAGCGCGCCGCAATCTTGCAAGCCGAGGGCGTCAAGCAAGCCGCAATCCTGGAAGCCGAAGGCGGCAAGCAGGCCCAGATTCTCGCCGCCGAGGGACGCATGGAAGCGGCGAACCGGGATGCCCAGGCGCGCGAACGATTGGCACAAGCCGAAGCCAAGGCCACGGAAGTGGTATCTGAAGCGGTGAAGAAAGGCGATGTCCAAGCCTTGAATTATTTCGTCGCACAGGCCTATGTCACGGCGATGGGGAAGGTCGTTGCCTCGCCAAATTCAAAACTCGTCCTGATGCCACTGGAACTCTCCAATCTGGCCAGCACCATCGCCGGAATTGGGGAACTCGCCAAGAAGACTATGGAGGCCAAGTGACCATCTGGTATTGGGCCATCGCTGCCGCCGTCATCGCTTATGTCGAGATGCATGCGCCCGGATTTTATCTCATCTGGATCGCCTGTGGTGCGGCGACGACAGCGGCAGGGATTGGACTTTTGGGCATCTCGGTCGAACAACAACTGATCACGTTCGCCCTCGCCTCGGTGGGTTTCTGTATCGTCGGCTATTTTGTCTATCGCTCCCTCAACGTCCAACCCGGGACATCATTGAACCGGCGCGAGTTGGGGATCGTCGGAGCCGAGGGCGTCGTGGCCGAGCCGATCCAGAATGGTCACGGCAAGGTCAGATTGGGCGATACCGTATGGCTTGCCCAAGGGCCGGATTCGCCGGTGGGGACCCCGATTCGAGTGCGAGCCCTGCTGGGCACAACCGTCCAGGTGGAAGCAAAAACCAATTTCGGAGAATCAGTCTAGCGGCATTGAGCGGCAACTCCTCGCTACTGAAGCATCCTGCCGCTGACGTACTTCATGGGTGCACGATCATGCCGGTGAAGACATAAGCCTGCAGCATCACGAGGACGCCGACGAGGCACGCGAGCGCGATCGAGTGGAAGAAGACGTAGCGCAGGATCGAGCCCTCGTGGCCGAACCAGTTGGTCGCCGTCGAGGCCACGACGATCGATTGGGCGTCGATCATCTTGCCCATGACCCCGCCCGACGAGTTCGCGGCGCCCATCAGGATGGGCGAGAGCCCGAGCTGCTGGGAGGTAATCTTCTGCAGATTGCCGAAGAGCACGTTCGAGGCCGTGTCCGAGCCGGTGAGCGCCACGCCGAGCCAACCCAAGAGCGTGCCGAAGAAAGGATAGAGAACCCCGGCATGAGCGAAGGCGAGGCCGAGCGTGGCATCGAGGCCTGAGAGCCGCGTCAGCGTGCCGATGCCCAGCATCGCCGAGATGGTGATCAGCGAGACACCGCAGATTTTGAGCGTCCTGCCATAGACCATGACCAGCCGCGCGGGCGAAAAGCCCATGATGAAGCCGGCGATGATCGCGGCAATCAGCATTCCCGAGCCCGTGTAAGACAGCCAGGTGAAGGCGAACACCGCGCCCTCCTTGGTCGGCGCAGGGACTACCGGCGGCATCTTGTTGATGAGGTTGTGGAGGTCCGGCACCGCGTAGCTCAAGGTGGAGTACGGGTTCACGGTCGCCTTGAACCAATCGGTGCCCCAGATCAGCAGCACGGCGCAGACGATGATCCACGGCAGAAGTGACATCCAGACCTCGCCGCTGGACGGCATCCGCGTGGAAACCGGTGCCCGCGCCGGCATCGTCGCGGCGGAGTCATCGCGGCCCCGGAGCGCCGGAGAGGTCCAGAGCTCCGTGGGGTGCCAGATCTTGAGAAAGCCGATGAGGCAAGCCATCGACACCAGCGAAGCGCCGATATCGACAATCCAGGGATTGACGAAATTCGAGATCAGGAACTGCGGGATCGCGAAAGAAACGCCGCAGACGAGGATCGCGGGCCAGATCGCGATCATGCCGCGAAACCCGGCGAAGGCCCAGATCAGCCAGAACGGCACGATCAGCGAGAAGAACGGCAATTGCCGTCCGACCATCGCGCCCAGGAGGCCGGGATCGATACCGGTGACGCTCGCCAGGCCCGCGATCGGCGTGCCCAGCGCGCCGTAGGCGACCGGCGCGGTGTTGGCGATCAGCGAGAGTCCCGAGGCCGCGAGCGGCGAGAAGCCGAGCCCGATGAGGATCGCGGCGGTGACCGCCACGGGCGTGCCGAAGCCCGAGGCGCCCTCGAAGAACGCGCCGAAGCAGAAGGCGATCAGCAGCAGCTGCAGCCGGCGGTCGGGCGACACGCTGCCGATCGTCTGCTGCAGCGTCTCGAAGGCGCCGGTGTCCTTTGTGAGCTGATAGAGGAAGATGACGTTGAGGACAATCCAGCCGATCGGGAAGAATCCCGTGACGACGCCGAGGATGCTGGCGCGAATCGCCATACCCGCCGGCATCGTGAAGATGATCGTGGCAACCAGGATCGCCGCCGCGAGCGCGATCAGCGCCGCGAAATGCGCCCTGACCTTGCCGGAGGCCAGCAGGCCGAGCAGCGTCACGACCGGGATCGCGGCCGCCACCGTCGACAGAAACTCGCTGTTTAGCGGGTTGTAGACTTGGTTCCACATGAGCGGATCCCCCCCGTGCGCAGTGCTTGTTCTCGATTACCGACCAATTTTGGTCGGCTCGGCCTGCCCGTATTTGCTTGGAATCATGACAGATTTGTCTAATCGCCACAAGTCGGCGCCGAGGAGCCCAGAGGAGCGCAGGGACCCGAACCGCGAGAACTGGAAGAGATGGAAAGGTTTACGCCGAGGCCGCGGAGGGAGGCGCCGTGAGCGGGAGACGGGCGCCGATCAGCTCGGCGATTCTCTCGGGCTCGTCGACGAAGCGGAGGCCGATCGAGTGTCCTTCCTGCCACACGACCTCGGCGCGCAGGGCACCCAGGCGATCAAGGCCCAGCGTCACCAACTCGCCCTTGCCGATCGGCTGCGCCAGGTAAATCCGGGCGCCGCCCAACGATAGATCGACGACCACGCAGTCGAACCGCTTGGCACCATAAGCGAGCTTCGCCGCCCACAGCACGCGCTTGCGGATGTTGCGGCGGAGGGCCGCCGCCTCTTCCTCGGAAATGGGCGTCGTTCTGCTCTCTAAGGGGTCGCTCGCCATGACCGCGCTCGGACTTGGACGTTTCCTGGGGGACAGAGCCCAGTGCGCCAAAGTATGGCGGCCACACCTTTATTAATCATTACGGCGGCGCGGCCGATTGCAGACAATTTCACGAGCATTGCGGACTTCGGGGCAGCACGGCAATCGCTCAACTGCTGGAATGCCTTGTGCAGAGCTCGCCGCGCTTCTCTACCAGTATCGCGATGGCGTTAACCCTAGACGCGTCATGCGGCGCTGCACGGAAGCCTGGACTTGGGCGAGCACCGAGTCGTCATCCACGAGAAGCGATCGTCCCTGACGAAGCACGATCCGTCCGTCGATGATGGCCGTGTCGACGGTACCGCCGCGGGACGTGAGCGAGAGCTGATGGACGGGATTGACCCCCGGAAACGTCTCCGGACTGTCCGCGCGGCGGATCACGATGTCCGCGCGTTTTCCAGGCTCGATGCTGCCGATCTCGTGCTCCAGGCCGGCGGAGCGGGCGGCCTCGATGGTTTGCATCTCGATAACCGCCGCCGGTGTGATCGGCCTCTTGATGCTCGCGGCGATGAGATAGGCGCAATGGCCGGCATCGCCGATGGTGCCGTTGAACGCGCCATCGGTGCCGAGCGCGACGGAGGCGCCCTTCTCCCTCAACTCGGGCAGCCGGCACGGCGCATCGTTGGCGATCCCGAGCTGGAGGTAGGCGGCCGGGCACCAAACGGCGCGTGTCCCGGACTGTGCGACGAGCGCGATGTCGTTGTCGTCCATCACGTTCAAGTGGATGAGGCACGAGCCGTGGCCGAGAACTCCGATCTCGGCGAGGTGCTGGATCCGCGACTTGCCGAGCCGTTCTCTCTCGAAGCGAGAGCCGGCAGGGGTGTATCCCTCGTGCTGCTGGAAGATGACCCCGGACTCGTCGGCCAGCTTCTTTGCCGCTCGCAACAGCGTGTCGGAGGCCGTGCCCAGCCCGTAGACCGAGACATAGCCGCGCACCAACGCGTCAGGGTCGCCGTTGCGGTGCAGCTCGCTGCCGAGCCGATCGAGGCAACGCTCGAGCTTGGGAGGCACGCGATTGTAGAGCGCGGCGCTGTCGAGCGGCCCGAACTGCCGCATGACCTCAATCTGGTCCCAGATATAGCAGCCGGCCAGCATGCCCCGGACGCCGATGCTTTCCGCCGCCGCGGCGACGGCGGCCGTATCGAAGGCGGTGCCGGGCTCGACGAACATGGTGAAGCCCTGGCGCAGCATCTCGAGGCACGCGAGCTGCGTCGCGACATACTCGTCGTCCGACGTCACGTCGGCCTTCCAATCCGCGAAGCACACGCCGTTGGCGAATCCTCCCGGTTGGTCGAGCAAGCCCCGGCAGGTCGTGTGCACGACGTGGTTATGCGCATCGATGAAGCCGGGATGAATAGTGCCGCCGCGGGCGTCGAGGACGTCACGCGCGCGCCAGGCCTCAGCGAGGTCCGCTGCGGGCCCGACCGCAACGATCCGGCGCCCGCTGATCGCAACCGCGCCGCGCTCGAGTGTCCGGCGCTCCCTGTCGACGGTTACCACAAAGCCATTGGTGACGAGGATGTCGCAGTGGCGCTTCTGAGCCTCGAAAGTCGGCGCCGTCACGGTCCCTCCGCCACCTCGCGATCCAAAGCGATGATGAGACTTCACGGCCGCCTCGTCCAGGCGATCGCCGTGCGAAGAGACGGACGCAACCGACGCTCGGCAGAGCGTTGCCTGGCTCGAACGCCCCGACGTAGGATGAGACACACTCCCATGGGAGCATACGCCTCGCATGTCGCCGGAAATCATCGCCGATCTCGCACCGACGGGCGTTCTGCGCGCGGGCATAAACCTGTCGAACTTCTTGCTGGTAACGGGGCGAGACGCGGCGGGCGATCCCGTCGGCGTCGCGCCCGATATGGCTCGCGAAATCGCGCGGCGCCTGGGCGTGCCGGTGAAATTAGTGCCCTTCAAGACACCGGGCGAGCTCGCGGACCGAGCGGGCGGCGACGTCTGGGATATCGGGCTGATCGGCGCGGAGCCGCAACGCGCGGAGAAGATCACCTTCACAGCGGCTTATTGCGAAATCGAGGCGACCTATCTGGTGCCGGCGGGCTCGCGCTTGAAAGCGATGACGGACATCGACGCCGCCGGCGTGCGGATCGCGGTGGCGGGCCGGAGCGCCTACGGTCTCTGGCTGGATCGCAACATCAAGCACGCCCAATTGGTGCGGTCGGAGACGGTCGACGCTTCTTTCGAGCAGTTCGTCCGCGATGAGCTGGAGGCGCTCGCCGGACTGAAGCCGCGGCTCCTATCGGACGTGGAGAAACTGCCGGGCGCCCGGATCATCCAGGGACGGTTCACCTCAGTTCAGCAGGCGATCGGCACGCCCAAGAAGAACACGGCTGGCGCCGCCTTCCTACGGGACTTCGTCGAGGACGCGAAATCGTCCGGACTGGTCGCACGTCTCATCGAGCGACACCACGTCCGTGGTCTTTCCGTGGCACCGCCGGCCTAACTCCGGAATACAGCTGTGACGTTCTTGGGGATTGACTTCACGGCCGTCCGAGCAAGCTCGCTCTGCAGAAGCGAGCGGCCCGACGGATGCACCGAGGAAGCGCGGCACTTCAGCTGAGAGTTGCGCACGTGGCGCATTACGTGCGCTTTGTGTTGCGTGCGAGCGTGACGGCCTTCTTGGCCGCGACGGTATTGCTCGCCGCGATCGCGATCGCGCAGGCGCAATCTCAGGCGCCTCAATCCGACGCCCCGAAAGCCGACGCGGTCCAGCCCGAGCAGCCCGCGCCTCCGCAGCCCGCGGTTCCACCGGGCACACCTCCCTCGGCCACCGTGCTCGACAAGAGCTTCGTCCAGGGAGTTCTGGGCAAGGATGTGCGTAGCGCTACGGGCGAGGACATGGGTCATATCGTGGATGTGGTGGTCGACAGCGGCGGCGAGCCACGCGCCGCCGTCATCGACTTCGGCGGCTTCCTGGGCGTCGGCAGCCGAAAGATCGCCGTCGACTGGAACGCGCTGCATTTCTCGCCCGCCGACAATCCCGGTCAGGTGACCCTCGACCTCACGAAGGACGAAGTTAAGGCGGCTCCGGAGTACGCCGAGAAGAAGCCGGTCGTGGTCCTGGGCGCGACCGGCACGGTGCATCCGGTGCCGCAGGACGAGCCGGCGAAGCCGGAGTAGGCACTCTGTCTGCGGGTCTCATTTGGCGGGACACCAATCGCCGTGATGTCACCTCGGCGATCGACGCGGCAGTCGCGCCCGTACCCTCGCCGAGCAGCCGGAGCGGGCTCGATTGGCTCAATTTCTTCATTGCCAACGTTCAGACGGGCTTCGGCCCGTTCATCGCGGTCTATCTCACGACCGAGCGATGGACGCAGGTCGACATCGGACTCGTGCTCACAGTGAGCGGCGCCTTCGCGCTCCTGGGTCAAGTGCCGGCGGGCGTGTTGGTCGACGCCATGGCCTCGAAGCGGCTCGCCGCGGCGGTCGCGGCCACCGGGATTGCCGGCAGCGCGCTCACCTTGGCGGTCTGGCCGATCTTTCCCCTCGTGCTGCTGGCGGAGCTGTTGCACGGTGCGGCGAGCTGCCTGATGACTCCCGCGATCGCCGCGATCAGCCTCGGCCTCGTGCGCCGCGCCGAGATCGGCGAGCGGCTTGGGCGCAACGGCCGCTTCGCCTCGATCGGCAACGGACTCGCGGCCGCGCTCATGGGCGCTTGCGGGCGACTGATCTCGAACCGGGCGGTGTTCTTCCTGACGGCGGCGCTGGCCATTCCGGCGCTGGTCGCGCTCCGGTACATCAAGCCCGCCGAGATCGACCCGGTGCGCGCTCGCGGCGGCATGCCCGAGCACGGCTCGCGCAAGCTCGCGAGCCGCCTGCATGGAATCGTCGACAACAAGCCGCTGCTGATTTTCGGCGGATGCCTGGTGCTGTTCCACCTCGCCAACGGCGCGATGCTGCCGCTGATGGCCAGCGTGGTGACCACGCGATCGCGCGAATGGGCGACGGTGCTGATCGCTGCCTGCATCGTGGTCCCGCAGCTCCTGGTCGCGGTCTTGTCCCCTTGGATCGGTCGCCAGGCCGAGGCCTGGGGGCGCCGGCCGCTCCTCCTGCTGGGATTCGCCGCGCTCTCCATCCGCGGCGCATTCTTCATCTTCGTGACCAGCCCCTACCTGCTGGTTCCCGTGCAGATCCTCGACGGCGTTTCAGCCGCCGTCCTGGGCGTGATGCTGCCGCTGGTCGTGGCCGACGTCACGCGCGGCACGGGCCGCTTCAACGCGGCACTCGGCGTCGCCGGGACCGCGGGCGCGATCGGCGCGGCGCTGAGCACCACCCTGGCGGGCTACGTCAGCGACGGTTTCGGCAACCCCGCGGCTTTTGCGTGCCTCGCGGGCATCGCCGCCGCAGCAGCTTTGTTGGTGGCGGGCCCCATGCCGGAAACGCGGCCGACTCGGGACTGACCGGAACGTTCATATCGAGGGGTACGAACAATGGCGAAGCCAGCGAGCGACCTTGCGACCGGCGCCGAGTTGGCGAGCGAGTTCTATATCGGGGTCAGCACGTCGCTGCTGGAGCGCCGGCCGAGAACCCTCAAGCATGGCGATACCTTCGCGCTGTTCGACCACTACGGCGACCTCCCCGCGGACCCGTATAGCCCGGTCGGACTTTTCCACGACGACACGCGGCATCTGTCGCGGCTCGAGCTTTCCCTCGAAGGGCACAGGCCGTTGCTGCTCAGCTCGACGCTGCAGGACGACAATGCCGTGCTCTCGGTCGACCTGGCCAACCCTGACGTTTATCTCGGCGGCCGCATGGTGTTGTCGCGCGAGACCCTGCATCTCGTCCGCACGAAATTCGTCTGGCGGGCGAGCTGCTACGAGCGGCTCGCTATACACAATTTCGACCAGAATGCTCATCGGATCCGCCTCGGCCTGAGGTTCGGCGCGGACTTCGCGGACTTGTTCGAGGTGCGCGGCAGCGAGCGCGCCAGGCGAGGGGACACGCGGGTCGAGCAGCCCTCCGCAAGCTCGGTCCTGTTTCGCTACCTCGGCCTCGACGGACTCGAGCGCACGACGCGCATCGATTTCGATCCGACGCCGACCCAGCTCGACGGCGAGAGAGCCCTCTTCGAGTTGCTGCTCAGGCCGGGCGAGCGTGCAACGGTGCTGGTCACCGTGCGCTGCGACAGCCAAACACGAACTCGGCGCGGCGAATTCTTCGCGTGCTTCCGCGCGGCGCGAAGCGATCTGCGCGCGGCAGCGGCCCGCGCCGCCGCGGTCGACAGCTCCGACGCGATGCTGAATCGCGTCCTGTGCCGATCGATCGCCGACCTCTACATGCTGCTGACCGAGACGCCGCAGGGCCCTTATCCCTATGCCGGCATTCCCTGGTTCAGCACCGCCTTCGGTCGGGACGGCATCATCACTGCGTTGGAGATGCTCTGGCTCGACCCCGCGATCGCCCGGGGCGTGCTGCGGTTCCTGGCGGCGACGCAAGCCCGAGAGGTCGATCCCACGCGCGACGCCGAGCCCGGCAAGATCCTGCACGAGACGCGGCGCGGCGAGATGGCGCGGCTCGGCGAAGTGCCGTTCGGGCGCTACTACGGTAGCGTCGATGCGACGCCGCTGTTCGTGCTGCTGGCGGCGCGTTACTTCCAGCGCACCGGTGACCGCGGCACCCTCGAGGCGATTTGGCCGAACATCGAATCCGCGTTGAACTGGCTCGACGGGCCCGGTGACGCCGACGGCGACGGTTTCGTCGAGTATCGCCCTCACCCCGGTAAGGGACTGACCAACCAGGGTTGGAAAGACTCTCAGGACTCGATCTCGCACGCCGATGGTAGCCTCGCCACGGGCGCGATTGCGCTCTGCGAGGTGCAGGCTTACGCCTACGCCGCCAAGCGCGAGATGGCCGAGGTCTGCCGCGCGCTGGGGCGCATCGAAACCGCGTCCAGCCTGGAACGACAGGCGGAGGCGCTGCGCGCGCGTTTCGAGGCCGCGTTCTGGTGCGAGGAGCTCGGCACTTATGCCATCGCGCTCGACGGCGAGAAGCGGCTGTGCCGGGTCGTGAGCTCCAATCCCGGCCATGCGCTCTTCGCGGGCATCGCGAGCCCGGAGCGGGCGCGAAGGGTCGCCGACACCCTGCTCGACCGGGATTCGTTTTCCGGCTGGGGCGTGCGGACGCTCGCGGCCTCGGCGCGCCGGTTCAATCCGATGTCGTATCACAACGGCTCGGTCTGGCCGCACGACAACGCGCTGATCGCCGTTGGACTTTCCCGCTACGGCTTCAAGACCGAGGCGGCACGGCTCTTCGACGGCGTGCTCGACGCGACCAAGCATATGGATTTGTTGCGGCCGCCGGAGCTGTTCTGCGGGTTCAGCCGACACCGCAACCGGGGCCCGACGCTCTATCCGGTCGCCTGCTCGCCCCAGGCCTGGGCCAGCGCCGCGCCTCTGGCTCTCCTGGAAGCCTGCCTCGGGCTCAGATGCGATTGGACCAAGGGCGAGATCCGGTTCGAGCGGCCGATGCTGCCGCGGGACATCAACGAGCTGCGTATCCGCCGGCTCCGGCTCGGCGATGGCAGCGTCGACGTCTTGCTGCGCCGCCACGCAAGCGATGTCGCCGTCAACGTTCTCGATCGCCGCAACGGCCTCCGCGTCGTCGTTGTGAGCTGACTTGAGGCACGGGAGGCGCGTCAGCGCGCCGCGGCGGCGCGCCGGCGCGGCGCCGAGATCTTCTGCGGCAGCGCGTCGCGCAGCGGCCGGATGTAGGGAAGCCCGTATCCGCAGCAGCCGCCGATGATCTGCACTCCCGAGCCCACCCATTGGCGAGCCCGTTGAGCGAACTCCTCGGGCGAAATCTTGTTCTCGACCGAGCGGTCTTGCACGGCCGCCATGTAGTCCTTGCGCTCGGCATCGGGATAGGCGCCCACCGGCCCCGGCCATTGCTTGAGCGCGATCTCGAGGGCAGCGGTCGTGTCGTCGACGCTCGAGTGGAAGATGCTCAGCACCGAGCCGCCATGGGACATCACGTCGCCAAGCGCATCGGCGAACCGATCGTTCGAGAGGTAGCCGGTCCGCACCGCGCCGTCGCTCGGCTCGCGCCTGACCTTGAAACCGACCCAAAACGGCGCGCCTGTCGCTTTACAGGCGTCGCTCACCCATTTGCGGTGGGTGTTGCTGCCGGTCGATTCCGCCAGGAGGAAATCGACGCCGGCCTCGAGCAGGAGCTCCGCCTGCTCGCGCAGGTTGGCGCGGAACTGCTCGTCGGTGAAGCGCGAGCGTGGCCGCAAGATCGCCATATCCTCGCCGCTGGTCGTCATGCCGAAATTCGAGATCGAGCCCCCGATGAGCACCGGCCGGTCGCGAGCGGCCTTGTCGCGCGCTTCGCGCGCCAGCAAGACCGCGCGCCGATTGAGCTCGCCAGTGAGATCGCCCATGCCCAGCGGCTCCAGGTTGTGCCGCGCCGACGCGTAGGTATTGGTCGTGAGGATGTCGACGCCCGCCTTGACGTAGAGCTCATGCATGAGCTGCACCGTCGAGGGGTGCGTCTGGAGCGCCGTCGCGGCCCAGGCCGTATGGTAGATGGGCAGGCCCATCTCCTGGAGCTGAGTTCCGACGGCGCCGTCGAGGATGATGACGTCGCCCAGGCTGATGCGTTTCTCCAGAGTCTCGAACGGGGTCATGGTTGTCTCCTAAACCTCGGGGTTGTCATTCCGGCGCCAGCACGGGCGGAAAGCCGGGTGCGCGGAGGTTGGTGCCGACGGCATCCTCCAGAAGCTGCACGATACGCGTGGACCAGGCGTCGCCGCCATACTGAGCCTGGCCTCGCCGAAAGATCTGCTCCGTCAAGCCCGCGAGCTCGAGCGGCACGCCGAATTCGCGGCCGAGCTGGTGCGCGAAACCCAGGTCCTTGCACGCGAGGTCCATGGTGAAGCCGATGTCGTAGCTGCCGTTGAGAACGAGCTGGCTCTCGGTCTCGTGCACGAAGCTGTTGCCGGAGCTCGCCTTGATCGCCGCGAAGGCCTGAGCGAGATCGAGGCCGCCGCGCTTCGCCAGCATCAGCGCCTCGCCTGCGGCGACCAGGTGGATGAAGGCGAGCATATTGGTGATGACCTTGATCACCGAGGCCTTGCCGAGCGGTCCCATGTGAAAGACTTGCCCGCCCATGGCCTGAAGCGCCAGGCGGTGCGCCGCGAAGGTCGCGGCATCGCCGCCGACGAGCACGGTGATCTTGCCCGAGGCGGCGCGATGGACACCGCCCGTCACCGGCGCCTCCAGCGTGGCGATGCCCTTTTTCGCCGCGAGCGCGGCGATGGCCTCGATCTCATGGCGATCGTTGGTGCTCATCTCGATCCAGGTGCCGCCAGGCTTGAGCCCCCCGAGGACGCCGTTCTCGCCTGTCAGGACGGCGCGCGAGGCCGCGGGCGAGGGCAGGCAGGTGATGACGGCGTCGGAGGCGGCGGCGCAGGCCTTCGGCGACTCCGCCCAGCGCGCGCCGGATGCGATCAGCGGATTTGCAGCCGATCTGCTCAAATCGTGGACCGACAGGGAAAAGCCCTCGCGCACGAGGCTCCCGGCGAGATGCGCGCCGAGATTGCCGAGGCCGATGAATCCATAGCGCATGCCACCCCTCCCCTTCCCGCTGTCGAAGCTATGGATTGATCGGCTCGGATGTCATGACGAGATGCAGATCGGTGCCGGTATAGGGGTGGCTGCGCGCCACCTCCTCGTCGAGCTCGATGCCAAGGCCCGGCTCGCTCGGCGGGATCACGCATCCCGCTTCCCAGCGGATCGGCTTCTTGAGGATCTGCGCGTGAAAGCCACCCCAGGTCTGCAGGCTCTCAAGGATCAGGAAGTTCGGGCTGCAGGCGCTGATCTGGGTGTTCGCGGCGCCCTCGATCGGTCCGCAATAGAGGTGCGGCGCGATCTGCGCGTAATGTGCCTCCGCCATGCCCGCGATCTTCTTCGCCTCGAGCAACCCGCCGACGCGACCGAGCGCCATCTGCAGGATAGACGCGGCCCCCAGCTCGAGGACGCGCGAGAACTCGTATTTCGTGGTGAGGCGCTCGCCGGTCGCGATGGGGATCGAGGTCTGCCGCGCGACGCGCGCCATTTCCTCGGGCATCTCCGGCGGCGTCGGCTCCTCGAACCACAGCGGGTCGTAAGGCTCGAGCCGGCGCGCGAGGCGGATCGCGCCCGACGCCGTGAATTGACCGTGGGTCCCGAACAAGAGGTCGCACTTCGTGCCGACGGCCTCGCGGATCTTCCGGCAGAAGGCTTCCGAGAGCTCGAGGCGCTCGAGGCTTGGCTGTCGCGGATCGAAATTCGAATAGCCGCCGACCGGATCGAACTTCACCGCGGTGAAGCCCATCGCCGCATACTCGGCGGCGCGCTCGGCGGCGAGGTCGGGATCGCGGTAGACCGCGGCGTCGCTGTGCACGTCGCCCTCGTCGGCGCTCGGATAGAGATAAGTGTAGGTGCGAAGCCGCTCGTGCACCTTGCCGCCCAGGAGCTCGTAGACCGGCTTGCCGAGCGCCTTGCCCACGATGTCCCAGCACGCCATCTCCAAGCCGCTGAGCACGCCCATCAGGGAGATGTCGGGCCGCAGCGAATAGCCGCGACCGTAGACGGTCCGCCACATCCTCTCGATCCGGAACGGATCGGTGCCGAGCACGTGGTGCTCGAACACGTCCTTGATCATGGCGACGATGGTCTGCGGCGCGAAAGTCGCGGCATACACCTCGCCGACGCCCTCGATGCCATCGTCGGTGATCAGCTTCAGAAAAATGAAATAGCGCCCGCCGAGACGCGGCGGCGGGTTGCCCACGACGAACGTCCGAAGATCCGTGATTTTCATACCGGCCATTCTGAGCAACCGCCGGCATCTCTGCAATTATATAGTATCATGGAGCGCGAACGCGAAAGCCGGAGGGAGGAGCGGCGTGAGAAAGGTCATCGACCTCGAATGCGATCTGCCGCCGGACGAAACCGGCAAGCCGCGCAAATTCGGCACCGAGAATTTGATCCCGGGTTTCGGCGATCCCGAGCGGATGGAACCGCCGCCCGGCTACGGTTTCCCGAACTACGAGCGCATCTTCACGCATCGGAGCGCCGACGCGCCGAAGCCCAAGGGCATGACGATCGCCGACTTCGTGAAACTCATGGCCGAGGCCGGCGTCGAGACGGGCGTGGTGGGGCGCGTACCCAACACCATGCTCGGCGAGATCGTCCGGGCTCACCCCGGCCGCTTCATCGGCATGGCCACGATCAGCCCGTTCGACGGCATGCGCGGCGTGCGCGAGTTCGAGCGCGTGATCCGCGAGCTCGGCCTCGGCGGATTGCGCGTCGCCGCGCTCTTCAACATGGTGCCCGCGAGCGACCGGCGGTTCTATCCGCTCTATGCCAAATGCGTCGAGCTCGACGTGCCCGTGCGCATCTACACCTCGATGAACTATGCCAACGACCGGCCCTACGACCTCGGGCACCCCCGCCACCTCGACCAGGTCGCGATCGATTTTCCGGAGCTGCGCATCGTCGCGGGATTGAGCGGCTGGCCGTGGATCGCGGACATGGTGGGCCTGCTGCGACGGCACCCGAACCTGCACTGCGACACCGCCGCGCACCATCCTCGCTATTTCGGCGTGAAGGGATCGGGCTGGGAGCAGTTCCTGCAGTTCGGCAACACGCTGCTCCAGGACAAGGTGATGGTCGGGCTCTCGCTCGGCACTGTGGGCCTGCCCTACAAGGAAGCCATCGCCGAGTACGAGGCACTGCCGCTCAAGGAGCGCGTGATCGAGAAGTGGCTCTACGGCAACGCCAAGCGGTTCTTCCGATTGGGCTGACAGTCACGCGAGCACGGCCCGCGCGTCGGCCGCCACCGCGCCCTCACCCTCGCGGAGGACAAGAAGCGGATTGACGTCGAGCTCGAGCAATCGGCCCTCGAGCGCGGCCGCGAGTTGCCCAACCTTCACCAAGGCATCGACCACGGCGGCGATGTCGCGGCGCGGCTCCCCGCGGAATCCCCGCAACAAGGGCCAGACGCGCAGTCGTTTCAGCATTCCCTCCGCGGTAGCGGCCGAGAGCGGCGCGAGGGCGACCTCGACGTCCTTGATGAGCTCGACCAGCACGCCGCCGGCGCCCACCATCACCACGGGGCCGAATTGCGGATCGCGCTTGGCGCCGAGGATCAGCTCGAGCCCGCCCGTCACCATCTCGCTCACGAGGCATGCGTTGGCGGCGGGGTCGAGGCTCCTGAGTGTGCTGAATACATCGGTGAAGGCGGCCTCAACGGCCGCGCGGTCGCCGAGCGCCAGACGCACGAGGCCGGCATCGCTCTTGTGTACCACCGTGTTGCTGACCCCCTTGAGCACGACGGGATAGCCGATATCGTCGGCGGCCATGCCGGCTTCCGCGGCGCTACTCACCCGCCGCTCTCGCGTCACCCGCACGCCGAAACCCGCGAGGAGCGCTTTCGCCTCGGGCTCACTGAGATAGCCGGACTGCGGAATGAGCGGTGCGGCCCGCAGTACCTCCGGGACGGGCCCGGGCGATTGATGAGGCTGATAGCCGAAATAGGCCTCCAGCAAGCGCATGCCATCATCGAGCCGATCGCAGCGGGCAATGCCGGCCTCCTGGATGATGGTGCGCACGCCCGTCGCGACCGAGCCCGGGGTAATCACGAAGAGCGCGGGCTTGCCGCAGGCACGCAGTGCCTCGGCCAAGGCCGAGACCGACGCCTCGTAGTGCGGGGTGGTCGTCAGCGGGATCATGATCAGGCCCACGTCGGGATCTCCGGCGAGCGCTGCGACCAGGCTGGCCGCGATGTCGCGGACCTCGCCAACTTCCTGCCGGCGCGTTCCCATGTCGACGGGGTTGTCGAGATGGTCCGGCAGCATGACCGTCTTCAACGCCTCGCGCGTCTTGTCGTTGAAGCGCGCCAGCCGCAGCCCGTGATCCGCGAAGCGATCGGCGACGATGCCGTTCATGCCACCCGACGACGAGAGGATGCCGATGCCGTCGCCGCCGCTGGGACCGTTGCGCAGGATGAAGTCGGCCGCGAGCGCCATCACGTCGGGATCGTCGACCAGCACCGCGCCCGCGTCGCGGCAGGCCGCCGCGAAGACCGGATAGGCGCCCGCGAGGCTCGCGGTGTGCGAGTGCGCCGCGGCCTCGCCTTCGGCACTGCGGCCGGTCTTGAGGACGATGACGGGCTTCTGGACCGCGCGAGCGCGCCCGAGCAGATCGAGGAGGCGTCGGCCGTCCCGCAACCCCTCGATGTGCAGGCAGATCACCTTCGTGACGGGATCGCCGATCATGTGCTCGAAGAAGTCGCAGATGTCGAGATCGGCCTGGTTCCCCAGCGAGACGAGCTGGCTGAACCCGATCCCCTGGTCGTGCGCGCGGTTGTAAACGGAAAGCATGAGCGCGCCGCTCTGGGAGAGCAGACCGATATGGCCGGGGATGATCCTCTCGACGTCGAGTACGCGCGCCGAGGTGAGCGCCATGCCGTTGCGGAAGTTGATGAGCCCGAGGCAGTTCGGGCCGACCAGCCGCATGCCGGTCTCGGCGGAGATGCGCGCGATCTCCTCTTGTGCGGCGACGCCCTCCGCGCCCGCCTCGGCGAATCCTGCCGTGATGATGACGCAGCAGCCCACGCCCGCCGCCGCGCAGTCGCGTACGGTTTGCGGCACGACCGCCGCCGGCACCGCGATGACGGCGACGTCGATCGGCGGCGCGTCGGCGATGCGCGCGTAGCACTTGCGGCCCTGCACGATCTCGCGGCGCGGGTTGAGCGGCACGATCTCGCCCGTGAAGCCGTGCAGCGCGAGATAATGCATGATCCGCCCGCCCCATTTGGCGCGGTCGTCGGAGGCACCGAAGACGGCGACCCTCTGCGGCTCGAAGATCCGAGCGATGGGGATGCGCGACTGGGCTTTCGTGGACATGCGGTCACCGCCCCTTGAAGACGGGCTTGCGCTTCTCAAGCATGGCCTGGATGCCTTCCTTGGCGTCCTCGGAGCCGTGGATCACATGATACCAGCGCTCCGTCAGGAGCATCGCGCGATCCGGGGAGTCGCGGTACTGCGCACGCACGGCCTCCTTGATCGCCCGGATCGGCAGCGGCGCCCCGCCCGCGAGTTTGTGCGCGATCCGCGAGACCTCCTGGTCGAACGTCTCGTCGGGAAACACGCGGGTCACCAGGCCCCAGTCGTAGGCCTCCTGCGCCGTGATGTCGTCGCCGAGCAGGGCGGTGTCGAGGGTGCGATTGCGGCCCAGATAATGAACGAGGCGCGCATTGCCGAGACCCCAGGTCGGCGCGAGGCCCAGATAGATGTCGCCGGCGCGGAACTTGGCCGAGGCGGCCGCGAGCCGGATGTCGCATGGCCAGGCGATCGCGGTGCCGCCGCCGATGCACCAGCCGCGCACCGCTGAGATTACCGGCTTCGGGTGCTCCTCGATCAGGTCGATCATGCGCATGCCGATCTCGCGGGTGGCGGCGGCGCTCGCCGGGTTGGTCTCGCCGCCGCTCTTGAGATCCGCGCCGGCGCAGAAGGCGCGCGTCCCCGTGCCGCGGATCACGATGGCGCGGGTCTCGTCGCGCTCCTTCAGCATCTCGAGCGCTCTGACGATGTCCTCGAGGAGCGACTGCGTCATGAGGTTGAGCGGCGGACGGTTGATGGTGAGCGTGGTGACGCCGCCGTCGTGAGCCGTCAGGAGATCGTCGCTCATGCACTCACCTCTCTATTGCGTCGTCAGCCGGCGCAGCCCGCCCAGCAGGTTCAGGACCGCGACCAACGCCAGCGAGACCAGGACAACCAGCGCCGAGACGGCGGCGACGGTCGGGTCGATGCGATCGGACATGTAATTGTAGATCCGCACGGGCAAGGTCTGCAGCCCCGGCCCCGTCATGAAGATGGTGGTGGTGACTTCCGAGAAGGACAACAGGAAGCAGAACAAGAAGGCGGTGACGAGGCCGCGCGCGCAGAGCGGCAGCGTGACGCGAAGCAGCATACCCATGCGGTTGCGGCCCAGGATCATCGCCGCCCATTCAAGCTCCTCGGGCACCGCACGGAGCGTCACCTCGAGGGAGCGCATCGCGAAAGGGACCACGAGAACGATATGCGCGAGGACGAGGCCCGAGAGCTGATTGTAGAGACCGATCCGATTGACGAACTGCAACATGGCGATGCCGAAGACCACGGCCGAGACCAGAAGCGGCGCGGTGAAGAAGGCCTTGAGTGCGCCGCCGCCCGCCGGCCGGTAGCGCACCAGGCCATAGGCGGCCAGGAACGAGAGTGTCACCGTGAGCACGGCCGCCAGGATCGCGAGCTCGAAGCTCAACCAGAACGCATCGACGAAACCCGGATAGGACAGCGCCTCGCGATACCAACGCAGGGAGAAATCCGTGAGCGGCAGGACGAAGGTTGCCGTCGGTGTGAACGACATCCACATGACGATGACCACGGGCGCGAGCACCACGATCAGCATGAGAATGTTGACGACAAGGATCACGCCCGCGCGCCTCGCCCCGACACGAGCAAGACGGCGCCGCGCTGGCCCGCCCAGACGACGGTCAGCGTGAAGGCGACCAGTGCGACGGCAAGCGCGCCGCCCAACGGCCAGTCCAACGAGACGAGGTTCACCTGGTAGGCAAGCATCGACGCGACCATGTTGCGAGCGCCGCCCAGCAGCATGGGGATCGCGAACGCCGTCATGTTCATGATGAAGTTGATGACCAGACCCGCGACGAAGGGGGGCAGAGTCATGGGCAGCAGGACGCGCCAGAAGACCGCGCTCGGCCGCGCGCCCAGCGTGCCCGCGGCCCAGGAAAGCGCGGGGTCGAGGCCGCTCAACGCGACCCACAAGGGCAGCAGCACGAACATGAAATGGCCGGGCACCAAGGCAATGATCACGCCGGTCTCGCTGATCAGAAGCTTCAGCGGCGAGGCGATCACGTCGAGCCCGCGCAGGAGCGTGTTGACGACGCCGTTGGTGCGCAAAAGCAGCGTCCAGCCCAGCGCCTTGACCACGGTGTTGATGAGCCAAGGGCTGATGTAAGCGAGGAGGAAGAGCGATTGCGCCCGCGGCGGCAGGCGCGAGACGAAGAGCGCCACGGGATAGGCCAGCACGCCCGTGATGGCGGTGACGATAACGCTGATGCGCAGCGTTCGCACCAGGACCTCGCCATAGAAGGGATCGGCGAGGCGTGCGTAGTTGCCAAGCGTCCAGTGCGCGGCATCGATCCCCTGCGGCGTGTTGGGATGCAGGCTGTTGACCAGGACCTGCAGCAGCGGCCATACGAACCCCACGACCATCACCAGAACGAGGGGCGCAACGAAGAGCCACGGCACGCCCGCGCGCCTATCCAGCATCGACGAGTACCCCGTCCTGTGCGTTCCAGCCCACGCTGACCCGCTCGCCGGGACCCAGCCCGGCCGCGGCGGCGCTGGGCATCACGGCGGAGAGACGAACCTCGCCGATCTTCACGCGGCATTCGCTGGTGGCGCCCAGGTAGATCACGTCCTCGATCTCGCCGGCGTACCGGTTCTCGGTCTCGATCTTGCCGGCGCTCACGCGCAGAGACTCGGGCCGCAGAAGCAGGCTCTGAGCGTTGCGGCCGAATCCCTCCTCCGCGTTGGGCAACCACACCACGAGCTGCGCCGCCGCGCGCGCGCGCCTGCGTCCGCCGACGGTCTCGATGTCGCTGAGCGCGAGCTCGTTGATGGGCCCGACGAAATTGGCGACGAAACGGTTCGCGGGCGAGCGGTAGATCTCGCTGGCGCGGCCGATCTGCATGATCTTGCCGCCCTGCATCACCGCCATCCGGTCCGACATCGTGAAGGCCTCCTCGATGTCGTGGGTGACCAGTACCGTGGTGATGCCGATGCGGCGCTGGAGATCGCGGATCTCGAAGCGCATCTCGTCGCGCAGCCGCGCGTCGAGATTGCTGAGCGGCTCGTCGAACAGCAGCAGATCCGGGCGGACGACGAGCGCGCGGGCCACCGCGACGCGCTGCTGCTGACCGCCGGAGAGCTGGGCCGGCAGCCGCTCCGCCAGAGCCTCGAGCTTCACCAGCGCGAGGGCTTCCCGGACGCGCGTGCGGATCTCGTCGCGCGCCACTCGGCGGCTCCGCAAGCCGAACGCGACGTTGTCGAAGACGTTCAAATGCGGAAACAGCGCGTAGTTCTGAAACACCATCGCGAGATTGCGGGTGTGCATCGGGGAGTGGGTGATGTCGCGCCCGTTGAGCATCACTCGCCCGGCGGTCACCGGATGGATGCCGGCGATGAGCCGCAGGAGCGTGGTCTTGCCGCAGCCGGAGGGTCCGAGCAGCGTGAAGAACTCGCCGCTCGCGACCGAGAGGCTCACGCCGTCGACGGCATGGACCGTGCCGAACGTCTTCGCGACGTCGACGAGCTCAAGCGACACGGGCTATCCCGTAGACGAGGTTTTACTTCTGGACCTCGCGCTGCAGCCGGTCCGACCAGGCCTGGCGGTTCTTCAGCACGGTCGCGTAGTCGATCTCGACGAGCTCCGCGAGCTTGTCCTTGCTGGGCAGCTTCGCGGCGGCGGCGTCCGAGAGCTTGACCTCACGGTTCATCACGGTCTGGCCATAGGTCTCCGCGCGGTAGGATTGGACCTCGGCGCTGATCCACCAATTCACGAAGGCGCGGGCGCCTTCTGGGTTCGGCCCGCTCTTCATGATCCCCATGGCCGTCGGACTCATGTAGACGGGACTGGGCACCACATAGGCCACCGGCAATTTGCGCGAGATCATGTCGAGCGCGCCCGCGATGCCGTGAATGGCGAGCGAGGCGGTCTCGTCCGCGAGGAACTGGGACATTTTGGCGAAGGTGTCGCTCCAATCGACCACGCCGGGGCCGATCTTCTTCATGACATCGAAGCCCGGCTCGATGTTCTTCTCGCTGCCGCCATGAGCGCGCGCCAAGATGATCAACGCATAGAGGGCGTAGACCGAGGAAGCCGGCGGGATCAGCAGCTGGCCCTGCATCTCCGGCCGCTCTAGGTCGGTCCACTGCGAGGGCGGCGCCCAGTTCTTCCGCGCAAACACATCCTTGTTGTAGATGAGCGCGAAGATGTCACCGTAAGGCTCGACGCCGATGATCTGCCCGCTCTCGGCATCCTTGATCACGCCGGGGCCGTAGAGCTTCGCGACATTCGGAACCGAGTCCTTGTCGATGGGCGCGTAGAGACCCTGCTCGATGCCGCCCAGCCACGGCAGCAAGTCCGATTGCACCACGTCGACCTGCGGCTTGGATTTCTGCGCGATCGCCGTCGCCATGATCTCGACGCCGGTTGCCTTGGGCACCAGCACCACCTCAAAGCCGGTCGCGGCCGCGAATTTCTTCGACCAGCCGTCGCGCTCCAGCATCGCCTGGATGGTGCCGCCCCACGTCAGCAGATAGACCGTCTTGTCAGCGGCGTAGCTCAGCTGCGGCGCGAAGACGGAGCTCGCGGCGCCGACGATCAGCTTCGCCGCCGAGCGGCGCGTCCACAATGTCGCCCGTGATTTGGTTTCGCTTCGCCCCATTTGCCCCTCCTATGGCCCTCGCTCGCTGAGCGAGATTTTCCTCGGCGGCAAAGTCTAGCACCGGGCTTTGGCGGGGGCGGAGCACAAATTGTGGGAGGGATTCAGCCCTTCGTGGCAACCACCTTCGGAATCGACGAGTCCGGATTGAATCCGGGGTCGCTGGCCGCCTCGCCAACCCGCTGCGGCTTCTCCTGCCGAGCCTGGATGCAAAATTCCCATCTCGAAATTGCATGAGGACTGGTGCGGTCGGCTAGACTGCGTCGGCTCGGCGGGAAGCACAGGAAACCGATGTCTGCTCCATCACTGGTACCCACTGGCTTCGTCCGACCGCGAGAGGACATGCGCCGAGCGATTGCCCTGGCGTGCATCTCCGTCATTCTGGGCTCGCTGTTGAATGTCGGCATAAAGTGGCTCTCGAACGCCTATCCCGCAGTCGAACTCACCTTTTTTCGCTGCCTGTTCGGCTTCATCCCGGTTGCATTCGTCGTCCGGGGGGCCGGCGGCGTGGCGACGCTCCGAACGCGTCGGCCCGGGAGACACTTCATCCGCGCCACTTTCTGGTCGGGCGCGTTCATCCTGAGCTTCCTCTCCCTGCAGTATCTCCCGCTCGCGGAGGCCGTGTCACTGTCGTTCCTGGCACCGATCTTCATGACGGCCTTGTCGGTCCCGATGCTCGGCGAGCGCGTCGGGATCCACAGGTGGAGCGCCGTGATCGTTGGCTTCATCGGCGTTCTGTTCATGGCCCGGCCCAACGGCCAATTCCTCCAACTCGGCACCTTGTTCGGCATCGGCAGCGCCTTGTGCTCGGCCCTCGGCGCCTTGAGCGTGCGTCAATTGACCCGCACCGAAACCCCAGCCTCGATCACCTGCTACATGCACATCTTCGCGGCCTTGATGCTGGCGGTGGCGCTTCCCCTCGCCTGGGTCACGCCAACCTGGCAGGGTGGGCTCGGGATGTTCGCAATCGGCCTGCTCGGCGGCACGTCGCAGTATTGGTCGACGCAATCCCTAAGCCACGCGCCCGCCGCCGCGATCGCGCCGTTCACCTACACGCAAATCGTCTGGGCGGTCATCCTGGGCTTCGTCATCTGGGGCGACCTGCCCGATCTCAACCTCGTGGTCGGGGTCGCTCTGGTCATCGCGAGCGGCCTCTACATCTGCGTTCGCGAGATGCATTGGCATCGCGTCGCCGTCTCGCCGCCGCCCGACGACGGCTAGGTCCGCATTGGCGTTGGCATGCGAGACGCGCTCAACATCGGCGCATCGCGATCACGCGATGCGATACCGGTCGCCGATCGCGGGCTTGCTCTGCCCAAGACCGGGCAGCTCCCACACCCCGGCGCCGCCGGGGTTGAGGTCCGCGCCGACGTTGGCGTCGATCAAATAGGGTCGCCCGGCGGCAATGCCCGCGCGGACCGCGTCGGCGAGATCGGCCGCGCGATCGACGCTCACGCCCTCCACGCCGGCGGAGCGCGCCATTGCCGCAAAGTCGGGATTGTAGGGCTTGCCTGTTTCCGGATGCCGGAAGTCGGTCGCGAGCTCGCGCCCCTCGAGGAAGCCGCGCTGCAAGCCGCGGATGGAGGCGTAGGCGTAGTTGTTCCACACCACCCAGACCACGGGAATATTGTACTCGACCGCGGTGCCCAGAACGCTTGCATGCATGAAGAACGCGCCGTCGCCGCACACCGACACGCAGGGCCTATCGGGAGCGGCGAGCTTTGCGCCGAGCACGCCCGCTACGCCGAACCCCATGGGACCGAAGCCCATGGAACCCACCAGCGAGTCCGGCCGCTTCGGCTTGCAATATTGCAGCAGCCAGTTGTGGTGAATGCCGATGTCGCTGACGAGGATGGCGTCCTCCGGCAGCGCCTTGTCGATCTCATGCGCCGCGCGCTGGGGATGAATAGGCGTCGTGTCGACCTGGAACCCTGGCGCGATGAACGCATCCCATGCCTTGCGATATCCGGCGATGTCGTCGAGCCACGCATTGCGCGCGAGGCCGGTGGTCCTCGACTTGCGGTGGTCGAGCTCCGCGAGCACCTGCCGCAGAAAGGTCCGCACGTCCGCCATGAGGCCGAGCGCCACGGGATAGTTGCGCGCGATCTCGTCGGGATCGATGTCGACGTGGATGAGTTGGGTCGGCGGGATGGTGAAGGAATAGCCCGGGAGCCAAGAGCTGGAAGTGCGGTCGTCGAAGCGCACCCCGAGGGCCAGCAGCACGTCGGCCTGTCGCGCCGCGTGGTTCGCCTGGTAGTGACCATTCCGCGCGACCAAGCCGAGCGCGAGCGGATGCTCGCTGTCGATCGCGCCCATGCCGCTCGCGGAGCAGGCAACCGGGATCTGCAGGCGCTCCGCGAGGCGGAGCAGGTCGGCGGCGGCACCGCCATACTTGACGCCCTGCCCAACCAGGATCACCGGTCGTTTCGCGGAGAGCAACATGTCGACCGCCTTCGCGACGCCCTCGGGATCCGCGCCGCAGCGGCTGGAGATGTTGGCGTTCCACTCCTCAGGCCTGGGCGTCTCGGTGGCCGCCGCTTCCTTGAAGATGTCGAAGGGTACGTCCAGCACCACGGGACCCGGGCGGCCCGTCACCATGGTCTTCCACGCCTGCCGGATGGCGAGCGGAACCATGTCGCCGCGGGTCGGCTGGAAGACGCGCTTACAGTAGGCGCGGACGGTGGACGGAAAATCGGCCTGGTAGTGCCGGTAGGTCTCCTGGAAGGCGCCGCGATTGAATTGGCCCGTGGGTACGTTTCCGGTCACGGCGAGGAACGGCACCGAGTCGAAGAACGCGTTGGCGAGGCAGATCGGCATGTTCGCGGAGCCCGGACCGCAGGACGTGAAGGTCGCGGTGGGCTGGCCGGTGATGCGGTAGTAAACGTCGGCCATGAAGCCCGCCACCGATTCGTGGTGGACGGAGATCGTCTTGATGTCGCTCGAGCGCTCGTAGAGCGCATCGATGAAGCTGATGTTGCCGTGCCCGCACAGGCCGAAGACGTACGGCACCTTCTCGCGGATCAGATAGTCCACAATGACCTGGCCGCCGTTCAACGCGTTGTTCGCGGTCATTTACCTCTCCTGGATTCTCCGAGCTCTGCCTTGTGCAAGGCAATGGCGGGTCGACACGAAATCCCCGCGTCCGAAATTTATATCATGAAGCTTATTTTCACAGGATGAGATAACGGTCACTCCGCACAGATATCGGGAATCTCTGGCGAGACCGTGCACTCGGATCAGCGAGCGCCGGCGAGCAGTCCCACAGAAGGATTGGCTTCGCCTCGGGGCGCGCCGAGCATCCAGGTCTCGAGCGGTTGCGTGAGAAGCGGCCAGTGCTCGCCGCCGTCAGAGCCACGGCGTCGAGTTGCCGTGGCTGCGCTCGAAAGCCTCGATATCGGCGCGGTGACCGAGCGTGAAGTCGAGCTCGTCGATTCCCTTGAGGAGACAGTGCTTGCGGAAAGCGTCGATCTCGAATCGGTAGACCCGGCCGTCCGGTCCGGTCACCTGCTGCCGCTCTAGGTCGACGACGATGTGGACGCCGGGACGTTGCTGGACCTGGCCGCACAGATATGCCGCCGCGTCGGCGGGCAGAACGATCGGCAGGAAGCCGTTCTTCAGGGAATTGCTGTAGAAGATATCGCCGTAGCTCGGCGCGATCACCGCGCGGAACCCGTAATCCCAGAGCGCGTAGACCGCATGCTCGCGCGAGGAGCCGCAGCCGAAATTCTTGTCGGCGATTAGCACGCGCGCCCCGCGATAGGGTGTTTGGTTCAGGACGAAATCCGGCCTCTCTTTCCCAACGTCATCGAACCGCAGATCGTGGAACAGATATTGGCCGTACCCGGAGTTGCGCGGTCTGCGCAGAAACCGCGCCGGGATGATCTGGTCCGTATCGACGTTCGCGACCGGCATCGGCGCGGCGACGGCGTCCAGGCGAGCATAAGGTTCCATACTGTATCCTACCCTTGCAGGAGCGCGCGCACGTCGGTGAACGCACCCGTCACAGCCGCCGCCGCCGCCATCGCTGGGCTGACCAGGTGCGTGCGCGCGCCCTTGCCCTGGCGCCCGACGAAGTTTCGGTTCGACGTGGAGGCGCAGCGCTCGCCGGCCGCGACGAGATCGCCGTTCATGCCGACGCACATCGAGCATCCGGCTTCGCGCCAATCGAAGCCCGCCGCCTTGAAGATGCGATCGAGGCCCTCGGCCTCCGCCTGCCGCTTCACCAGTCCGGAGCCCGGCACCACCATGGCGCGCACCGAGGCGGCGACTTTGCGCCCTGTGGCGACCCGCGCGGCCACGCGCAGATCCTCGATGCGGCTGTTGGTGCAAGAGCCGATGAACACGCGGTTCACAGGAATACCGCTCAACTCGGTTCCTGGCGTCAGGCCCATGTAATCGAGCGCCTTAGAGACCGCGGAGCGGCGCGCGGAATCCGCGATCTCCGTGGGATCGGGAACGCAGCCCGTGATAGCCGCCGCATCCTGCGGGCTGGTGCCCCAGGTCACCATCGGCGCGATGCTCGCGGCGGCGAGCGCAACCTCGCTGTCGAAGCGGGCATCGTTGTCGCTGGGCAACGAGCTCCAGAACGAAACCGCCTTCTCCCACTGCTCGCCCTTGGGGGCATAAGGCCGGCCTTCGAGATAGGCGATGGTGGTGTCGTCGGGCGCGACCATGCCGGCACGGGCGCCGGCCTCGATGGACATGTTGCAGACGGTGAGCCGTCCCTCGATCGACAGGCCGCGGATGGTGCTGCCGGCGTATTCGATCGCGTGACCCACGGCGCCATCCGCGCCGATCTTGGCGATGATGGCGAGGATCACGTCCTTCGCGGTCACGCCCGCGCCGAGCGGGCCATCGACCGTGATCCGTTTGGCCTTGGGCTTGCGCTGCCAGAGCGTCTGCGTCGCGAGGACGTGGCTCACCTCCGAAGCGCCGATGCCGAACGCCAGCGCGCCCAGCGCACCGTGGGTCGAGGTGTGGCTGTCGCCACACACGATGGTCATGCCCGGCTGGCTGATGCCTTGCTCGGGGCCGACCACGTGGGCGATGCCCTGTCGGGGATCGTCGAGACCGAAGAGGGTGACGCCGTGCGCCACCGCGTTCCTGGTGATCGCCTCCACCATGAGCCGGGCATCGGGATCGTCGATCGTCGCCAAGTCGCGTCCGACGGTGGGGACGTAGTGGTCGGGTGTGCCGAAGGTGCGATCGGGCCGCCGGACCTTCACGCCACGCTCGCCCAGCACTTCGAAGGCGCGCCGCGAGCCGTCATGAATGAAGTGTCGGTCGACATAAAGGAGCGTCTGGCCATCGTCGCGCTGCACGATGGCGTGGCGGTCCCAGATCTTGTCGAGGAGCGTACGGCCGGCGGCGGTCATGATATTGCCCTCTCTCGCAGAGCTGAGTGGTGCTCGCGCTACTGCTGAGCGAAAGCGTCCAGGAGCTCAGAGCCCGTCGCCGCCCAGACGTCCCGGTGTCCCATGATGTGCGTGAGCGCCCGCTCCAAGGAGCCGATCCGGTAAGGCTGGCCGATCACCCAGGGATGCAGGGATAGCGCCATGACGCGACCGCCTTGGGTCTCCGACTCCTTATAGAGGACATCGAACTGGTCGCAGACCTGCTGCGCATAGGCGTCCTCCGAATGGCGGTTTTGAACCAGGATGGTGTAGTCGTCGATGTCGTTGGAGAGCGGCAAGCTGTGGATCGTGCGGCTTTCGGTCCGCATCGCATAGGGCATGTCGTCGTTGACCCAGTCGCAGACGTAGTCGATGCCGGCGGCCGCGACGAGATCGAGGGTCGAGAAGGATTCCGATCGGGCCGGCGAGAGCCAGCCGCGCACCTTCTGGCCGGAGACGCGGCGGAGGATCGCGAGGGACTCCTCGATGAGCTTCGTCTCCTCGTGCTTGGGCAGGCCCTCGTAGTGCAGGTGATCCATGTCGAGGCCGTTCCCGATCACTTCCCAGCCGCGCGCGACGCAGGCATTGACGAGCGAAGGATACCGCGCGGCCACCGCGGCATTGACCGCGACCGACGCGCGGATGCCGGAACGGTCCAGCGCCTCCATCACCCGGAAAATGCCGACGCGGTTGCCGTAGTCGCGAAGCGTGTAGTGCCGCAAATCCGGATAGGATGTCACCAGTGCGCCCGGCGGCTTGAAGGGCTTGCCCTTCATGTCCAGCGGAAACCATTCGAGCGCGGGCACCACCCAGAGCGCGATCCGCGCGCCGCCGGGCCAGTTCACGGGCTTGCGCCGGGGCAGTATCGACCAACCGTAGCGGTCGTGATCCATGCCGTAGCGGCGGTGGGCGTATTTCAGATAATCCGGCGGCACGCTCATGGCGCCGCCCCCACGGGCTCCGAGGCCTTCGCGAAGGCATCGAAATCATGGGTCAGGAAATGCGCCGCTATCTCACGGCCGGTGGCGCGCCAGACCTTGTCGTGACCGGTGATATAGGCAAGCGCTTCCTCGAAGGCCGCGATGCGATAGGGTTGGCCTACCAGATAGGGATGCAGCGGGATGCACATGACGGTGCCGGACTCCGCGCCCTCCTCGTAGAGGCGGTCGAACTGGCGCTTGATGATGTCGCCGTAGGCGCGCGGGCTCAGCGCGTTGGCGCTGAAGACGATCGCGTCGTTCATCTCGAGGGAATAGGGGACACTCACGAGCCGGCCGCGCGCGGTCTTGACGGGACAGGGCTGGTCGTCGTGGAAGAGATCGCAGCAATAGGTGAGCCCCATCTCCGTGATCAGATCGAGGGTGCGCTCGGTGTAGGTGAGCGCTGGGGCGAGCCAGCCGTCGAGCTTCTGGCCGGTGTGCTGCTTGATGGTGTCGATCGAATCCTGGATCAGCGCGCGCTCCTGCTCCTCGGACATCTCGAAGAGGTAGCGCGTGTTGTAGGTGCCGTGGGAATAGAACTCCCAGCCGCGCTTGGCACAGGCCTCGATCACCTCGGGATGATGTTGGCACATCGCGACGTTGAGCGACACGCTGCCGCGCATGCCGCAGCGGTCGAAGGTCTCGACCATGCGCCAGAAGCCCGCGCGGTTGCCATAGTCCCGGTAGGAATATCCCAGCACATCCGGCGCAGGCCGGGGCCAGGAGCCGCGGACAGGGTTCTTCGGAGGATCGAGCTCGTAGAACTCGATGTTGGGCGCCAGCCAAAACGCCACATGGGCGCCGTCCGGCCAGCGGATCTTCGGCCGTCGGTCGTAGGGAAGATAGTCGTAGAGACCGGGATCGCGCTTCACGTCCGCCGCCTCAGTCGTTGACAGGATTGTACTTGCCCATGAAGTCGATCACCTCGGCCACCGGAATCACGTCGGCGTATTTGAGCGCCATGTCGTAGAGATTGGCGAAGTGCGGGCTCTCGTGCTTGTCCGAGCAGCATTCCTCGGGAACGATGGTGCGGAAGCTCCGCGAGAGGCTGTCCACCACCGTCGCGCGCACGCAGCCCGAGGTCGAGCCGCCCGTCACCACCACCGTATCCACTTTGTGGAAGGTGAACAGCGAGCCCAGATTGGTCTCGTGGAAGGCCGAGGCCATGCGCTTGTTGACGATGATGTCCCGCTTGGCGTCGATCTTGAGGCGCTCGTCGAACTGCGAGCGTCGCGAGCCCACCTTGATGTTCTGCAGCGAATCCGGCGTGTTCGTCCGCGTACCCCAGACGCCGCAATCCTCGCCGGAGTCCATATAGGCGACATAGGTCCAGACCACCGGGCAGTTCTTGGCACGGAACAGATCGGCGAGCGCGTTGACATAGTCCAGCTGCTTGGGAACGGTCTCGTACGCGGTCTTGAATTCGGCGACGCGCGTATAGGAGTTCTGGAGATCGACATTGATCAGCGCGGGCTTACGCCCGAAGCCGAAGCGCTTGCGGGTGGGATTGGCCTTGATCTCCTGATAGAGCTCGCGCGCCGTCTTGTCCGATCGTTCCATCGCATCCCCTCCGCGAATGTCGCCCGACGTCCGGACGGCCGTCGACCAATTCTATGCTGCGGTTGAGCGCGCACATGCGCGCCGCTTCGCCGCAGCCCAAACGTTATAAAGATATAGCATCCGGTCAGGTGGCACGCTATGAGTCGGAAAATCGGGGGATTGGCGTCAGACCCATGCGCGCCGGCACGGCGACAGCGAGGCGAGAGCCGCCGCGGGAGCTCCTGGACGAGCGCCTGCCGACGCCGCTCTATCATCAGGTCTATCTCGTGCTGCGCGACAAGATCGTCGCGGGCGCCTATGGAGCGGACGGCTTGTTGCCGGGCGAGCCCGCGCTCGCCGAGCAGTTCCGCGTCTCCCGCATCACCATCAAGCGCGCGCTCGACGATCTCGCCGCCGACGGCTTCGTTCGGCGCCGGCGCGGTCTCGGAACCCGCGTCATCCGCCGCGTCGCGGGCAAGCCGGTCGCCGGCAACATGGCCGGCCTCATGGAGAACCTGCTGGTCATGGGGCTCGAGACCGAGGTCGAGCTCCTGGAATTCGGCTACGTGCTGCCGCCGGACGACGTCCGCCGCATGCTCGGTCTCGACGAAGGCGTGCGCGCCCAGCGCGCCGTCCGCGTACGCCGACAGGAAGGCGTGCCGTTCTCTTATCTGACGACTCACGTTCCCGAGCCGATCGGCCGCACCTATGGGCGGAAAGATCTGGCCTCGACGCCGCTCCTGGTCCTGCTGGAGCGCTCGGGCGTGGTCGCGGAGAGCGCCGAGCAGATCCTCGGCGCGCGGCTCGCGGATCCGACTGTTGCCGGGCATCTCGGCATCGCGGTGGGCTCGCCGCTCCTGAGCCTGACGCGCGTGGTTTACGATCCCGCGCGCCGTCCGGTCGAGCACATCCACGCGCTCTATCGGCCCGACCGCTACCAATACCGCATGTCTCTCGCGCGCGAGCGCGGCAGCGCCGGAAATCTCTGGTCGCCGCCCACCGTGCCGTTCCCGCGCAGCCGTTCGAAGCTCTGATCCAGCAGGGGAGGTCCCGTCATGTCGCGTCCGTATCGGTCCATCACCCGCCGCAGCATCCTTGCGGGCGCCGGCGGCGCCGCCATCACCGCGATCGCCGCGCCGGCGATCCTTCGTGCCCAGGCAAAGTCGGTGAAGGTCGGCATCATCCATCCCGTCACCGGCGGCGTGTCCTATTCCGGGACGCAGTCCCGCGCCGGTGCCTTGATGGCAGTCGAGGACATCAACGGGAAGGGCGGCATCAAGTCGCTGGGCGGCGCGCAGATCGAGGCGCTCCTCTCGGACGCGCAGTCCAAGGTCGACGTCGCGGTCTCCGAGATCGAGAAGTACAACGAGGCCGGCGTCTCCGCGATCGTCGGGGGATACGCGAGCTTCCTCTGCCTCGCGACGACGCAAGCGGCAGCGAAGCACGACATTCCCTATGTCGTGGATGTCGGCACCGACGACCGCATCATCGCGGCCGGTCTCACCAACACCTTCCGGTTCAGCCCAGGCTACGGCGTTTTCGTGAAGACCGCGGTACCCGCGCTCAAGGACATCAATGCGGCCGCGGGCAGCCCCGCCAAGACCGCGGTGATCGTCCACGAGGATTCGGCGTTCGGCACCGGCACCGCCGGGCTGCTCTCCAAGGAATTACCGGGCATCGGCATCGAGGTGCTCGATGTCATCAAGCATCCGACACCGACCTTAGACTTCAACAACATCGTGCTCACGATCAAGGCGAAGAACCCCGACATCATCATCCCCGCCAACTACTACAACGAGTACGTGATCCTCGCCCGCACGATGCTGCAGCAGAAATTGCGGCCGAAGGCGATCTACTCCGTGCTCGGCGGCGGCGCCTCGCAGTACAAGTTCGTGAAGGAGTTCCCGGAGGCCGCCCAATTCATCATGGATTGCAATCACTGGTTCAACCCGAAGAACCCCGCGGCGCTCGACTTGAAGAAGCGCATCGAGGCGAAGGACCTCTTCTACACGTATGAGGTCTTCCTCAATTACAACGCGGTGATGCTGTTGGCGGAGGCGCTGGAGCGGGCGGCCTCGACCGATCGTGCCAAGATCACGGCGGCGCTGGCATCGAGCACCTGGAGCGGCCACTTCATGCCCTACGGCCCCACCAAGTTCGAGAACGGCCAGAACACTGGCGCGCGCGGCGTGAACCTGCAGGTGCAGGACAACGACATCAAGGTGATCCTGCCGACAGAGTTCGCCAACGCCAAGGCGGTGTTCCCGATGCCTACCTAGCCGCGGGCTGGTCCGCACTGAGGCTCCGGGGCGGCTCCTCGTCCGCCGCCCCGGACGCGCTCGTTTTCAAGGGCCGAGATGCTCGAATTTCAGATCCTGCTGCCGGCGATCCTGAATGGCCTCGCCACCGGCGCGGTCTATGCGCTGGTGGCGCTGGGGCTGACGCTGATCTACGGCGTCCTGCACATCGTGAATTTCGCCCACGGCAGCCTGCTGATGCTGGCGCTCTACGGCGTCTATTTCCTCTACACGCTCCTGGGCATCGACCCCTACCTCGCGCTGCCGATCGTGGTCCCCGCGATGTTCGCGCTGGGCTACGCGCTACAGCGCGCGGTGATCGCGACCGCGAGCCACGGCCGGGAGGAGAATATCCTGCTGGTCACCCTCGGCCTCTCCATCATCATCGATAATTTCGCACTTTATCTATGGAGCGCCGACACTCGCACCATCAATCCGAGCTACGCGTTCTCGACCGTGGATTTCGGCGGCGCCTTCATCGCCGTGCCGAAGGTGGTGTCGTTCGTGGGCGCTCTGGTGGTCACGGGCCTGCTCTGGCTCCTGATCCAGCGCACCGATCTCGGCAAGGCGATCCGGGCACTGGCCCGCGAACGCCAGGGCGCGCAGCTCGTCGGCATCGACGTCGACCACATCTACGCCATGAGCTTCGGCATCGGCATCGCCTGCGTCGGCGCCGCCGCCTGCCTGCTGCTGCCGAGCTACTACGCTCATCCCGGCGTCGGCGAGAACTTCGTGGTGATCGCCTTCACCGTCGTGGTGCTCGGCGGCATGGGCAGCTTCGCCGGCGCGCTCGTCGGCGGCTTCGTCATCGGGCTCACGGAGTCGCTGGGCGGGCTGTTCCTGGGCGAGAACCTCGGCAAGATCGGCGTCTTCGTGATCTTCATCGCGATCCTACTGTTCCGGCCCACCGGCCTCTTCGGCCAGCGCGCGTGAGCCCGCGATGAAGACGCCCGGGCTCCTCGCCGTCGCGGTGCTGCTGGCCCTGGCGCCCCTGCCGCTGCTGGTGCATTCGGATTTCTGGCTGCACTTCGCGATCATGACGCTCTATTTCAGCCTGCTGGGTCAAGCCTGGAACCTGCTCGGCGGCTATGGCGGCCAGCGCAGCTTCGGCCACGCCGCGTTCTTCGGCACCGGCGCCTACGCCGCCGCGGTGCTCCAGGTCGATCTCGGCATCAATCCCTGGGCATGTTTGGTGCTGGCGGG
>DATNIT010000209.1:0-56080 GCA_035604335.1 Allostellaceae bacterium | reverse complement strand
TGCCGACCGATTGGGTGGCGGGCCACGTGGCGCGGCTCGACCGCACCGACGGCGATATCGACGCGCTGATGGCGCGGATCGCGCATGTGCGCACCTGGACCTTCATCTCGCACCGCGCCGACTGGCTAGCGGACGCGCCGCACTGGCAGGAGCGCGCCCGCGCCATCGAGGATCGGCTCTCCGACGCGCTCCACGATCGCATCACCCAGCGTTTCGTCGATCGTCGCGCGGCCTTCCTGGTGCGCCAGCTCGCGGGCGCGCAGGAGCTGCTGGCCTCGGTGAGCCGCGACGGCGAGGTCAAGGTCGAGGGTCACTACGTCGGCCGGCTCGACGGGTTCCGGTTCCGGCCGGACACCGCCGCCACCGACGAGGCCGCACGCACCTTGCTCGCCGCCGCCAACCGGGTGCTGCGCTCAGAGATCGCCGATCGCGCCGCCGCGCTGGCCACGTCGCCGGCGGACGAGTTCGCGCTGACGCCCGAGGGCATGGTGCTCTGGCGCGGCGGCGCGGTCGCGCGCCTGATCGCGGGCGATCACGTGCTGCAGCCGAAGGTCGACGTGCTGCCGGCGGAATTCCTCGACGGCGCGCATCGCGAGATCGTGCGCCGCCGGCTTGCCGAGGCGGTGCGCGAGCACATCCGCCAGCCGTTGGCGCCGCTGTTTCGGCTTGCCGACGCGAGCCTCGAGGGGGCAAGCCGAGGCCTTGCCTATCGGCTCGTGGAGGCGCTGGGCACTCTGCCGCTCGCCCGGCTCGATGGTCAGGCGGCCGCGCTCGACAAGCCCGCGCGCACGCGTCTCGCCCAGCTCGGCGTCCGGCTCGGCACGGAGGTCGTCTACCTCGCGCCGCTGCTGAACGCACGCGCCGCCGGGATGGCGGCGCTGCTCTGGGCGGTCCGCGCGGGCGCTCCGCTGCCGGTGGCAACCGTGCGCGGTGTGTCGCCGGTGCGCGATGCCGGCATCGCGGAGGGTCTCTACGAGGCGATGGGCTACCGCGTGCTGGGTCCACGCGCGCTTCGCGTCGATCGGGTCGAGCGCCTGGCGATGGCGGCGCGGCGCCTGGCGCGCCAGGGTCCCTTCGCGCCGGCGCCGGAGCTGATCGCCATCGCGGGCTGCCGCAAAGACGAGCTGGCCGGCGTGCTGGCCGCCCTCGGTTACCGCGCGGTGGTGGACGCGAGCGGCGTCACGTTCCACCCGCAGCGTCGGCCCCAGCCGCGCAAGCCAGCGCGGCACGCAGCGCCCGTCGACGGACCCTTCGCCAAGCTGGGCGCGTTGCGCCTGGCCCGCTGAATTGATGCCGCCGACCCCTTCGGCCGCGACCCAACGCCTCGATCGCTGGCTCTGGTGCGCGCGCTTCGCGAGGAGCCGCGCGCTCGCGACCCGACTCTGCACGAGCGCTCACGTCATGGTCGGCGGCGCAACCGTCCAGAAAGCCCATCAGTCCGTGCGGGTCGGCGATCGCCTCATGCTGCGTCTCGGCCGCATCGAGCGTCGCATCGAGGTGCTGGCGCTCGCCCAACGCCGCGGCCCCGCGAGCGAGGCCCGCACGCTCTATGCAGAGACCGCGCCGCCGTTGCTCCTTGCCGAGGCGGCCGAGCCCTGGACCTCGCTCTTCGCGGATGAGGACGAGCACGCTGCTCCGCCTGGCCGCGGAGCACCACGCTGATGCGAGGCAATCACGCTTGGCAGAGTCGCCAGTGGCCGATGTCGAGGTGGAGGTGGTTGTAGTGGTATTTGTCGCTCTCGGGAGTGAGCACCAGGTTGAAATAATCGCAGGCGCTCTTGGCGAGGGCGTGCAGGAAGTCGCGCTTGGGTCCCGGTATCGTCCAATCCCTTTCGACGGTCACGCGGTCGCCGTTCTTCAGCAGGAATCCCGAAACGTCGATCGCGCGGCCGGCGGCGTGCTCGCTCCAGCGGCCGGCCATGCCCACCACCGGCCGGCAGGAGTAGGCGCCAAAATGATCCAGCCGCACGATCTCGGTCGACATATAACGCCGGGCGAGCGGCTCGGCCGCCTCGACCAGGAACCGATCGACCCGGCTTGCGAGACCGCAGCTCATAATCGCCGGCTGATTCCAGGGAACGGCGGCGCTGGTGACCTGCACGGGATTTTCGACGGAGCAAGCGCCCGTGCTGACGGGCATCGCCGCCACGCGATACGTGACTCCGTGGGCGCTGAGATCGTCGAGGCATTGCTCGCCCGTGAGCGCCGGCGCGGGGGCTGGGGCTCGTGGCGCGGGGCGCGGGGCGACACAAGCAGCGATCAAAGGCAAAAGCGCCGCCAGCAGGGTGCCGAGCCGAAGCAAGGGTCTCGCGTGTTGCTCGATCACGAAGGTGCGTCTTCCCTGCTGCCTTGTCGGCCATGAGACTCGAGAGGTCAAGAGTCCCCCTATGAGCGCCGCCCCGTCGGCTCCCGCGGTCGATGTCGCGACCCCCTTCAAAGGCGCGCAGATCCTGGTCACCGGGGGCTTCGGCCTGATCGGATCGGCGCTCGTGCGCCGACTGGTGGCGGCGGGCTTGCGCGTGCGCGTGCTGGACAATCTCGACCCCGACTCGGGCGCCAACCGGGCCAACCTCGAGGGGCTCGAGGATCGGATCGAGGCGGTGATCGGCGACCTTCGCGACCCTGATGCGGTCCGCCGCGCGCTCCCGGGCTGCGATGTGCTGTTCAATCTCGCCGCCCAGACCAGCCACCTGGGCTCCATGCAGGCGCCGCTGGCCGACCTCGACGTCAACGCGCGCGCCCAGCTGGCGCTGCTCGAGATCGCGCGCGCGGTCAATCCGGGCCTGCGCATCGTGTTCGCGAGCACGCGGCAGATCTACGGAAAGCCGGACTATCTTCCCGTGGACGAGCGCCACCCGCTCCGCCCCGTCGATGTGAACGGCATCGACAAGCTCGCCGGCGAGGCGTTTCATCTGCTCTATCACCGCGTCCACGGGCTGCGCACGACGGCGCTCCGGCTGACCAACACCTATGGGCCCGGCATGCGGATCCGCGACGCCCGCCAGACCTTCGTCGGCGTATGGCTGCGCGCCGTCTTGGAAGGGCGGCCCTTCGATGTCTGGGGCGGCGAGCAGAAGCGGGACTTCACCTATGTCGATGACGCCGTCGACGCCTTCCTGCTGGCGGCGGCGATGCCGGAGACGGTGGGCGGCGTCTACAACATCGGCGGCGACGGCGCGCTCACGCTGAAGAAGCTGGCGGAGGCACTGGTGGCGGCAAACGGCGGCGGCAGGTTCGTCATGAAGGAGTTTCCCCCGGAGCGCAAAGCCATCGATATTGGAGATTACTGGGCCGACGACACGGCCTTTCGACGTGTGGCCGGCTGGCAACCGCAGATTGGAATAAGCTCAGGTCTGGAGAAATCTCTGGATTTCTTCCGTACGCGGCTCGCGAAGTATGTCTAAATAACCGGCAAGAGCCGACCCGGAGGACCATGAGCGACGAGCCGATACCGCAGTCCGATCCTCGCGCGGGGATCCTGGCGCTGCGCTCGCGCATCGAGATCGCGATCATCCAGGTCATCGAGAGCGGCACCTATATCCTGGGACGCGAGGTCCAGGGCTTCGAGCAGGAGTTCTCGGCCTTCGTGGGCGTGAGTCACGGCGTCGGCGTGGCGAGCGGGACGGATGCGCTCATCCTGTCGCTCCGGGCTCTCGGCGTCGGCCCCGACGATTACGTGGTCACGGTCTCGCACACCGCGGTCGGCACCGTGGCGGCGATCGAGCTCGCGGGCGCCAAGCCGCTGCTGGTCGATATCGAGCCCGGCACCTGCACGATGTCGCCGCGCGCCCTCGCCGAGGTGCTTGCGCGCCCGCCCGGACGGATCGCCGCGGTGATGCCGGTGCACCTCTACGGCCAGCCGGCGGATCTCGCGGCCATCGAGCCCGCGGCGAAGCTCGCGGGTGCCGCGCTGGTCGAGGACGCCGCGCAATGCCATGGCGCGCTCTCGGGCACGCGAACGGTCGGCAGCATCGGCCGGCTCGCGGCCTTCAGCTTCTATCCCACCAAGAACCTGGGCGCGATCGGCGACGGCGGCATGGTGGTGACCAGCGACGACGCGCTCGCCGAGCGGCTCCGGGCGCTGCGCCAATACGGCTGGCGCGACCGCTACGTCAGCGACATCACCGGCGTGAACTCGCGCCTGGACGAGATCCAGGCCGCGGTCCTGCGGGTGCGCCTCACCATGCTGGAGGCGGAGAACCAGCGCCGGCGCGAGATCGCCGCGGCCTACGACAGCGGCCTCGCGGGCCTGCCGCTCTCGCTTCCGGGCCGCCGGGCCGACGCCACCCACGTCTTCCATCAATACGTCGTGCGCACGCCGCAGCGCGACGGGCTGCAGCGCGCGCTCCGCGAGCGCCGGATCGGCACCAACATCCACTATCCCGTGCCCGTGCACCTGCAGCCGGCGTATCGGGGCCGCCTCGCGATCGGACCCGCGGGCCTGCCCGAGACCGAGCGCGCCGCCCGCGAAGTGCTGAGTCTCCCGATGTTTCCTCAGCTCACCGAGGAGCAGGTCGGCCGGGTGATCGCGGGCGTGCACGGCGCGTTCGCGACGTTGGGCTAGCTTAGCGTCGTCCGCTACGCGTCATCTGAGGCGCGGACTGGCGTGCCCCATCAAGCTCGAGATCTCCGCCGCCGCCTCGCTCACCTGCGCTTCCAGCGCCTGGACTCGTGATTTCGCGCGCGCCGCCGGCGCGCCGATCACGAGTCCCGCCAACAGATCTCCCGTCTTGTCGAAGACCGGCGCCGCGATCCCCGCGACGCCGTCGATGGTCTCCTCAAACGATGTCGCCCGGCGATTCCGTCGCACCCGCTCGACGATGCGGCGGAGCTCACGCTTGCTCTTGATGGTTCGGGGCGTGCGGGCCACGAGCTCGATGCCGCGGAGGTAGCGGTCCTGCCAAGATTTCGGCTGAAATGCCAGCAGGACGCGTCCGACGGCGGAGGAGTAAAGCGGCTCCCGCGACCCGACTTCGGCGATGAACCGCAATGCGTTCGCGCTGTCCGCCCGATAGATGTAGACGGCTTCGGGCGCATCGTCGGCGAGCTGGGCCAGGAACGCGCTCTCCCCCGAGGTCTGTGCGAGCGCGTCGACGACGGGGACCGCGATGTCCGGAAACTTGCGTTGCGCCACGATCGTGGAGGCGAGCTTCATGGACTCCGGACCGATCTTGTAGCGGCCGTCGAGGCGCTGGACGAACCCCGTCTGGGTCAGGGCGCGCAGCAACGCCAGCAGGCTGCTCTTCGGCGTCCCGTTGTTCTTGCTGAGGTCGGAGAGCGTGGCGCCCGCCGGCAGATCGGCCAGGAGACGCAGCAGTTGCGGGATGCGGATCGCCGAGCGCGGCGCCCGGTGCGGCGGCGTGACCTTGGATTCAGACATTCGTGCCATGCGGGCGCGATCTCGCCCTAGGCGTTCATCGCGGCCGCGGTCGCCGGTCCGCTTTGCCTCCCCGCTCTCGGTGTCTCGCCGACATAGGCGGACATCCGGTCGACGTACCAATCCAGGAATTTCTCCAGCTGGATCTCGTTCGGCGAATAGGGCCCGGGCTCATAAGCCGGGCTGTGGGTGCCGAGGTTGGCCCAACTCACGAACGTCGCATCCTGCTCGTTGGTCTTGCTCCAGACCCTGGTGAGGGTGTCGAGGTCGTAGTCTGCGCCCTCGACAGCGTCCCGGTGCACGAGCCAGGTGGTGCGCACCAGGGTCTTCTCGGGCGCCAGCGGCAGAACCGAGAACGTCACGGCGTGGTCGCTCAAGAAGTGGTTCCACGAGTTCGGCTGCGTATGCAGCGAGAGCGCGCCCAATCGGGGGATGGAGAAGTCGCCGACCAGGCGCCGCGAGGCGATGCGCGTGTCGAGGGTGTAGGACTCGCCGGCGTTGTCGAGCGGCAGGCGCTCCACGCGGAACGCCGTCGCGCGATCGTCGAGGAGCTCGCGGGGTTGCCAGGGCAGGCCGAGCCCTTCCCAAATACCGCGTAATTCCCCGTGGATCCGCTGGTAGCGCGCGTAATACTCGCGTTGCCCCGGCGTCACGTCGCTTTCCGAGTGGCCGAAGAACTGAAAGAAAGTCTTGAGCAGCTCGGGATGCCGGGTGCAGTGGTAGCACTCCCGGTTGTTCTCCATCACCGACTTCCAGTTGCCGTCCTCGATCAGATCGACCTGGTGCGCAACCTTGCACTCCTCGAGCCGATGCGGCGCGAGGTAGGGCTCGACGATCCCTCGCATGTCCTCGAAATCGGCGGGCGGCTGCTCCGCCACGCAGACGAACAGCAGGCCGCAGAGATTGCGCACATGAACCGGCTTGAGGCCGAGACAGCTCCGGTCGGCGCCGGCGGCCACGTGATCGGCATGAACGAGGGGTCCATCCAGGTCGTAGGTCCAGTTGTGATACCGGCACACGAGCTTCTTCAGTTTTCCGCGCCGATCCGTGAGGATTCGGGCGCCGCGATGCCGGCAGACGTTGTGGAAGGCGCGTACTTCCCCGTCCTGGTCGCGGAGCACGATCAGGGCATAGCGTCCGAACTCGACGGTCATGTAGTCGCCGGTATTCGGCACTTCGGATGCGACGCCGACGTGGATCCAATGGCGGCCGAATATGCCGTCCATGTCCAGCTCGAACAGGTCGCGATCCAGATAGAACGGCGCTTCCAGGCTGTACCCGCGCTGGCGCCGGGCGACGAGCGCCGCCGCTTCTCGCCGGACGGCGGCATCGCGAGCGATCGTCATGGGGCGCTCCTCGATTCCAGAGCGCTCGGTGCGCTCGCTTGCTCGACGACCATGTCCGAGATCCGCTCGAGCATGGTCTCGACGCCGGGGCACACGATCGCGCCCGCGGCCGCCAGCTCGTCGCGGATATCCACGGGCAGGCTCGTGTTGCTGCCATCGGGAACGCGATTGAGCTTGCCGCCGACGAAAATCGGCACGGCGATGCCCAGCCGTCCCAGGTCCCGCTGCAGTTCCGAGACGAAATCGAGCGCCACGCCGTTGTAAGACGACAGCGCCACGAAATGCGCGCCGGTGCTCTGCAGCTGGAGCGCGAGGTCGTTGGGATCGGTCGATGTGCCGCCGTCGACGATGGTGACGCCGAGCTTGCCGAGCACCGTCTCGATCAGGATCTTGCCGTATTCGTGCACGTCGGTCGTGGCGATGCAGGCGCGCAGTCCCGCGGTCTCGATCCGCGACCGCGCGGCGCCGTCCATCCGCGTCACCAGGCCCTGGCCCATCTCCTCCAGCTGCTCGATCGAATGGGACGGAGAGACCGGTGCCCGGCCGCGCAGCCGGCCCGGCGTCGGCGCGCCCGGCCCGAACAGCTCCTCGAGCCGCTTCGATCCGACCCGCCGGATCGCCAGCAGCATCTCGAAGGGGTTCTCGATGTCGATGCCCGCTTCCTGGAAACCCGCCAGCACGTTCTCCTTGAAGCGCCGGCCGCCCGCGACGATCCGGTCCGCGATCGGGTCGATCTCCTCGTCGCGATAGAGGCCGCCGAGCGGCTCCTCGAGCTCCACCAGGTGGTTGGCGAGCCTGTGGGCGTCGATGATCTCGTCGATGTCCGGGATCCGCTCTGCCTCCGTGACCGGCGTGGGGTTGACGGCGTGGCCGGCCGGCCGCGTCTTCTGGCCGTGGATGTCGATCCGGAGATAGGTGACCAGCGCGGCGTAGTTCGCCGCGTGGTTCTCGCCGTACATCGTCGTCGCGCCGTAGATCATCGTGCCGGGGGTCCGGGTGATCTGCTGGGCGGCGCGCTGGAAGGCGTGGCGCGCGTAGGGCCTCGCGTAGGTATTGCCGAACGAGTAGCTCGCATGGCCGCCGCAGAGGTCGTCGACGATGTATTGCTCCAGCAGGATCGCGCCGAGCGAGCAGGCGAGATCGGTGAACAGGGACGCAAACCCGTCGTCCAGGCTCGAGTGCACGATCACCTCGACCGGCTGAGCGGCGGTGAGCGCGATCGCCTTCAAGGATTCGGCGGTGGTGAAGACGTCGTCGTCCCAGTGCGGTTGCCGAAAGGAAAAGTACTGGCCCAGGTTCCCGATCGAGGTCGAGCCGGCGAGCAGCGCGGCGATGGTGTTCTCGAAGGCCGCGGGCGTCCCGATGACGAAGTCGCCGAAATGCGGCGCGACGGGCGCCATCCGGGTCATGGCGATCCAATCCTCGGTCTCCACCATAATCAGGCCGGTGCCGCGCGGCATGTTCTTCCGCCGCGCGCGCGGATAGCCCATGCTCCAGTCGAGGCAGATCCCGTACCGGTCGACGCGGTGTCCCGCCTTGTCGAGCGCCTCCCAGATCTCCGCGTAGGCACGTCGGCTCTTGTCGGGCGCGCGGAAACCGATCTGGGCGTGCATCATCACGCGGCCTTCCGCGACCGCGCGGCGCTTGTAGTCGGCCTCCGAGCCGACGCCGAAGGTCTCGAGAAACGGCGACGTGCCGACCTTGATGGTCTTGGCGGTCTTGCGCCCCTCGGCGATCAAGGCCTGGGCGTCCGGCAGTTCCGCCTCGGGAAAGATCCGCGCGCGATCGATTTGGCCTGGCATCGACGCCTCCTCGCGGCGATTATGACGCCAAGCCCGGTGCCTGTTCAATTATGAGATTGACGTTCGGATAATCGAACAAGCAGTGCGCGCCGAAGAGGGGTCGCTTGTTCAGCTATGCGAACGCCACACTCGGAATTGAATGCGGTCGCGCTTGCCGTCATAATTTTCCGAACCCGATCCGATTTTCCCGGAGCACGAAGCGCCCTTGCCGAAACTCCTCTCGCAGGCCCAGATCGACGCTTTCCACCGGGACGGGTTCGTGGCGCCGGTACGCGCGATCTCCGAGGAGCGGGCGCTCTACTACCGGCGCAGCCTTGAGAGTTTCGAGGCCAACTATCCCGATGCGCGGCTCAAGCTCGATCAGAAGGCGCATTTGCTGTGCCCGTGGGTCGACGAGATGATCCGCGAGCCCCGCGTTCTCGACGCCACGGAGGACCTGCTCGGTCCGGACATCCTGTGCTGGGGCACCTCGCTGCGCGCGAAGCGGGCGGACGGCAAGACGTTCGCCGGCTGGCACCAGGACACGGCTTACGCCGACGTCAAGCCGATCGTCCTTATCGTGGCGCTCGCGCTCTCGTCATCCCGGTCGATCGATGGCTGCATCCGGGGTATCCCCGGCTCGCACCGCGGCCCGCTGCTCCCGCATAAGGAGGCCTTCGATACCCACAGCCTCCTCACGCGCGAGCAATTCATCGACGCAAGCGTCGACGCGTCCGCGGCGGTCGACTTCGAGCTCGATCCCGGCGAGATCGCGCTCTTCAACAACGCGATCGTCCACTCGTCCAACCCGAACCAGGGCGCCGACCGGCGTATTCTCTTCCTGCTCGAGATGATCCCGACCCACGCCTATCAGCATTCGCCGCGGGAGTCGGCCACCCTGGTCCGCGGCGAGGACACCCACGGGAATTTCGATGTCGACCCGCGCCCGCGGACCGAGATGGGCGCGGCGGAACTGAGCGCGTGGCAACGCGCGGTCGAGATCCAGGCGAGCGTGCTGTTCCGCGGGGCCCAGCGGCCGCCGCGCGCGCTCGCGGGAATGGTTAGCGGCAAGCCGCCGACCGGCGGCTGAAATCCAAGGAGGCTCCGATGCCCGACGATGCCCAGACTCAATTCCGCGCGCGCTACCGGCGCATGGAGGACGGAACGAAGGAAGAATACCTGGGCGTCTTCGAGCTCTTGAAGAAGTTCGAGCTCGGCCTCGCCGATCGGGTTCTCGCGGCGCTTGAGCCGCTCAAGAACAGCTATCCCGGCGAGATGGTGACCCGCTACACGCACTCGCTCCAGACCGCGACCCGCGCGCACCGCGACGGCCGCGACGAGGAGTTCGTCGCGGCGGCGCTCCTTCACGATGTCGGCGACATGCTGGCGAGCGAGAACCACTCGGAATACGCCGCCTCGATGATCAAGCCTTACGTGCGGCCGCATACCTACTGGATGATCCGGCAGCATGGGCTCTTCCAGGGTTACTACTATTTCCATCACTTCGGCATCGACCGGAATGCCCGCGAGAAGTTCCGCGGCCATCCCGCCTACCAGCTGTGCCGGGATTTCTGCGACAAGTACGACCAGACGTCCTTCGATCCCGACTACGACACCATGCCGATCGAGGCCTTCGCGCCCATGGTGCGCCGCCTGTTCGCCCGCGAGCCCTGGGGCGCGCACGCCAAGGAGCAGGGCGGCTACGCCGAGCGGTTCTGACGAAGACGGGCTTGCGGCCTAATAGGACTGCTCGCGCCAGCGCTCGATGATGGCGTTCACGAAATCGTGGTTCCGCCGATCGTGCGTCCAGGCGTCCTGGAAGCTCGCCGAGGTGCTCTTGGGCCGCAGCATCGGGTCGAGCTCGGCGAAGCGGATGCGCATGGGATGCGGCACGCCCTCGCCGAAGGCGATGGCCTCTTGCCGCTGCAGTACCGGGAGCGCGCTGAGCAACCCCGCGGCATTGTCCGTCAGCGCGCGCCGCACGAACGCCTGATCGGTCTCGCTGCTGAGCCGCAACGCCAGGACGGTGCTGCATTGGGACAGGATGCGCTCCGAGATCTCCGAGACGTGCTGCGTGACGAGGCACAGCGATACGCCGTACTTGCGGCCTTCCTTTGCGATGCGCGAGATGGCGCGGCGGGTCGGCTCGAATCCAAGCGCCTCGTCGCGCGGCAGGTAGCGGTGCGCCTCGTCGCAGACCAGCAGCGTCGGGAATCCTTGTCCTTGCTCCCGGCCGCTCCACCGCGCGAAATCGAAGATCAACCGGCACATCAATGACACGACGACGTCGACGACGTCCGAGGGCACCGACGACATGTCGAAGATCGTGATGGGACGTCCGGCAACCGGGATCCGCAGCAGGCGCGACAGCACCAAGCCCATGTTGTCGGTGACGGCGCCGCCGAACATGAACTCGTACTGCTTGTCGCGGCACAAATCCTCGATCCGCGCGATCAGCCGGAGATAGGGCGTCGCGCCGTCGGGCTTGTTGAGCTTGCCGCTGGCGAGGCTGATGTTTTGCACCAGGTGCATGATCCGGTAGGGCACCGGCGTATCGACGGTCAGGCGCGAGCCGTCTCCGGACTTGGCGACGTAATCGCATTTGGCCCGCACGATGGCGTCCCGCAGGATGGGTATCTCGCGGCTGCGCGCATTGGGGTCCCGGCTGCACAGGAGCTCGCTGATCTCCTCGAAGCTGAGGAGCCAGTAGGGCAGCTGGAAATTGCGCGGCGTTATGCAATCGGCGATGCCCTTGAAGGCGGCGCTGTATTCGTCATGCGGGTCGATCAGCACGACGTGGGCATTCGGGTTCTGTTCCAACACGGCGTGCAGGATGAGCGCCAAGGCGCAGGACTTGCCGGTGCCGGTCGAGCCCAGGATCGCGGAGTGCCGGGACAGGAACTCCTCGAGCAGGAGATGCGCGGTGCGGTCGGGGTTCTGGTAGAGCGACCCGATCGGCACCGTCCAGGCTTTCGGCTTCGCGTAGATGAGCGTGAGGTCGTCGGCGCTTGCCAAGAAGACCGGCGCCGCGAGCGCGGGATAGACGGAGACACCGCGCGAGAAGCGGGGGCTCGCATCCGGCGCTCGGCCCGCCAGCTCGCCCAGGAGCTCGACATGGGCGATCGCGAGGCTGTCGGGCGCGCCGCCTGTCGGCGCGCGCTGAAAGGCGATGCTCTCGATGAAACCGAACGCCGCGGTCGAGGGAGTCGAGATCTTGACGAGGGTGCCGACTTGCGCACGCTCGTAGTCCGCCTGGCCCGCGCTCGCCAAGGCGGAATTCAACAGGGCGAACGAGAGCTTGGATCCCGATACCGCCGTGACGATCCCGATCTGCGCGGCGTCTCGCGGAGTACGAGATGGCGTCCTGGCGCTTTGCGTTCCGTTCGCCGGCGCTGCGTCACGCGCGCCTATGGGCACTGCATCGTCCATGGCTCCCCTCCCCAGGAGTGCCAAGAGTGTCGGGCGGGTTGCCCAGGACCGGGCATTTCAAACGATCGCGCGTTAACGTTGAATGAATGCCGCCAGCAATCTCTAAAACCGCGTACGGCCGTTAACTCTATTTCTCGGAGTGTCCCGGTTCGGCATGGTTGCCACGGCAATTCCTTACGCGTTGTCAATCGAGCGGTTCCTGACGGCGGCATAAGGGCATTCGATCGCGCCCGCGTTTCGGCCGCCCGGCAGTCCCGCGGCCGCATTTCCGTGTGCCTTGAGCCAGATCAAGGTCAAGTCCGCCCGCTCATGGTCGTCTGAGAAATATTCAGAAGGCCAAACGAAGTCTTCGTGACGGTTTCGTTACAGCCGAGACGAAGCGAGGAGCCCGACAAATGGCGAAAACTCAGGTCGTCGATTTTCTCGGCGAGCGCGCGCTGGTGCTGCCGACGCTGCTCGCCAGTGCCTTCGTCGCGAACGAGCGCGCCAAATACGTCTTGGGATTGCTGCAGATGGCGGCGGGCCAGGCCGAGAGCCCGCAAGCCTCGGCGCCGTCGCTCCGCGCGGATCGCGAAGCCTGCGGCATAACCGACGCGAGATTTGACCGCTCGATCGCGCAGGCCGAGCACGATGGCGACGGCATCTATCACATTCCCGGCGCTCTGCGGCTCGTTGCGCTGCTCGACGAGTCCGTGCGTACCATGGTCGCGCCGCTTGAGGTCGCGGGACGAGACGACGCGGAGGCCGCGTCGCTCCACGCCCGGCTCAAGCAGCGGCTCGACAGGCTGATCGAGGCGCGGCCGCCGGCCGCGGAGGACACGCTGAGCGCGGACACGATCGCCGCCATGACGTCCGGCCGCCCGACATCAGGGGACGGCTTCCACGTCCTGGTCATGGATCTCCACAAGGAGATCAACCGGCTGCAGGCCGCGGTATCGACGATGGAGGTCGCGGGCGCCAAGGCCTACGGGCTGGAGGACGCCGACGTCGCGGCTCTGACCGCCTTCATGACCGGGGTCAAGCGGACGGCGCCGCTCAAATTCGATCATCCCGGACTCGATACGATCGCCGCGCGCGCGAACGGGACGCTGCTGATCCAGAACGACATCGGCACGACCGAGGCGCATGTTTTGGTCGTCAAGGTGACGGGCCTGACCGTCGCGATGACCTATACCGACGTTCATCTGCCGCGCGCGCGGTTCCTGCAAGCGCTGTGCGCCGAAACGGGCATGCGCTGGAAGGACGTTCGCGCTCATCAAGCGTCGGGCATCGGCGATACCGATCTCTTCTACCTCGCCGGCGGCGAGTTCACGGCGGCGGATCCCGCCGCGCTCGGCACCTTTCTCGAGCGCTTGGGCTCCCGCCTCGTCTTCCTCATCGATTGGAACAAGGCGCGCAAGCGGCTGGGTCTGCTGATCCGGAACGAGGCGGCGATCGAGGTCCTCAAATGGGCGGCCGATCACGACATCGGTCACCGCGGGTTCCTGCAGCTGGGCGGCGAGCGGCTGATCTACGATGCGTTGGAGCAGGCGGTGAAGGCGCCGCTGCGGTACGGCGAGCCGCTGCACGAGATGCTCGGCGCCGACGTGGCCCGGGACTACCTCCGCTTCGTCCTGAAGATCGCCGCCACCGGTCTGCTGCAAGGACAATCGGACGCGCTCATCCGCGATCGAGTTCGCGCCGAGCTGTTCACGCATTTTCGCTCGGCCGAGCAGCGCCTGCTCGCCGATCTTTCCCGCCATGCCGACATCATCTCGCAGCTCGCGACGGGCCTGCGTGCCGCGTTCCGCCGGAGCGCCGCCGAGCGCGGCGAGGCCCTCGCCCAGCACGCCACCCGCGCGAAGCAATGGGAGAGCCGCGCCGACGACGTGGTCAAGGAGCTGAGATCGACCGTCCGGCGCATCTCCGGAACCGAGATCTTTCGCGGCATCGTCGAGACCGCCGACGATGCCGCCGACCATCTGGAGGACGCGGCGTTTCTGACCCGATTGCTGTTCGACACCGCGCCGCCCGCCGAGCTACCCGAGCCTTTGCTGGTGCTCGCGGACCTCGTGGCGGACGGGTGCCAAGCCTTCCGCCGCACCATGGACTCCGCGCAGTTCGTCCACCGGGGCGGCGATCGCGACGCGGTGCAGCGGTTTTTCGAGGCGGCGGACCGCGTGGTCGCGGTCGAGCATCAGACCGACGAGCGATACCGTGCGGTCACCACGGCCCTGATGAGCGCCGACCTGAATTACCGGCAGTTCCACGCCCTCGGTGCCATCGCACACCACCTGGAAGCCGCGGCGGACGCCTTGATGATCGCGAGCTTCAAGCTGCGCGACCACGTACTCGGCGACGTGATGTTTGCGTGACGGCTAAGTTCGTCCGTGCTGGTCGGCGCGGCCGAGGATCCGGCGCGACATCTGGCTCAGGAGATATTCCAGGCCCGCGGGGCACACTTCGTCGTATTCCCGCATCACCCGATCCAGGATCAATTGCGTGTGGGGAGGGCTCCAGACCGCTTGGCCATCGTCCCGCAACTGGCCGATGACGTCGAGGGCGGCCCGGAAGGCCCGAAACAGCTCCGCCGGCAACCGGGACTTCTCATAGAGGCTCTTGAAGCCGAGCGGTCCGCGGTCCGAGATGAGCTCCACCGTATTGCGCACCGAGATCCCCGCGCGTACGGCCATTCCGGCCTCGAAGAAGGGCAGGTCGCCTAGGCACAGCGCGCGCATCAGCAACGTCGGGGTCAGCTTGCCCTTGCTGTTGAGGCGGATGGCGAAGGCCTCGACATTGAAGGCGCGCGGCGCCGCGGCGGCGCTATGGAAGAGCGCGCGCTCGCGGGCCTGGTTCAGAAGCTCCGCGGCGATCTCCGGCGGCAAGGCGTGCTTCTCGATGAGCCGGTCGCGCAACGCGTCGGAGACCACCTGGATGAGGCGCTCGGTGACGGTCAGCGGCAGCGCCGCTCGCTCGACCAGCAGGCCCTGAACCGTGGCGTCGCTCGTGAAGCCGTCCATGATCATGTGATAGGACGGCTCGGATATCTCCGCCCCGCCGTTCCGCAGCAGCGTCGTCACGACCGCGGTGCTGCGGGTCGCCACCAGGACCTTCGCCACGCGCTCGCTGACGCGCTCTCGCGTCGCGACCGCCACTTGCTTGGCGGTGCTTCCGAGGCGGACGATCGAGACAAGGTCGGCTTCCGACAGCGCGGGCGAAATGCGGATGAAGGGAATGGAGATCGCTTCCAGGTCCGCCGCGATCGTCCGCGCCAGCATGGGCGGCAGGATCGCGCAGCTCGCGACGTGAATCGCGAGAGCCTCGCGCACCTCCTGCTCCACGTCTCGGGCGAGCTCCTCGAGGATCGCGAGGGCGGTCTGACGCTCGGCCGCCGTCAGCGTAGGGGCGGAAAGCAGGATGCCGACATGCTTGGCTGCGTCGGCCCGGACCCGAACCGCCGGATTCTCGCGCATTCGGTCGCGAACGTCGATCAGCGCGGTCGAGGCGTCGGACATGGATATCGTGCACCCTATACGCAGCGCTCCACGATCGCTGGTGCGGATCGCTTGTGGACTGCGTGCGGCAATTTCTCTCCCTGCAGCGTGGTGGGTCTCGGTTAAATCCGGCTTAACGCTGCCGCGTGGCCCGGGGCGTCGCTTTGAGATTCGTCAGCGAATCTCGCTGACTATTTATTGACTCGAGTTTGATCGAAGCCCGCCGGCGAGGCTCCCCGGACCCCTCGCTAGGGTGCGGGCGGCTCGAAATCCAGCAAAGCGTGCTGATAGACTTCATCGACCTCGGAGAAAGGCTTGCCCTCCTCCGTATAGAGCACCGCCCGATGCTCGATGAGCGCGTCGGGAATCGGCAGGCTCTTGGCGGCATCTTGAGCCGACGTAGCCGGCCCCTTGGTCTCCCAGCCCTCGGGCAGCGGCCACCAGAGCACCGTCGCGGCGAAGGTCCTACGGTAGGGGTGCAGGTCCTGCACGGCCTTGCCGAAGGGCGTGGTCGTCGTCTCGAGCAGGCGGTTCATCTCGGCGGTCAATCGCGCCGGCACGTACCAGTTGTCGGCTTCCGAGAAGACCCGATCACCGCACAGCAGCTGTACGTGGCGGACCTTGATCTCCTCGTTTGGCCCGACGTCGAGCCGTTGCCGCTGCTCGGACGTTGCCGGCCGCTCCTTTGCTGCGATCTGACGCGCCACGATCTTCGGCTCGGCGGCGCCCGAGAGCCGGTGGTCGGCGCACCATTTCTCAAGCGTGAACGTCGCGCTGCGGCTCGCGAGGATCTCGGCGTTGAGTGTCTCAATCAGCGCCAGCGCCTCGAGGCGCGCGACCGGCGTGTCGGGCCAGGGCGCGGGCGAGTCCGCGCGTGCGGCCGCCAGCGGCACCGTGACCGCGAGCGCCAGAGCGGCCGACGCGTAGCGGAAGCCGGTCAATCCGCCGCGGCCTTCGAGTCCTCGACGAACCGCGATATCCATTTATTGCGCCGCTTCACCGTCTGCCGATACATCGCCTCGAACTCGGCCGGCGGAAAGCTGTGCGTCGATGGGCGCTCCGCGATCGCCTCCGCCCAGGCCTTGACCCGCGGGACCCTGTCGATGTGGCCCAGCTTCCTGATCCGCTCCAGGAAAAGGTGCCGCTGCAGGAAGGGCGCATACGCGGCATCGACCAGCGAGTAGCGGGCGCCATTGAAGAAGGGGCCGGCGCCTTGGCGCTCCAGCGCCTTCTCGAGCTTCTCGAAGGCACCCGGGACCTGCGCCGCCGCCTTGTTGAAATCCGCCTCGCTGTCGGCATAGGCGTGCCCGGAGGTCACGTCGACGAAGGTCGACATGTACTCGATCCAGGCGCGGTTGATCGCGCGCTCGACGGGATCCTCGGGGTGCAGCCGCGGCGGGTTCGTCTCGTCCAGGTATTCGGCAATCGCGCCGGACTCGAAGAGCGACACCCGATCGTCGAGGCGCAGCACCGGCACCTTGTTGTGCGGCGAGACGGCGCGGAACCAGTCGGGCCGATTGTCAGGCTCGATGTGCTGGAATTCGAAATCGATCTTCTTCTCGCGCAGCACGATCGCGACGCGCTGCACCCAGGGGCAGGTCTTGAAACTGACCAGCACATATTTCGCCATGGCGGCCTCGCTTGAATTCTACAGGGAAGAGACATCGTGGCATGGTCGGGCGCGTCGATCAAAGCCTCGGGCGTCACGCCCCGACGACCGTCTCCAGAGACCTCGTCAGCCGCCCGCGATTCTCGGGATCAGATAGATCTCGCTCTCGGCACCGAGCGGCGCGTTGTAGGCGTCCTGGTAGATCGTGCCGTCGATCGCGATCGCCATGCCGTCCTCGACCTGGCGGCCGAGGCCGGGAAAGCGCTGATCGAGCTCCAGCACCAGGCGGCGGAAGGTCGTGGCCTTCACCTCGAGCTCGGTCTGCCCCCCGGTGAACCGGCGGACCGCCGTGCCCGAGAGAACGACCTTCGGCATGGGGGTCGCTACTTCGCGGCTTTGTCGATGGCGGCGCGGAGTTTCGGCGGCGACATCGGCAGGCTCGGCATGCGGATGCCGATGGCGTCGCGGATCGCGTTCGCGACCGCCGCCATGGGCGGCACGATCGGCACCTCGCCGACCCCGCGGGCACCGAAGGGATGCTTCGGGTTCGGCACCTCCACCAGCACCGCCTCGATCATCGGCAGGTCCGACGCCACGGGCACGCGGTAGTCGAGGAAGCCGGGATTCTCCAACCGGCCCTTGGCGTCGTAGACGTACTCCTCGTTGAGCGCCCAGCCGATGCCTTGCGCGACTCCGCCCTGCACCTGTCCCTCGACATAGCTCGGATGGATCGCGCGGCCGACGTCCTGCACCGCGGTATAGCGGAGGATCTTCACGTAGCCAGTCTCCTTGTCGACCTCGACGTCGCAGATGTGCGTGCCGAAGCCGGGCCCGGCACCCTGCGCGTTGATCGAGATCTCCGACCCGATGGGCCCGCCGGTTTTGGCGGACTTCGCCGCGATGGCCTCGAGCGACAGCGGCTCGAAGTCGCCGGCATTGGATCCCGCGGGATAGGCCTTGCCGTCCCGCCACTCGACCGCGTCGGCGCTGATCTCCCAGATCATGGCGGCGCGCTTCTTGAGCTGCTCGACCACGTTCTCGGCGGCCTGCACGGTCGCCATGCCCGTGGCAAACGTGACGCGGCTGCCGCCGGTCATGAAGCTGTAGCCGATCGAGCTGGTGTCGCCCACCACCGGCCGCACGCGCTCGACGGGAATGCCCAGGACCTCCGCGGCCATCATGGCCAGGGAGGCGCGGGAGCCGCCGATGTCGGGATTGCCCGACACCACCGCGACCGTGCCGTCCTCGGTGATGTGCACGGCGGCGCTCGATTCGCCGCCAATGTTGAACCAGAAGCCGGAGGCGACGCCGCGGCCCTGGTTGGGTCCGAGCTTCGTCTTGTAGTGCGGATGGTTCTTCGCGGCCTCGAGCGTCTCGACGTAGCCGATGTCCTTGAGGGTGGGGCCATAGGCGGCCTTGGTGCCGTCGCGCGCGGCGTTCTTCTCGCGGAGCGCGATCGGGTCCATGCCGAGCTTGCGGGCGAGCTCGTCCATGGCGCTCTCGACCGCGAAGGACGCGATCGGCGCGCCCGGCGCCCGGTAGGCCGCGACCTTCGGCCGGTTCGAGACGACGTCGTAGCCGGTGATGTCGACGTTCTTGAGGTCGTACATCGCGAAGCCCGTCATGCATCCGGGCCCGATCGGCGAGCCCGGGAACGCGCCCGCCTGATACTTCAGCACCGCCTGCGCCGCGGTGATCCGGCCGTCCTTCTTGGCGCCGAGCTTCACCTCGACGACCGCGCCCGAGGTCGGGCCGGTGCCGCGGAACTCCTCCTCGCGGGACATCACCATCTTCACGGGCCGTCCGGCCTTGCGCGAGAGCACCAGCGCCACCGGCTCTAGATAAACGAGCGTCTTGCCGCCGAAGCCGCCGCCGATCTCCGCGGGCGTCACGCGCAGGTTGGCGATCGGCATGGCCAGCAGCTTCGCGCAATAGGCGCGGACCATGAACTGGCCCTGGCTGCTGGTCCAGACGTGGCTCTGGCCGTCGGCGTTCCAACTGGCGACGCAAGCGTGCGGCTCGATATAGGCCTGATGCACCGGCTGGGTCGCGTAGGTGCCCTCAACCAGCACCTCGGCCTCGCGGAAGCCCGCCTTGACGTCGCCGAGCTCGAAATGGACGCGCTTCGCGACGTTCGAGGGCTTCGTCGGCTTGGGGTCGACGCCCTGGGTGAAAAGGTCGTCGTGCAGCAGCGGCGCGTCGGGCGCCATCGCGGCCTCGACGTCGATCACATGCGGCAGCACCTGGTACTCGACCTCGATCAGGTCGAGTGCCGCGTTCGCGATCGCCTCGGAGGTCGCGGCGACCGCCGCCACCGCGTGGCCGTCATAGAGCGCCTTGTCGCGCGCCATGCAGTTGCGCGAGAGGTCGCGGAAATTCACGGGTCCTTCGCCGACGAAGGCCTCTTCCGAGGGGATGTTCGGGAAATCCGCCGTCGTCGCGATCGCCAGCACGCCCTTCAGCGCCTGCGCCTTCTCGGTCTTGATCGAGAGGATCTTCGCGTGCGCGTGCGGGCTCCGCTTCACCTTGCCGAAGACCATGCCCGGCATGGCGAGATCGGCGCCGAAGGCGGCACGCCCCGTCACCTTCTCGACGCCGTCGGGCCGGATGGGGCGGGTGCCGACGACTTTCAGTTTCGATTTCTTCTCGATGAAGGTCATGCGGACTTCTCCCCTCGCATCACGGCGGCGGCGTCCATCACGGCGCGGATCACCTTGTCATAGCCGGTGCAGCGGCAGAGGTTGCCGGCGAGCCAGTAGCGCGCCTCGGTCTCCGTCGGATTGGGGTTCCGGTCGAGCAGCGCCTTGGTCGCGACCAGCAGGCCCGGCGTGCAGAAGCCACATTGGAGGGCGGCGTGCTCCAGGAATTTCTGCTGCACGGGATGCAGCGTGCTGCCGGTGGCGAGGCCCTCGATGGTCTGGATCGTGTGGCCTTCCGCCTCCACGCCCAGCATCAGACAGGAGCAGACCAGCCTTCCGTCCAGGATCACGCTGCAGGCACCGCAATCGCCGGAGCCGCAACCTTCCTTGCTTCCGGTGAGGTTGAGCTCGTCGCGCAGCACGTCGAGCAGGGTCTGCTGCGGCTCGCAAAGAAAATCGGTGGGCTCGCCGTTGATGACGGCGGAAACGTGGGTTCGGCTCATCGGTGGGCTCCTGCGCGCTCGAAGGCGATGGCGGCGGCACGGCGCGCGAGCACGCCCGCAACCTTGATCCGGTATTCGATGGTGCCGCGCTTGTCGTCGATCGGCTTGCAGGCTTTGCGCGCGGCGGCGTCGAGCGCGTCGAGCGTCGCCTGATCGAGCTTGTGCCCGATCAGCGCGGCGGCGGCCTCCGGCACCAAGAGCGGCGTCGGCGCCACCGCGCCCAGCGCGACGCGGGCATCCCGGCAGACGCCGCCGGCGTCCAGCGTCACGTTGATGCCGGCGCCCACGACGGCGATGTCCATCTCGGTGCGCGGAATGAAGCGGAGATAGGCGTCGGCCGAGCGCGGCGGGCGCTTCGGCAGATGGAATTCCGTGATGATCTCGTCGCGCGCGAGCGAGGTCCGCCCGGGGCCGATGACGATGCTCTCCACGGGTGCCTCGCGCTGCCCTTTCGATCCCACGATGACGCAGGTGGCCTTGGCCGCGATCAGCGCGGGCACGCTGTCCGCCGCCGGCGAGGCATTGCAGAGATTGCCGGCAAGCGACGCCCGGCCCTGCACCTGGGTCGAGCCGATCAGATTCGCGGCCTCGACCACGCCGGGCCAAGCCTTGCCCAGAGCCTCATGCTCGCCGATCACCGCACCGGGCGTCGCCGCGCCGATCACGAAGCCGCCTTCGACCTCGCGGATTCCAATGAGCCCCGGAATCTTCTTGGTATCGACGATCAGGTCAGGCTTCACGCGGCCGGACCGAAGCTGCACCAGAAGGTCCGTGCCGCCGGCCAAGACCTTCGCGACGCCGCCGGCGCCTGCGAGGATCCGGACTGCGTCCTGGAGGCTCGTTGGCGCTTGATAAGTCAGTGTGGCCATTCTCGCTCCATTCGAATTCGATGCTTAATTCGCGCCGACTAGGGCTGCGGTGTCAAGAACGGCAGACCTGAAACATATCTCCATTGCGGCCTCCGCCGAGGCCGCCCTTTATAGCGGAAGTATACGGCCGATGCCCCTGGCGATCGCGCGCTCGTAGACCGCGGCGGCGGCGGCGACGTCCGAGAGACCGGTGCCCGCGAAAACGAGCGCGTTGCGCTCCGCCGGGGACAAGCGTCCGGCGACCTTTCCGGCCACGAGATCGGCGAGGTCGCCCGCGTAGGGGCCGGGGTAGTTGAGCTTCTCCGAGCCGCCGGGACCGCTTTCCGCCACGTCGTCCGTGAACACGCGGTCCAGGGCACCGAATGCCGAGACGATCCAGCTATAGCCGAGATCCACCATGGAGACGAATGTGCCGGCCGATAGATGCCCAGCATCGAGGAAGCCGTTGTCGCGAGCCTGGTGCGGCACGCTGCTGACGACGATGTCGACGTTGGCGATCGCCTGGTTCGGGTCCGCGGCGATCTCGGCCGACAGACCACGCGTCTCCGCATAGGCCGCGAAGGCGTCTGCCATCGCGGTGTGGCGGCTCCAGGCGACGATGCGCTTCAGCGGAAATTCCGCCTTGAGCGCCTCGAGATTGCTGCGCGCTTGGCTGCCGCAGGCAATGAAGGCGACCGACGTGGCGTCGCGGCGGGCCATGTATCGCGCGGCGACCGCGGTCAGCGATGCGGTCCGTTGCGCCGAGATCACGACGCCGTCCATGATGGCGACGGGCATGCCGGTGTCCCCCTCATTGAGGAAGATGAGCGGCACGAAATCCGGCAGGCTCGCACGCTCGTTCCCCGGAAAATAGCCGAACCATTTGACCGCGCCGTAGCCGGGTCTGGACAGCGCGCCGCCCTTCGCGCGGAAGCTCGCCCCATCCGGGCGGAAGACCGCCATCTTGGGCGGCGCCCAGGCGGTACCTTCCGCCTTCGCGCGCACTATCGCGGCGATAGCATCGTTCATTTCGGCGGCCGTCATGCCGACGGCCGCGACGTCCTCGCGCGAGAGATAGAGAACCTCTCGGCCGATGCGCGGAGCCGCGGTCATGGCTGGATTCTCAAGAGAGCATCAGCCCTCGAGCCCCAGCATGGACTTGGTCTGGCGCACGCTCGCCTGGTGCGGCGAGTAGAAGCGGCCCCGAATCTGGCCGCCGTCGACGACGATGTCCTCGCCGTTGACGAAGGTGGAGCGGTCGGAGGCGAGCCAGCAGGCGCATTGGGCGATGTCGTCGGGGACGCCGGCGCGCGGGATCGGCTGCGCCGTCGCGAAGGCCGTCTTCAGCGTCTCCGCCACGCCGTCCGCCCGGCTCGGATCCATGCCCAGCGCCTTGGCCAGGATGCCGGTCGCGATCGCTCCTGGTGAAATCGAATTGATGCGCACGTTGTGCTCGCCGAGTTCCATGGCCACGCACCGGGTAAGATGCACCACCGCGGCCTTGGCGGCGCCGTAGATCATCGAGGTCGAGTAGCCCGCGAGGTGCGCAGCCACGGACCCATTGTTGATGATCGAGCCCGCGCGCTGGCGCTTCATGATCGGCGCCGCGTGCTTCATGCCCAGCATCACCGACCGCACGAGAAGCGCCATCGCCGCGTCGAAGCCGTCGACGGGGACGCTCTCGATGCTGCCGGTCGGCGCCGGGCCGCCGGCGTTGTTGAAGAGCGTGTCGAGCCGGCCGTGGCGATCGAGCGTAAACTGCATCACACGCCGCCAATCCGCCTCGCTGGTGGCGTCGGCCGGCACGAACGTCGCGCCCGAGCCGATCCGCTTGGCAACCGCCTCGCCTTCGAGCTTTCGCCGTCCGGTGAAGACCACCTTGGCGCCCTCCGCCACGAACAGCTCGGCCGTGCTGGTGCCGATGCCGCTGGTGCCGCCGGTTATGATGGCCACTTTGCCGTCGAGCATTCCCATTTTGGTCCCCCCGAGTGCAACAATTTCGCGACAGCGATCGATGGCAGGTTACCCGCTCTATCCGAGGGAGTCTTGGCCGGGACCCCCGTTCATCTTCGGAATTGCCCATGGCGCTCGGCGTCCTCGATCGGGACGATCATCTTGCCGATCGGCCAAAGCGCGATGCCCGCGAGCTTCAGGTGCGCCCAGGCGAAGGGGATGCCGATGATGGTGACGGCGAGCACCACCGCCGTGACGAGGTGGCCAAGCGCCAGCCACCAGCCCGCAAGCACCAGCCAGATCAGATTGCCGATCGCGCCGAGCGGCCCGGTGCCGAGATCGGCGCGCCCGATGTAGGCGGCGCGCGACACGGCGGTCTGGCCGAACGGCAGCAAGGTATAGAGCGCGATATTGAAGGCGGCGCGGGTCCATGGCAGGCCGACGATGGTCACCGCCATCAGGATGGCCGCAATGAACCAGCCCGCGGCCATCCACAAGCCGCCGAAGACGATCCACAGGAGATTGAAAAACACGCTGGTAAGGGGCATGCGATAGCGTGGGCGCGCTCGGCGGCGACGGTGAGCAATAGGGAGCGACCGCAAGGTTAGTCCGGCCCAAGCCGGGCGTGAAGCCCCGGCGGCGTGACCTTAACGGGTTGTTGTGCCTATGGCGTCAGAATAGGCAACCGGGGCCTTCGCCCGCCCCAGACTTCTCCTTTGAAGTAGCCGGGTTGTTTCACGTGCCGGAGAATCGCCACTCGTTTCCACTGACCGGGCTCCTGCGGCGGGTTGCCGCAGCCATCCGCGCCAGCGCGCACTATAGCGGTGCGCTGCTGGGGGTCTGCGCGGTGGCGCTCCTTTGGGCCGGCATCTCCCATCTCCTCTCCACGGATAAAGGGCACGCCGAGCAGGGCGCGGTGCAGACCACGGCAAACCTCGCCCGCGCCTTCGAAGAGCACATCATCCGATCGATCCGAGAGGTCGATCAGACGCTGCTCTACGTCCGGGAATCCTACGCCAAGGACCCCGCGCACTTCGACTTGTCGCTGTGGTCGCACAACAGCCAATTCCTCAAGGACCTCGGCTTCCAGGTCGCCATCATCGACAAGGACGGCTATCTCCTCGAGACCAGCCTCGGCCCGGTCAGCGAGCGGCTCGACCTCAGGGACCGCGAGCATTTCCGGGTCCACGCCAACAGCGTTCGCGACGAGCTCTTCATCAGCAAGCCGGTGTTCGGCCGCGCCAGCAACAAGTGGTCGATCCAGTTGACGCGCCGGATCACGGGATCCGACGGGTCCTTCGCCGGCGTGGTCGTGGTTTCGCTCGATCCCTATTATCTCGAGCGTCTCTATGAATCCGTCGATCTCGGTGCCAAGGGCACGGTCGTTCTCGTCGGGCTGGACGGCATCGTCCGGGCCCGCGCGGCACTCGGGGACACCACGATCGGTCAGTCGCTCGCGGGCTCGATGCTCTTCGCGTCCTATCCAAAGAACGAAGCCGGAAACTTCGAGACCACGAGTCCGATCGATGGCGCCGAACGCATCTACAGTTATCGGGGCGTGAAGGGCTTTCCGCTGATCGTCGTCGTCGGGTTGGCGAAGGATGAGGTTCTCGCGGGCTACGATCTCAGGAGCATGTCCTACCTCGAGGAAGGCGCCGCGCTCACCGTGCTGCTCGTCGGCATATCCGGGTTGATTGCGTGGCATCAGCGTGGAGTGCAGAAATCCCGCGAGGAGCTTCGAGCGAGCGAGGCGCGCGCCGCGCAGAAGTCCGATCTGCTGGAGATCACGCTCGAGAACATGAGCCAGGGCATCCTGATGGCGGACGCCGGCCGCAACGTGCAGGTGTGCAACCGACGCGCCATGGAGTTGCTCGATCTTCCGAGAGAGATGCTGGACGGCCGGCCCAAGTTCGGCGACCTGCTCCGCTGGCAGTGGGAGAACGGCGAGTTCGGCAAGGACGGGCGCAGCGTCGACGAGTGGCTGCGAGGGTTCGTTCTCGCGGGCGGCATCGCCGATGAGCCGCAGAGCTACGAGCGCCAGCGGCCCAACGGGACCGTGATCGAGATGCGCAGCGTGCCGCTGGCCGACGGCGGCGTGGTACGGACCTACACCGACATCACCGAGCGAAAGCAGGCCGAGGAGGCGCTGCGCGCCGCCCGCGACGCCGCGGACAAGGCGGCGCAGGCCAAGACCGATTTTCTCGCCATGATGAGCCACGAGATCCGCTCGCCCATGAGCAGCGTCTTGGGCGTCATCGAGCTGGTGCGCGACACGCCGCTCCAACCGGAGCAGGCCAGCATGATCGAGATGGTGCACCGGTCGGCGTCATCCTTGCTCGGCGTGTTGAACGACGTACTCGACTTCTCGAAGATCGAGGCGGGCGCGGTCGCCGTCGCGCCCGAGCCCACCCCGATCCGGCCCCTCATCGACTCCGTCGTCGAATTCATGGCGCTGAGCGCCGCGACCAAGGGTCTTGCGCTGCGCCACCATGTCGGCGCCGGCGTTCCCGCCGCGATGATGGTCGACGCGTTGCGGCTCCGGCAGATCCTGGTCAACCTGCTCAGCAACGCGATCAAATTCACGCCGTCGGGTTCCGTCGAGCTCTCGGTCGATCGAACCGCCTCGGAGGGCGGCTCGCCGGCGCTACGACTATCCGTGCGCGATACCGGCATCGGCATGGAGCCGGACGTGATCGCGCGCCTCTTCGAGCCGTTCACGCAAGCCGATGCATCGACCACGCGGAATTTCGGCGGCACCGGCCTCGGGCTCTCGATCTCGCGGCGGCTGGCGCGTCTGCTCGGCGGCACGCTGACCGTCAGCAGCGAGCCCCGCAAGGGCAGTGAATTCACGCTCGAGCTGCCGCTTGCCGCCGTCGAGGGACCGCTGCCGTCAGGGGAGGCCTCGATCCCCCGGCCGACGGCCGCGACATTCGAGGGCACGCGCGCGCTCATTGCCGAGGACGACGCCACCAATCGATGGCTCGCGCGTCGCCAGCTCGAGCGGCTGAGCTTGAAAGTGGACGCCGCCGAGGACGGCTTCGCGGCGCTCGAGCTGCTGGCGGTCAATTCCTACGACGTCGTCATCACCGACTGCCATATGCCCGGCATGGACGGTACCGGCCTCGCGAGCCGGATCCGCGAGCTCGAGGCAGGACGATCCCGCCCGCCGATCCCGATCATCGGCCTCACCGCCGACATCACCGCGGCGATGCGCAAGCGTTGCCTTGCGGCCGGGATGAGCGCGGTTGAATCCAAGCCGATCAACCTCGCCCGGCTCGCGGCGGCCCTCTGCAGGTTGCTCGGCCGCGAGCAAACCCCCGCGGAACCACCGGTCTTCGACCTCGGTCCATTTCACGAGCTGTTCCAGGACGGCGATCCCGAGGGATCCGATTGGCTCAGAAGCTATCTCGAGTCGGCGACACGAGCGCTCGACGAGGTGCGCCGCGCGCTCGCGGAGTGCGACCGCGACCGGCTCTCGACGAGCGCCCATCGGCTCGCGGGCTCCTCGCTCTGCGCGGGAGCGAGGCGGCTGGGCGTGCTCTGCCAGAGGATCGAGGCCGCGGCTCAGCAAAAGAGCCCGCAGCAGCTGGTTGCGATGGTCGACGACGCGGTCGTGCAGTTCGCGGCCGCGCGCGGCGAGATCGTCCGTTTCATCTCGGGCGCGGACGAATTGGCTACGGCATGAAACCGCGCCCGGGCGGGCCGGAGTCGCCAGTCTGAGGTTAGAGGCGGTCTGGCGGCTGCTGGCGCCCGACGCCAAGGGCGCCGGTATCTTGGATTGTTTCGTGCCTGCGCAGCGACTTCCGGCGCAGGTCCCATTCGGCTTGCCACCCGAGGAACTGCTCGCCGGGCATCGCGGGCGCGATGAAATAGCCTTGCGCGAAATCGCAGCCGAGCGCTCCCAAATGCGTCCACTGATCCTCGGTCTCGACGCCTTCGGCGACGACGGCGAGCTTGAGCCGATGGGCCATGCCGGTGATCGCCGACAGGACGACGGCGCTTTCCTCGTCCTTGAGCGCCTTGCGCACGAAGGCCCGATCGACTTTCAGCTCGTTGAAGGGCGCGTCCAGCAGCTGCTGGGCGGTCGAATAGCCGGTGCCGTAGTCGTCGATGGAGAGGCCGTAGCCGCGCACGCGCAGGCGCGTCAAGACCTCGCGGGCGATGGAATCGTGATTGAGCCAGCCGTCCTCGGTCACTTCCAGCACGAGATGCCGCGGCTCGATCCCATGCGCCGCCACGATGGCGTGGATGCGCTCGGGGAGATCGCGGCTTGCGACGCTCCCGACCGGAAGGTTGACGCTGACGCTGATGTCGAGACCGGCGCGGTTCCACTCGGCGCATTGCGCGATGGCGGCGGCCAGGATGGACTCCGTCAGCGCATCGAAGAGCCCGGCGGGTTGCGCCATCTCCAGGAACGTGCTCGGCGGGAGGATCCCGTAAATCGGATGCCGCCAGCGCACCAGCGCCTCGGCGCCGATCAGCTTTCCCGTGGCCATGCAGACCTTGGGCTGGAAATGCGCGACTAATTCGTGAGCGGCGAAACCGCGCCTGAAATCCTCGGCGCCGATCGGCGCGGCCGCGGCCGACTTCGCGACGGCCTCCGGCTCCTTGGGATCGCTGAGCGCCTCGCGCAGCTTTGCCACGGTGATCGGCTTGGAGATCGCGCACAGCGACTTGAGGCCGAAATGTGCGGCCATCTCCATCGCCGACCGAAGCGCGCGCGGATCGGCGCTGCTCGCCAGAATGATCCGATGGCCGAGGTGAAGCTCGGCCAGACGGCGCAAGGTCTCGATGCCGTCGACCTCGGGCATATTGAGGTCGCAGACGATGAAATCGATCGACGGGCGCTCGGCCAGGCACGCCAGCGCCTCCTGCCCGTGCGATGCCTCGAAGACCTCGCGGGCGCCGAGCTTCGTCAACGCCCGCCGCGTGGTGACGCGCGTGAACTCGTCGTCGTCGACGATGAGCGCGGTGAATGTCGCGGGGCTTCCGTCCATGCGGCACGCAATCGGTGAGACTCGCATCGGAGTATCGCCGAGAATCGTTAAGGACCGGTGCGCGCCGCAGTGCCCTGTGCCAGCGATGAGATTCCGGCCGGCCCCACGCTCGGCGGCTCCGCGAGAGCGCTGGTTGACCAAGACCGCACTCCCCGGTGCATGATCGAGGGCCGCGCCCGACTCGGAGACCTCCCTATGATTAAGGCATCCGCCAACGTCCTTCTGCCGACCTCGATCATCGGCTCGCTGCCGCGGCCCGCGTGGTACGACGCGGTCTTGGGAGCGCAGAGCTTTCTCGAGGCCATGATGAACGCGCGCTATCGCGAGCAGTACGAGGACGCGGTCTCCGTGCATCTGCGGGCCCAGGAGACCGCGGGTCTCGACATCTGCACCGACGGCGACGCGCATTTCGACGATCAGGTCGGCGGCATGAGCTGGCAGAGCTATCCGCTGACGCATATGTCCGGGCTCTCGGCCGCGGGACAGCCCTCGGTCTACAACGTCGCCGCCGCCTCGCATCCGCGCGGCCACATCCTGCATGATTTCCTGGAGGCGCGGGTGCTGCCCAAGGTCGTCGGTCCCATCGGCCCCGGCAGGCTCGAGTACGCGGCCATGTGGAAGGTGGCGCAGCGGCTCACCAGGAAACCCGTGAAGTTCGGCACGATCCTGCCCGAGCTGCTCGCGGCCTCGGTCTCCGATGATCACTACAAGGACCCGGTGGAGCGCACCTGGGCTTTCAGCGACGCGCTCAACCGCGAGCTGGTCGACCTCGCCGCCGCCGGCTGCCCCGTGATCCAGATGGAAGAGCCGCAGATCCACATGGTGCCCGCGCGCGGCAAGACCTTCGGCAAGCTCGGGACGTCCGAGCTTGTCGAGGTCTTCAACAACTCGGTCAAGGGACTCCGCGCCAAGACCGAGGTCTGGTGCCACACCTGCTGGGGCAACCCCTCGCAGCAGCGCATCTTCAAGGAGATCCAGAGCTATCAGCCCACCCTCGAGGCGCTGAACCACGTCGATGCCGACGCCCTCACCTTCGAGACCTGCTCGTCCGGCACCGGCGACTTGAAGGCGATCGGCGAGGTGATCGAGGACAAGAAGATCGTGATCGGCGTGATCGATCACCACACGCTGCAGGTCGAGCGTCCCGACCAGGTGGCAGCACTCATCCGCGAGGCGCTTAAGCACATCCCGCCGCAGCGCCTGATCATCTCCTCCGACTGCGGCATGGGCCGCGAGGGCATGAGCCGCCGCCACGCGACCTACAAGATGGTCGCGATGGTGCTGGGCACGAACATCGTGCGGAAGGAGCTGGGCCTCCCCGAGGCGGAGTGCCTCGCCGCCGACCCGCGATACTCGCTGGTGCCGGGGCAGTGAAGACCGTTTCCTAGAAGGACGCCCTCTCGGGGTCCGGCCATGACGGCAATGGGGCGAGTGACGAAGAGACGCCGGAGAATGCGATGAAAGACGTCGTGCTGACCGTCACCGACACGCCGAGCGAGCGCGCGAAGGAAGTCATCGAGCGCGGACTCAACGGCTACAACGCGGAGCAGGCGGGCTACTGGGACTGGCGGGGTCTCGCGGTGCTGGTCTCGGATCCCGACACCTCCGAGGTGCTCGGCGGGATCCTCGGCCGGACCTCGCTCGGGCTGCTCTTCATCGATCTCGTTTTTTTGCCGGACTCGCTGCGCGACCGCGGGCTCGGCGGCCGGATCCTGGAGATGGCGGAGGCCGAGGCGCGCCAGCGCGGCTGCCGCGGCGCCGTCCTCTACACCATCAGCTTCCAAGCCCCCGGCTTCTACGAGCGGCACGGCTATCGCGAGTTCGGCCGCATCCCCTGCGACCCGCCCGGCACCGCCCGCGTGTTCATGACCAAGGAGCTGGCGCCGGAAACGCGGATCGCGTGAGGCCGGCGCGTCAGTTCGAGGCGGCTTTCTTGCGGCACTTGATGTGCCACTCCTCGTATTTTCCGTCCTCGAGGTTGAGGCCGGTCTCGACGGTCTTGTCATAGCCGTCGGGACAGAAAGCCGACGCCTGCGCCGCGATCGCGCTCTCCGTGGGCGAGAGATCGACCAGACCGCCATAGAGTCCATAAGGCGAGGTGCCGCGCACGGAATACTCGTCGGGACCGGTCGAATTCACATAGACGGGCGTGCAGCCACCCAGGAAGGCGATGGCGAGCACGAGGAGCGAACGGCGGCCAATCATGTCGAGTCCTCCGGCGGAGCCGCGAATTGACAGGCCCCGCGGCGGGATCGACACTTAGCACTGTTGCCTCTCCAACGCGAGTGTATCCGCGATGGCATTGCAAATCCGGCCGTTGCACGAGAGCTTCGGCGCCGAGATCGTCGGCGTCGACATCGCCGGCGCGCTCGATGACGCCGCAATGTCCGAGATCGAGGCGGCCTGGTACCGGCACAGCATCCTGCTGTTCCGCGGCGTCGACATGACGCCCGCGCAGCATGTCGCCTTCACGCGGCGCCTCGGTCCGCTCCACATCATGGAGCCGCCGGAATTCAATCTTCCCGGCTATCCCGAGGTGCTCGTCGTCTCGAACGTCGTGAAAGACAACGTGGCCCTCGGCATCAAGCGTGCGGGATGGGGGTGGCACTCCGACGGCGAGGACAAGGCGATCCCCAACGCGGGCTCGTTCCTTCACGCGCTGAAGCTGCCGCCCGCGGACGGCGACACGCTCTACGCCGACACCTACGCCGCCTTCGCGGCGTTGCCGGGCGACGTGCGCCGCCTGATCACGGGGCGCCGCGCGTGCTTCAGCCGCGCGCGCTTCCACCAGGTCTATTACCCGGACCAGCCGCCGCTCACCGAGGAGCAGAAGCGCGTGCGGCCCGACGTCTGGCACCCGATCGCCCGGCGCCATCCGCGCTCCGGCTGGACCGCGCTCTATATCGGCCGCTGGGCCTACAAGATCGACGGCCTGCCCGACCGCGAGGCCGAGGAGTTCGTGCGCTACCTGCAGGAGTTCGCGACCCGGCCAGAGTTCGTCTACCGGCACAAATGGCGCGTCGGCGACGCGCTCCTCTGGGACAACCGCTGCGCCCAGCACTGCGCCACACCCTTCGATGACACGAAGTACGAGCGCCACATGCAGCGCACCACCCTCGAGGGCGAGGTGCCGATCATGGCGGAGACGCCGGTGCTCCGGCCAGCGCGGGCGGCGGCGCTCGCCTGAGCTAGTGCCATGCTCATCATTGGTGCGTCGCTTCTGTCATTTGCTCTCGTCGCGGCCGACGCGACCCCCAGTTTTGCCTGCAGCGAGGCACGCACGATCGTCGAGAAGACAATCTGCCAAGAGCTCAATCTCGCGGAGGCCGACCGCGACCTGGCCGCGGTATTCGCGAAGCTTCGCGACAGCTTTGATTCCAAGCGGCGCCAAAGCCTAATCGCCGGGCAGCGTGCGTGGCTTAAATTGCGAGCAAAGGCCTGCGTGCCTTCTGACGAGACCTCGGACGGCGAGATCAAGGTCAGCGACTGCCTCCGGGCAGTCTACGCTCAGCGGGCGAATGAGTTGCAGCGAGAAGCGGAGCTTCAATCCGTGACGAGTGACCCGAAGTACCACGGTCACGATGTCAACATGGAGGAACTTCTCGATCAGAAACGGAACCTCGCCCATTACTATCCGACCGAGATGAGCCAATTGGTATATGCGGGCGATTATCCACGACCCGGATACCTTCCGAAGACGTGCCGCGAACTCTACACGTTGACGTCCGGCAACTGGAGATATGGCGGCGATACGATCGGTCTTAATTCCGAGGGCACAGCGTCCTCTACCTGTGGGCTCGCGGTATTATCGGCTGCGAATTACGCGGCGCGTACGGCGTCGGAGTGGCGAAGCAGATTTGATGATCCAGAATCGTATTCGGTGGAGTTCACCTGCCTGGTACCTGAGGAATCGGGGTGTCTCGGTGCGCCTGAGCACACCACGTCGTATCGAGCAGCGTTGGCGCGAGCGCACCGCAAGATCGAGCATAGCGCCACGCCATACTGGCCGCCGGAAGACATGAGCAAAGCCAAACCGATGGTCGTCAGCGGGCGGTACTATTACGTCGATGGATTCAACTTTGGAATTGGCCAGGTTGCCGTCGGTGACTTCACGGGAATGGGCCGTAAGGAGGCGCTCATCATTCTCGGCTATCACGACAGCCACGCGACTCTAAGCGGGACCAAACTTGTCCTCGGGTACTATGACAACGAATGCAACTGCGTACGTCCGACGGAGCTCGATGCTCGCAATATCTGGAAGGACTGGCCCCTCAAATTGCCAACCAGACCCTGACGGCTGCGGTTGAGCGTGGCAGACGGTCCACACTTTCCCACCATCCGCCGGTCGCAGCTCAGGGTGGTCGCGGCGCTTGGTGCCGCGCAGACGCTCGCCTGGGCCTCGAGCTATTACCTGCCGGCGATCCTCGCGGACCCCATGGCCGCGGACCTCGGCGTGTCGCGCGCCGTGGTGTTCGGCGCCTTCTCGGCCTCGCTGCTGATCGCCGCGGTCCTCGGGCCCGCGGTCGGCCGCGCGATCGATCGCCGCGGCGGGCGCGGCATGCTGATGTGGTCGAATGTCGTGCTGGTGGTCGGCCTCGTCGGGCTCGCCGCCGCGCCGGGGCCGGTCGTCTTCGTCGGGGCCTGGGCGGTGGTCGGCATCGGCATGGCGATGGGGCTCTATGATTCCGCCTTCGCGGCGCTGACGGCGCTCTATGGCCGCGAGGCCCGTGGTCCCATCACGGGGATCACGCTGATCGCTGGTTTCGCCTCGACCGTGGGCTGGCCGCTGACGGCGCTGCTGAACGGCGCCGTGGGCTGGCGCGAGACCTGCCTCGTCTGGGCCGCCGTCAACCTGCTGGTGGTGCTGCCCTTGAACCGGCTGGCCCTCCCGGTCGCCGCCTTGGCCGCGGAGTCCCACGCAACCGCCGCCGGCAGCGTCGGCTGGAAGCCCTATCGGGAAATGCTCCTGCTCGCTTTCGTGTTCTCGGCCTGCTGGTTCGTCACGGGCGCGATGGCGGCGCATCTGCCGCGGCTGCTGGAGCGCGCGGGCGCCACGCCGCTCGAGGCCGTCGCCGCGTCCGCGTTGGTGGGCCCCGCTCAGGTCGGCGCGCGCGTCGCGGAATTCCTGGTGCTCCGGCGATTGCATCCCCTCATGTCCGCGCGGCTCGCCGCGGCGCTGCATCCCGTGGGCGCCGTGGCACTCGCGCTCATGGGACCGGGGGCGCTTTCCCTCTTCGTAATCCTCTATGGCGCCGGCAACGGCCTCCTCACCATCGCGCGCGGCACGGTGCCGCTCGCGCTCTTCGGGCCCACCGGATATGGCGAGCGCACGGGATTGCTGGGCGCACCGGCGCGCGCGACGCAGGCGATCGCGCCGCTGGCCTTCGGGCTGTTGCTCGATCAGCTCGGACTCTGGGCAATCCTGGTCTCGGTGGGCGCCTGTCTCGCCGCGCTGGGAGCACTCCTCTGCCTGCGCGCGGGTCCCCGTCCGACCGCGGGATGAGCACCGCTCAGGCCGAGACGTGCAGGACCAGGATCCCCGCGGCGATGAGGCCGATGCCCGCGAATTGCTGCCAGCCCAGCGCCTCCTGCCAGAGTACGTGCGCCGCGATCGCCACCAGCACGTAGGAGAGCGCCACGCTCGGAAAGGCGATCGAGACCGGAATGCGCTTGATGGCGAGGATGTAAAAGATCGCGCCGAGCCCATAGGCGGCAAGACCGCCGATCGTGAAGGGGTTCAGGAACTGCGCCAGCACGCCGTCGCTCGCGCGCTCGACGCCGGTCTTGAGCAGGAGCTGGCCCGCGACACCGATCAGGATCGCGGCCGCGAGGGCGGCGTAGGAGATCAGCATCGCGTCAGCGGCATTGGCTCAGGCCCGCTCCACCACGCGCATGCCGGGCCGCGCCGTGGTCTCGCTGCGGACGACCTCGCGCACCACCGTCTGCGGCTTGCGGTTGGCAGTGAGGAAGAGCCGGCCCATGTACTCCCCGAGGATGCCGAGGATCAGCAGCTGCACGCCCGAGAGCAGCAAGGTCGCGGCCATCAGCGAGGCCCAGCCTTGGGGCGGCTCGAAGAACAGCGCCTCCAGCACCACCGAGATCACGCCGATCAGCCCGATCAGCGAGAGCGCGAAACCCGCGATGGTGCTGAGGTGCAGCGGCATCACGGAGAAATTCACGAAGATGTTGAGCCAGAGCCGCACCAGGCGCTTCAGCGTGTAGTTGCTGCGCCCCGCCGCGCGCGGAAGATGCTCGACCTCGATGGTGTCGATGGCCTGGGTCGCCTGCATGATGAGCCCGTCGACGTAGGGGAACGGGCCCTCGTAGCGAGTCACTTGCTCCACCAGGAACGCGCTCATGCAGCGGAAGCTCGAGAGGTAGAGCCCCTTGGGCTTCTCCATCAGCACGTCGGCCACCCAATTGGCGAACCGGCTGCCGACGTTGCGCCAATAGGCGTGCTGCTTTACCGCATAGCGCGTGTAGACGACGTCCTTGCCCGAGGCGCGCGCGTGCTCCAGCAGCCGCGTCACCTCCGAGGGCGGGTTCTGCAGGTCGTCGTCCATGGTGATGACGTAGGCGCCGCGCGTGTGGCGCAAGCCCGTCATGATCGCGTTGTGCTCGCCGAAATTCCGCGCGAGGTTCACCAGCGTGATCGGCACGGCTGCCGCCTCGCTCACCAGTTGCCGGCAGACGGCGAGGCTGTCGTCGGGGCTGCCGTCGTTCACCAGCACGATCTCGTGGCCGCCCTCGATATCGAGCGTCTCCAGCGCGTGCACGAGCTCGGCGATGCTCTTGGCGCCGTTGTAGACGGGAACGACGATACTGAGGGTGAAGGCGTGGTTGGTCATGGCCTCACTGCCGTGGCGAGCACCGAGCCGCCGAAAGGAAATCGCAGCCCGCCGCCGAGCAGGGCCGCCTCGAGCGCGACGATGGCCGCGAAGAGTTTCTCCACCGGCGCCGGCATGAGGACAACGTCGCTCGCGGGCTTTCCTTCCCCCTGCCATCCTAGCTTGCGCCTCAGCACCATCAAAGGAAACAGGATGGTGTTCCAGTAGCCGGTTCGAACGTCCGTGAAGCCCGCGGACGCCAGCAAGGAGCGCACCCCGCGAGCCGTGTAGCGCCGCACATTGTGCACTGCAAGATCGTGCTGGGAGAGCAGCCAGCCGTAAGCCGGAAGATTCAGCACCAGGATCCCGCCGGGTTTCAGGCAGCGGCGAAACCCTCGGAGCGCGGCCGCCTCGTCGACGCCGCGGTGACAGAGCACGTCGGCGCTGACGATGGCGGCGAACGTCTCATCGGGAAAGGGCAACTGGTTCACGGATCCTCCGACGACCGGGCGGCCGCTCGCGCTCTGCGCGACGCCGGCGGCGACCCCGTCGAGTTCGAGGCCGAAGAGCGCGACGGAGGGCATCCGGTCGCGCAAGCTCACCAGCAAGCCGCCCGTGCCGCAGCCGGCATCGAGCACCCGCTCGTCACCCGCCCATTCCCCGTGGCACTCGAGCGCGCCCGCGATCTGCGCATGCAGGCCGCGGAACCACCAGAGGCGGCGGTCGAGAGCGGCGAGACGCTCATACTCCGCCCGCTCCATGGGGTCACTCTACTTGACGGTACCGAGAGCCTGCGCGCTCGCCGTCGCAAGGTAGGAGCGGTGGTCGAGCACGATCGAGAGCAGCACGCCCATGCGTTCCACGCGATAGACCTCGCGGCCGGGCAGAGCTTTCTGGCAATCGTCCTTGGTGAAGGCGATGAAGAAATCGGCGCGCGAGCGGTCTTTGGTGAAGACGAAGTTCGCCGGGAAATAGAACGCGGCCGAGATCGGCGGCCCGCAGACCGCGACGTTGAAATCGTGGTCCATGTAGTCCTTGCCGAACTCGGCGCGCAGATAGTCCTCGAGGCCGTCCACCGCCTCCGCGTAGGAGTTCGCCCAGTAGTCCGTCTTGAAGAGTCCGTCGGCGCCTTCGACGCCGCCGATGAAGGCGTTGTAGTAGACGTACTCATCGGGATGCAGCATCGCCATGATGCCTAGGTGCGCCGCGGCATAGCAGCCAAGCGCGGCATAAGCCCAGCGGCGGAAGCTCAGGCGCTCGAGCCAGTCGAGCGCGCGGTCCATCATGCACGCGGCGAGCACCGCGATCGGCGGCAGCACGAAGATGAAGTGGCGCATGCCGTCGAACAGCACCGCCTTGATGGTGATCGCGTAGGCGATCGGGAACACTACCGCGAAGCCGACGATCCAGTAATCAAGCGCGGTTCCGCGCTCGGCGCCGCTCTTGCGGATCGCGACGATCGCGGCCACCGGCGCAATCGCCAGCAGCACCAGTATCAGCTCGGGGAGCGCCAGCGCCACGTGCACGGGCAAATAGGCCCAGGGCAGGTCGGTCGCGGGTACGTATTCGCCGTCGAACAGGGTCTTCCAGGGGAACTCCTGGTGCGAGAAGTTCGCGAGCGCTTGGAGCGGATTGTGGATGGGATCGAGTTGCGCGAAAGGCCAGAAGACCAGCATCACCGCATAGGCGATCGCGGTCACCGGCAACATCACCAGGAACAGGCTACGCAGGCCGTCGGTTACGAGAATGCCCGCTCGGCGCTCCGCGAGCGCGCGCCACAATCCCGAGCAGCCCAGCAGCAATCCGAGATAGCCCAGCAGCAGCAATCCGCCGACGCGAATGCCGAGCGCCATGCCGATGGCAAGGCCGAGCTTCAGCAGCAAGGACCAGCGCGGCCGCGGCAGCTCCGGCGCCAGACGCACGAGATAATAGAGCGCCCAGACCATGCCGGCGGCGAAGGGCACGTCCTTGGGGTTGTTGAACATCTGGCCGTAGTAGTTGGGCGTGAGCGCGAGGAAGAGCGCCGCCAGGAATCCCGCGCGCGGACCCGCGAGCGCGCGGCCGAGCCGCCACACGCCGACGAGGCCCAGGACTCCCACCAAGCCGTTCAGCAAGTGCCGCGTCTCGTAGGTGTCGAAGGGCGAGACGTGATTCAGGATCGCGGCGATCATGTCGAAGGCGCCGCCGTAGTTGAACAGGTCCTGCCAGTGCGTCGCGCGCAGGTCGGCGAAGCCGCTGAGGTAATAATTGAGGACGAGGATGCCGTAGTAATTGTGGACGTCTTCGTCCCAGGTGATGCCGTAATCGGTGAACGTGATCACCACCAGGAGCGTGACCGCCAGGAAGAGCGCGCGCGCAGCCCCGTCCCAGGATGCCTCGATGCCGAGGAACCCCGAGCGCACGCCTGCTGTACCGGAAACACTCCAGAAAGGTGCTGGCTTCATCCGTCTTCCCTGGCGTCTTTTTCGGCCATTATAGCCCAGCCGTCGCCATCATGTCCGAAAGAACCCGGTCGCTCCCGAAGAACTCCTCGGCGATGCCGCGGGCCGCGCGGGCGTGGCGGGCATAATCCCGCCCGATGGCGCGGAACGCCTCGAGCGCTTCTTCCATGGTCAAGAACTGAAACAGCCCTTCGCCGGCGGGGTAGAATTTGTCGAAGCCGGTCTTCATCGTGACCACCGGCCGCCCCGAGGCGAGATAGCAGACCGTGCGGTCGCTGAACCAACCGCTGTTGGGGCGCACATAGATGTCCTTGGCGACAGTGAATTCTCCCCGCGAGCCCGCGATGAAGTCGCGATAGCTGGTCATATCCGCGGAGATGGGCCGCGGATCGACCACCCGCCAGCCGTGGGAGGCGACTTCCTGCGAGACCGCGTCCGAGACGGTCATGAGTGCGAGTCTGAAGCATTGGTCGGGGGCCGCCTTCGGCGCGTCGATGAACCGCACGAAGTTCACGTGCTTCGACCAGACGTAGGTCTCGCCGCCGAAGTCGATGTTCTTGCCCTTGTTCTCCCAGACGGCGATCGAGCTGAAGCATTGGGGCACGCCCTCGGCCACCGGCCATTCCGAGAGCACGACCGGCGGACGGGTCGGGCGCCAGGGCAGGCCGGAGAGCGGCACGGGACAATCCGCCGCACCCAGGTTCTCGCCGTAGGTGAAGAAATGCGTGTGCGCATCCAGATAGGCGCGCGCCGCCGGGTCGGCCTTGGCGTATTTGATCTGCTCGTAGACGGGGTCGGTGTCGACCATCAGGCGGGCGGGGCAGGCCATGTGCTCCTCGCGCAGCCGGGCCGCGCCGCAGAGATTGATGAGCGCGTCGGCCTCCCGGTAAAGCGCATGGACGCGCTCGCGCGAGAGGCCGTGGTAGACGTCGTTGATCGCGTCCCAGTAGGCCCAACGCTCGCCAAGCCCGTAGCGCTCCATCATCCGCCGGACATAGGCGACGTTGTACTCGCACTCCATCACCACGCTGTTAACGCGGGGGTCGTAGGGGTTGGCGCCGCCGTCCTCGATGTACCAGACCTCGTATCCCAGCCGCCCCAGCCCGAGGACGTATTGCATCGCCTGCCAGGCGATGCCGCCCAGCGGCATTTGTCCGACGAAATGGAGCACAATGATCTTGCCGCGCTTGCCCAACTGCCTGCCCCGTCAATCCCATCCCAGCTGCGTCTGCGGCCTCTCAGCCGGGCTGCCGCAGCCGGGCATAGAGGTCGCCGGAGCCCGCCTCGACCCGCAGACCGCGCAGTTCCTCCCTCATCTCGGCGGCGGAGCGCCAGCGCTGATGAAGCAAGCGCAGGCTCTCGCCGCCGGAACGGTTGAAGGCATAGGACCCGAGGGTCTGAAGCCGGTCGAGAGCGGCAAGGGCCCCGTCCAGGGCCGCCGTGACGTACTCGAGCGACAACGCCGGAAGGGGGCGGGTTAGTCCCTGCAGCACCTCGGCCTCGAAGCCCTCGACGTCGATCTTGGTAAAGGCCGGCAGGCCATGCTGGGCGATCAGCGCATCGAGCGTGGTGACCTCGACCGAGCGGCGCTCGCGCCAGCGGACCGAGGCAAAGCCGCGGCTCGCGCCGACCTGCCGGATCCAGCTTTCCGAGAGGCTCGCCACCGTGGGGTTGGCCGGGTCGATCCGCAGCACCGCCCGGCCGGGTGACGCGCCCGCCGCGGCCTCGACCAAGGTCACGCGTCTGTCCCGCCCGTACAGGCGCCGCAGCACCGCCATCGGCGCCGGCTGCGGCTCCAGCGCCACCACGCGCGCGCCGAGCCCGAGAAAGTGGCCGGTGCGGTCGCCCAAATGCGCGCCGATATCGAAGCAGAGGTCGCCGGGCCGGATGAACTCCGCATAGAGCGCCCGGGCGCGCCGACGCTTCCAGATCTGGCCGTGATAGATCGCGAGCGAGCGCGCGATGCCGTAGCTGCGCCGCAGGATCAGCCCGGGATGCTCCCTCATCGCGCGCACCCTATCGGCGCCCCAGCTCAGCCACAAGCAGGGGGGTGGTCGTTGAACTCTCGGCGCCGAAGCGTCGCGCCCGCGAGCGTCACGGTGCCGCAGGGCGCGGCGATTTCGATCTCGGTGCGCTATCCCTGAGCGCTGATCAGGCTGCGGCGGCGGGCTTGGGGCCGATGGAGCGCGAGGCTGGGCGCCTGATCCGCCCCCGGGTTACGTGGGACCGGCGCTTGGCCAAGACCCCAAATCGGTTGGGGTTGAACCGCTCTCCCCCGCATGATACGCAAAGCGCCAATCCCTCAGACGGGGCCGCGGTCCCGATTCCTTTCCCATCGAGTGCGCAAGCATGACCTACGTCGTCAACGACGCCTGCATCAAATGCAAGTACATGGACTGTGTCGAAGTCTGCCCCGTGGACTGCTTCTACGAGGGCGAGAACATGCTGGTGATCAATCCCGAGGAGTGCATCGATTGCGGCGTCTGCGAGCCCGAATGCCCCGTGGAGGCCATCGTGCCAGACAGCGAGCAGTCGGCCGAGAAATGGGTCGAGTTCAATCGGCAATATTCCGCCTCTTGGCCTAATATTACCCGCAAGGGAGAGCCGCCCGCCGACGCCGATCAATTCAAGGACATCGAGGGCAAGCTCGACAAATACTTCAGCCCGAATCCGGCACAGCGCAAAAAAGACTAATTGTTTCGGCCAGTTACGCGGCCACTGGCGATGCGGTCGAGGGCGTGTTGCGGGTCTCGCATGGCTTCCGGACTCGCCTTTCACAGCGCTTTGTGATACAAGATAAAAATCGGACGGGTACGGCGTCCCTTCCCGGCGGCACGCTCAAATTTAGTGCGAGCGGCTGTCCAGCGACTACCGAATGTAGTAGCGGCATCTCGTGGGCGAGCGCGGGGTGAGGGGGGTGCGTCGCTGCTGCGCACAAGTCTTCGGAACGCATTTTTGAGAGAGAGCTGATGTCGGAAAAGCTTGGGTTCGGAACCGGTGATTTCGTTGTCTACCCGACTCACGGGGTCGGCAAGATCAACGCCGTCGAGATACAGGAGATCGCCGGACACACGCTCAACGTGTTCGTCATCGCCTTCGAGAAGGATCGGATGACCCTGCGCGTGCCGGTCGGCAAGGCGAAGGGCTCCGGGCTGCGCCGGCTTTCGACCCGCAAGGAAATGGACGCCGCCCTCACCAAGCTGAAGGGCCGCTCCAAGGCACGCCGCACCATGTGGAGCCGGCGCGCCCAGGAGTACGAGGCCAAGATCAACTCGGGCGACCCCGCCTCGATCGCCGAGGTCGTGCGCGACCTCTACCGGAACGTGGGCCAGCCCGAGCAGTCCTACAGCGAGCGCCAGATCTACCAGGCGGCTCTCGATCGCTTGGTCCGCGAGTTCGCGGCCGTCGAGAAGATCGACGAGACCACGGCCGTCCAGCGCGTCGAGCAGATGCTTAACGCCGCCTGAGAGAGTACGATGGCGCCGGCCCCGCCGCATGGCGGGCTGGTGCCACCGAGCGGATCTCCGTGCCGGCTTCAGGACCCTGCGAGTCTCCAGTCTATGCGGTATTGAGGCGGTCCCGCCGCGTTTGGGCCGTCGCGTCGATTCATGGCGAGGCGGAACGGCTTACGAGGCTGCACAGCCGTCTGTCCGAGCGCTTGCAGTTCGGCGACCGCGTCGTCTATCTCGGCAACGTGCTGGGCCAAGGTCGCCTGGTCCTGGAAAGCATCGACGAGGTGCTGCGCTTCCGCGCGCAGGTGATGGCGCGCCCGCTCGGCTTCGCCGGCGACGTCGCCATCCTGCGCGGCGCGCAGGAGGAGATGTGGCAGAAGCTCCTCGAGCTGCAGTTCGCGCCCAATCCGCGCGAGGTGTTCGCGTTCATGCGAGGCCACGGTCTCGACGCCACGATTGCCGCCTATGGCGGCGATCCCAAGCACGGAGAGTCGGCGTGCCGCGACGGCCCGCTCGCGATCACGCGCTGGACCACCGGACTGCGCCAGCACGTCAATCAGCAGCCCGGGCACCCTCAGTTCATGGCGGCGCTTCGACGCGCGGCGTTCACCGATAGCGGCACGCTGCTGTTCGTCAATGCCGGCCTCGACGCGAGCAAGCCGCTCGATCTGCAAGGCGACGCGTTCTGGTGGGGCGGCGGCGCGTTCCTCGAGCTGCTCGAGCCCTATGAAACATACCGACGTGTCGTGCGCGGCTTCGATCGCCGCCACAGCGGGCTGGTCGAAAGTCCGTACGCGGTATCGTTGGACGCAGGCAGCGGCTTCGGTGGTGCGCTCATCGCCGCATGCTTCGGTAACGACGGCGTGATCGTCGATCGCCTCGAAGCGTAACGCGGTGTGCAATCTGTGACCTCACCTCTCGTGAGCGTCATTCTCCATAATAGGGGCTGACGGCCGCGCGGAACGCGCGTTACGATTGTGCAGACTGTGGCGCAGGCTCAGACCGCTCGGCGGTCCGGAAAGGAGCGCTCACATGGCTCACATCGACGATCCGCAGACGCAGAAAGCAAATCTGACCTTCATCAAGGCGTCGATGAAGGAGCCGCTGCTGACGCGCGACCACGAGTTCGACCTGGCGCAGCGCTGGCGCAGCGCCGGCGACACGGCGGCGCTTCACGAGCTCGTCCGCGCCTACACGCGGCTCGTCGTCTCCATCGCGGCGCGCTTCCGTCATTACGGGCTTCCGGTCGGCGATCTCGTCCAGGAGGGCAACGTCGGCTTGATGCAGGCGGCGGCGCGCTTCGAGCCCGACCGCGGCGTGCGCTTCTCCACGTACGCCGCCTGGTGGATCCGCTCGGCCATGCAGGACTACGTCTTGCGCAACTGGTCGATCGTGCGCACCGGCACGACCGCGGCGCAGAAGTCGCTGTTCTTCAATCTGCGCCGCCTGCGCGCGCGCATCGAGGAGAGCTCGGGCGCGCCGCTCACCGATGCCGGCCGCCGCAAGATCGCGAGCGAGCTGCACGTCGAGCTCGCGGAGGTCGAGCTCATGGATATGCGGCTCGGCGCCGCCGACCAGTCCTTGAACGCGCCCGTGGGCGACAGCAGCGAGGACGATTGGCAGGATTTCCTGCCGGATCGCCGGCCCAATCCCGAGGAAGTTGTGACCTCGACCCGCGACGGTGAGATCCGCTCGCGCTGGCTCGCCGAGGCGATGGGCGAGCTGAGCTCGAGGGAGCGTGCGATCATCCGGCAGCGCCGCTTGCAAGAAGAAGGCGCCACGCTCGAGGAGCTCGGCCGCGAGCTCGGCGTCTCCAAGGAACGCGTCCGCCAGCTCGAGCACCGCGCGCTCGTGAAGCTGCGCCAGTCGATCCGCAAGCGGACGGAAAGCCCCGCCGATCTCTTCAGCGACGGCGGCTGACGGAACCCTCTTCCGTCCCCCTCTCCCCGAGGGGAGAGGGTGAGGAGCAAAGCTGTTCCTTCTCCCCAACGGGGAGAGGATTGAGGTGAGGGGGTCGTTCTGCCTGCTCGATAGAAGCGATACAAGCTGCGGGATGATCCGCCGTGCCCTCGCATGCCTCTTTCTCGCCCTCGCGGTATTTCCGGCAGCGGCGGGCGAACCAAGCCTGCCGCTTGGTTTGGAGGCAGGCGGCAGCGCTATCGTTCAATCCGTCATCGACGGCGACAGCCTGACGCTCGCCGACGGCCGCACCGTGCGCATGGTCGGGATTCAGGCGCCGAAGCTGCCGAAAGGCCGTCCCAACTTCCCAGAGTGGCCGCTCGCCGGCGACGCGCAGGCGGCGCTCGGCGATCTCGTCGAGGGTCGGACCGTGACGCTCCACTTTGGCGGTACGCGGCAGGATCGATACGGGCGCGCGCTGGCCCAACTCGCGCGCGACGATGGACTCTGGATCCAGGGCGAGCTGCTCCGGCGCGGCCTCGCGCGCGTCTACACCTTTCCCGACAATCGCGCCGCGGCAGCCGACATGCTGGCGCTCGAGCGCGCGGCGAGAGCCGAGCGGCGCGGGCTCTGGGCGGATCCATTCTTCGCGATCCGCCACCCCGAGGAGGCGGGCCGGTTCACCGGCGAGTTCGAGCTCGTCGAGGGCAAGATCGTCGACGGCGCGCGCCGGGAGAACGCGGTGTTCCTGAACTTCGGCGCCGACTGGCGCACAGCGTTCACCCTCCGGCTCAACAGCGAGACGCTGCGGCTCTTCCGAGCGGACAAAGTCGGTCCGCTGGCATTCATCGGCGCGACAGTCCGCGTGCGCGGCTACATCCGGCGCGACCGCGAGCGCGCCATCATGGACATCACACACCCCGAGGAGATCGAGCGGCTGTAGATCAGCCGGCGCGCTGGGCGGCTTTGGCGAGCTCGGCAAGCGGCCGGGCCGCGTCGGCAAGGGTCTCGCGCGGGAAGCTGGTCTTGGCGCCGGCGAGGCGGCGGAGCGCCGACATGTCGCGGCCGTTGTTGACGGTGATGGCCGCCGCGACGCGGCCGCTCGCGCCAAGCTCCAGCGCCGTGAATTTCCCGCTCGCGACGTCGCCGCGCACGATCAGCTCCGCCTCGGGCGACGGCAATCCAAGGACCTGGATGTTGCAGTCGTACTGGTCGGTCCACATCCACGGCAGCTCCGCGTAGGGCTCGGGCGCACCCAGCATGCGCCGCGCGACCGCCGCGGCCTGGTTGAGCGCCACCTGCCAGGATTCCACCCGGATCGGTCGGCCGAGGATGGGGTTGTCGTGCCGCGTCACGTCACCCGCCGCGTAGATGTCGGGGTCGCTGGTCCGGCCCTGCGCGTCCACGCGGATCCCGTCCTCGACCGTGAGGCCCACCGCCGCCGCGAGCTCGGTGTTCGGCGTCGCGCCGACGCCGGCGACCAGGAGGTCGCAGTCATGTCGGCCCTGCTCGGTCCGCACGGTCAGACGCCCGCCCGTCGCCTCGATCAGCTCGATCTTGATCCCGAGCTCAAGCCGGACACCGTGTCGCTCGTGCAAGCCGCGCGCGAAATCGCCGACGATCGCCGGCATCGCGCGGCTCATGAGCCGGGGCGCCAGCTCCAGGACGGTGACGGCCGCGCCGAGCTTTGCCGCGGAGGCCGCGATCTCCAAGCCGATAAACCCGCCGCCGATCAGGACCAGCGAGCGGCCCGGCTTGAGCTCGGGTCGAATGCGGTCGGCGTCGTCGAGGCTCCGCAGGTAATGGATCGGCAGGTGATCGAAGGCGGTCAAACGCCGCGCGCGGCAGCCCGTCGCGATCAGTAGCTTGTCATAAGAGAGCCGCGCACCGTCCGCGAGCTCGACATGTTTCGCCGCGCGGTCGATCCGGGTCGCGCGCGTGCCGAGCGTGAGCGAGATGCGCTGCTCAGCGTAGAAGCTTTCGGGTTGCAACAGCAGCGTCGCGGGCGTGAGTCCGTCCGTGAGATAAGCCTTGGACAGCGGCGGGCGTTGGTAGGGCGGATGCGCCTCGTCGCCGACGAGCGTGATCTCCGCATCGGGCGCCTGCTGGCGAAGCACCTCCGCCGCGCGAAAGCCGGCGGGCCCGGCGCCGATGATGACGACTCTCATTGCAGGTGAACGTACTCGTAGTCGACCGCGAGGTTGTTGATGCCGCGGTCGGGCGGCGCGATCCAGGCCGCCATCTTGCCGGGCTCGACGACTTGCTGCATCAGGCTTTGCACGAAGGCGCGGTCGCTCTCGCTCGGCAGCCAGTCGCGAACGCCCGCGTCCCACGCCTCGCGGCTCACGATGCGTCCTTCGGGCGTCACCGGCACGCCCGCCCAGGCGCCGATCGAGCGGCGGAAGCGGGTGCTCGGCAGGGTGAGCTCGCGCCCGATCCCCGCCTTCTGGACGAGCCGGTTCCAGCGCTTCACCCCGATCTCGCAATCCCGGACATATGCGCCGCGCACGGTCTCGTTCATGGCGTTGCGCAGAGGCAGAGTCTCCATCGTGATCCCGCCCTTGCCATCGGGCATCTCGATCGGAGCGGTGGCATCGCGGGCGATGTGATCCTCGTATTGACTCTCGTCCGGGCGGCCCTTGAGCCCGCTCGCGAAGTAGCTCGCGGCGTTCGAGGAGGACTCCGAGCCGAAGAGATCGAGCGACGAGCTGAACCAGAAATTGAGGTAGCGCTGCAAGGTCGGCAGGTCGACTGCGCCTGCCTTGCGCAAGGCCTCGGGGTCGTCGGTACGGAGTTCCTTCATCACCTCGAGCGTGCGCTTCACCACCCGGGCGATGCCGGTGTCGCCCACGAACATGTGGTGCGCTTCCTCGGTCAGCATGAACTGGCAGGTCCGCGCCAGCGGATCGAAGCCGCTCTCGGCCAGCGACTTCAGCTGGAACTTGCCGTCGCGGTCGGTGAAGTAGGTGAACATGAAGAAGCAGAGCCAGTCCGTGATCGGCTCGTTGAAGGTGCCGAGGATGCGCGGCTTGTCGCGATCGCCGGAATGGCGCTGCAACAGCTCCTCCGCCTCCTCGCGGCCGTCGCGGCCGAAATAGGCGTGCAGCAGATAGACCATCGCCCAGAGGTGCCGGCCCTCCTCGACGTTCACCTGGAACAGGTTGCGGAGATCGTAGAGCGACGGGCAGGTATGGCCGAGCATGCGCTGCTGCTCCACCGAGGCGGGCTCGGTGTCGCCTTGGGTGACGATCAAGCGGCGAAGGGTCGAGCGGTGCTCGCCGGGAATTTGCTGCCAGGCGGGCTTCCCGAACTCGTCGCCGAAGCCGATCGTGCGGTCCGGCGTCGGCTCGCCGAGAAAAATCCCCCAGCGGTAGTCCGGCATCTTGACCGCGCCGTAGCTCGCCCAGCCCTTGGCGTCGACCGAGGTGGCGGTGCGCAGGTAGACGTCGGCCGCCTGGAAATCCGCGGGACCCATCTCGCGCCACCAGTCCAGGAATTTCGGCTGCCACTGCTCCAGCGCGCGCTGCAGCGTGCGGTTGTCGCCGAGGCCGACGTTGTTCGGGATGCGCTCGAGGTAGTCGATGGCCATTCTCAGGCCCTTTCCCGATTGAACTGCGGCTTCGTGCCGGTGCCGAACAGCTTGAGGGCGCCCTTGTCGCCGACCGCGTTTGGCCGGCTGAAGATCCAGTTCTGCCAGGCCGAGAGCCGCGCGAAGATCTTGGTCTGCGGCGTCTCGGGGCCCACGAAGCGCAGGTTCGCTTCCAACCCCGTGAGCGCGTCCGGCGACAGGCTCGCGCGCTCCTCGATCGCGAGGCGGATCTCGTCCTCCCAGTCGAGCTCGTCGGGCGCGGCCGTGACGAGCCCGGCGGCGAGCGCTTGGCTTGCGTCCAGAGGCTGGTCGAGCGCGCGCTTGAAGACCTCGCTGACCGCCGCGTCGTCTCCGCAGAACCGCGAGGCGAGCCGCGTCAGTCCATTGTCCATGTCGTAAAGGCCCATGTTCGCGACCGAAAGCGTGATGCGCGGCGCATCGTCGTCACCCTCGGGGAGCGCCAGCATATAGGAGCGGTCGGCCGCGAGCGGCAGCTCCAGGAGGGTGCCGGCGAAGCACGAGCCGCGGTCGATGATGGCGAACAGGCTGCGCGCGGTGACGTCGAGGCGCGCGAGCGTTCGGCGGAGGAACGTCTTGGTCTCGCGCACGAACCAATGTCCGCCCTCTTCGGCCATCAGCCGATCGGTGGCGAGCACGGCCGCCGCGGAACCCTTGGTCTTCAACAGGAGCGTACCAAGCTCCGGCTCGTTCGCGCGCAGCATCAGAATCGCATCCTCGAGCTCGCGCGCCATGGCGAGCGGCCACCAGCGCGCGCCGGCCGCGAGGATGCCGTCGAAATCGCGCGGCGCATCCTCGCGGGGTGCGGCGACGGTGAGCGTGGCGACCCGTCCCGGTCGGTCGAAGATCACGTCGACATAGGTGTAGTGATAGCCCCGGTCATCGATGGTCCGCTCGAGCGGCGGGAGCGGGACGGGCATCGCCTCGGCGGAGCGCCCGCTCTGTTGCGCGCGCGCCTCGATCCGCTCTTTCAGTGCCTCCGCGAAACGCTGAGGCGGCGCGGTCCAATCGACCAGGCCCCAGGCCTTGGCGCGCTCGGCGCGCACGCCTTCCGCAGTCGTGCAGAAGACGTCGGCGAGGTCGCGGCGGACCTTGCGCTTGTCGACGAGGCGCGTGAGACCGCCCGTGCCAGGCAGCACGCCCAGCAGCGGCACCTCCGGCAGGCTCACGGTCGAGGAGCGGTCGTCGATGAGCCCGATCTCGTCGCAGGCGAGCGCCAGCTCATAACCGCCGCCGGCGGCGGTGCCGTTGAGCGCGGCGATGAACTTGAGGCCGGAGTGCCGGCTCGAATCCTCGATGCTGTTCCGCGTCTCGTTGGTGAACTTGCAGAAGTTCACCTTCCAGGCATGGCTCGAGGTGCCGAGCATGTAGATGTTGGCACCCGCGCAGAACATGCGCTCCCGCGCGCTGGTCAAGACCACGACCTTCACGGCCGGATGCTCGAAGCGAATCCGATTGAGCGCGTCGTTGAGCTCGATATCGACGCCGAGATCGTAGGAATTGAGCTTGAGCTTGTAGCCGGGCTGGATGCCCGCGTCCTCCTGCACGTCGAGCGCGAGCGTCGCGACGGCCCCCTCGAAGCTCAGTTTCCAATGCTTGTAGCGGGACGGATGGGTATCGAAGGTGATCATTCTCTATCTCTCTGGACCGCTGGCACGATGAACGTGCGTCCTTCGACGCGCTCCCCTTCAGGTCGCTTGCTCAGGATGAGGGGTATCTTGCTAGGCACGCTCACACCCCCTCATCCTGAGCAAGCGAAGCGCGTCGAAGGACGCATCGTGCCAGCGGAATTCTTCTTGCCGCACGCTTTCATGCCGGCGTCTCCGTGACCGCGGCCTTTAGGACGGCAAGGCTCTGCTCGACCGACTTCTCCGCCGTCTCCACGACGACATCGGCCTTGCTGTAGAGCGCGGCGCGCCCGTCGAGGATGCGGCGCAGGTCTTCCATCGCCTCGGTATTATCGGCCATGGGGCGGAGGTCGCCTTGCGCCATGACGCGGCTCATATGCTCCTCGGGCCGCGCGGTGAGCCAGACGGTGAAACAGGCTGAGAGCAGGAGATCGAAGGTCGCGGGCTCCGAGACCAGGCTGCCGCCGGCCGCGATTACCGCGCGGTCGTAAGACTCGATCACGCTTTCCAGAGCGCGGCGCTCGTAGCGTCGATACGCGCTCTGGCCGTAGAGGTCGAACAGCGAGGCGAGGCTCATGCCGGCGAGGCGCTCGATCTCGCGGTCGAGCTCGACGAAGGGAATGCCGAGCGCGGCCGCGAGCTTCGCGCCCAAGGTGGACTTGCCGGCGCCGCGCAGGCCGACGAGCGCAATGCGCTGCCGGCGCTCGCGCTCCATGGAGGCGCCGAAGGACTCGGTCAACAGCGTGCGCGCTTGCGCGAGCTGCTTGCGCTCGAGCCGCGCCAGGGACTGCACCAGCAGCGAGAATTCCACGGGATGGTCGGGCCCCTCGCGCACCAATTCCGACAATGGCAGGCTCATGGCCTGGGCCACCTGGCGGAGCAGGATGATGGAGATGTTGCCGTGGCCGGTCTCGAGCTGGGCCAGATAGCGCTCGGAGACGCCGGAGTCGCGGGCCAGGATCTTGCGCGTCATGCCGCGGCGCGCGCGTGCCGCCCGGATGCGTTCGCCCAGCAGGCGCAGATACTCCGGCTCGCCGTTCTTGGGCTCGCGATCGGTCGTCGCATTCGACAGGTCAGGCGCCGTCACAGGTTCGCTCGATCTGATGTATTATCGTGCTTGCGAGCACAACAGCATGCATTATAGTGACTTTGACGGTGCCGTCGAGTCCGCAGGTGCGATGATCTAAATGGCTGAAACGCTGACGATTCTGGTCGGCACCATGACCGGCACCGCCGAACTCGTGGCGGACGAGGTGAAGGACGCCCTGGCCGGAGAGGGCGTGGCGGCGGAGGTGCTGGCCATGGACAAGCTGACGCCGGCGGCGTTCGAGCGGCCGGGGCGCTTCCTGATCTGCACCTCGACCTATGGCCAGGGCGATGTGCCCGACAACGCCCGCGATTTCTTCGCCGCGCTGGAGACCGGGCGGCCCGATCTCGGCCGCGTGGAGTACGGCGTCATCGCGCTGGGCGACCACACCTATGCCCAGACCTTCTGCTTCGGCGGCAAACGCTTCGACCAACTCCTGACCTCGCTCGGCGCCAAGCGCCTGGGCGAGATCCTCCTGCACGATGCCAGCGCCGGCACCGTTCCCGAGGAAATCGCGGTCGAATGGGCACGCCGGTGGGCCGGCGAGTGCCTGCGGGGCCGCTCCGAAGCGGCATGAAATTAGCGTCGTCCTGACCCGTTCTGTCTTAGTGTGCGGGCTGGAACGGGGCGCCGCGATTGGATCGCCATAACAACTTCGATGCGCTGAGACTGCTCGCGGCCACCGCGGTGATCTTCTCGCACGCCTTCCTGCTCGCCACCGGCCGGCAGGACACCGAGCCGCTGATGGTGCTGACCGGCGGCCAGACCATCCTGGGCGTGGTCGGCGTGTTCGTGTTTTTCGTGATCAGCGGCTATCTCGTGACCCAGAGCTGGGAGCACACGCCGTCGCTGCCGCGCTTTGCCCTGAAGCGCGCGCTGCGCATCTATCCCGGGCTCGCCGCGTGCATCCTCGTGCTCACCTTCGGCCTCGGTCCGATCATCAGCAGCCTGCCGCTCTCGTATTACCTCTCGAGCTATGGCACCTACGACTTCCTGGTTGCCAATCTGCTGCTGCACACCGACCACAACAGCCTGCCGGGCGTGTGGTTCACCTCGCGCGAGCTCGGGCACATCCTCGACGGTCCGCTCTGGAGCCTGCCGGTGGAAATCGCCATGTACGTGATGGTCGCGGCACTCGGCGCGAGCCGGCTCTTGCGCGTGCCGGTCCTGGTGGCGCTGCTCGCGGTGGGCATGCTCGCGATCGCGTTGGACGCCTCGAACTGGCGCGACTGGGACTTCACCGGCAGCGTGCTCTGGCTGCTCGGGTTCTTCGTGATCGGCATGCTCCTGCAGAAGCTCGCGCCGCGCCGCGGGCTCGACGGGCGGGTCGCGCTGCTGGCGCTCGCGGGATTGATCGTGAGCGTTCCGCTGCACTCCTTCATCCTGCTGTTCCCGCTTTGCGGCGGCTATCTCGTGATCTATCTGGCGCTGAACCCGTCGCTGCCCGTGATCCCCGCCGCGCGGTTCGGCGATCTCTCCTACGGTCTTTATATTTATGGCTGGCCGGTCGAGCAGACCGTGCTCTACCTGCGGCCCGATGCGAGCTGGTGGGAGTTGTTCCTGATCGCCTTTCCCGCGACGGCCGTGGTGGCGTTTCTCTCGTGGCACGTGGTGGAGAGGCGGGCGCTCCGCCTGAAGCCGGCGGCGCTCGGTGCCGCGACGCGCCCGGCCCCGGCGCCCGCCTAAACCCTCCATGGACCGAAAGAACAATTTCGACGCGCTTCGCCTGCTCGCCGCGACCTCGGTGATCTTCACCCATGCGTTTCTGCTCGCGGAGGGCACGCAGGATCGCGATCCCCTGGTGGTGCTGAGCCTGCACCAGTGCCCGACCGGCCTCGTCGGCGTCTTCGTGTTCTTCGCCATCAGCGGATTCCTGGTGACCCAGAGCTGGGAGCAGACGAACTCGCTGCCGCGCTTCCTCGCCAAGCGCGCGCTTCGCATCTATCCGGGCCTTGCCGCCTGCATCCTGGCGCTCACCTTCGGGCTCGGCGCCGCCATGACCACCTTGCCGCTGGGCGACTATCTCCGCGATCCCGGCACGCGCGAGTTCCTCGGCGCCAATCTCCTGATGCAGCTGCAGCCGAATTCGCTGCCCGGCGTCGAGTTCAGCAAGCTCTGGTTCGGCACGGTGATGGACGGCCCGCTCTGGAGCCTGCCGCTCGAGGCCTCTCTTTATCTGATGGTGGCCGCGCTCGGCATGGCGCGGCTGATCCGGCTCCCGGTTCTCGCGGTGCTTCTGGTCGTCGGCATGCTCAGCGTCTGGTTCGACAAATGGATCGACGCGCATCTGGCACTCGGCTTCCTCGCCGGTGTGGGCTGGATCCACTTCCTCGCCGGCGTCGGCTGGATGCTGGGCTTCTTCGTGACGGGCATGGCTCTCTACAAGCTCCGGGACCGCGGCATCTTCAACGGCCGCCTGGCGCTGCTCGCCGTTCTCGGTGTCATCGCGAGCGTGCCGCTGCAGTCCTTCATTCCCATGTTCGCGGTTTTCGGCTGCTACCTCGCGCTCTATGCGGCGCTGCATCCGAGCCTGCCGATCATTCCCGCGGCGCGCTTCGGCGACCTCTCTTACGGCCTCTACATCTACGGCTGGCCGGTGGAGCAGACCGTCTCTTACCTCCGGCCCGGCGCCAGCTGGTGGGAGCTGTTCCTGCTCTCCATGGTCGCCACCGCCGGCGTGGCGTTCCTGTCCTGGCACCTCGTCGAGAAGCAGGCGCTCAGCTTCAAGCCGCGCGGGTCCGCCCAGCCGAAGCCCTTACCGGCCTGACCGGGACCCCGAGAAAGGATGACGGATGTATTATGCTGCTTGCCAGGCTTATGACATGCATTATAGTGACTTTAAGAAGCAGTGCTAAGCCGAATGCTGGCCGTGAGGGAGGGAACTGAGCGCATGACCACGGCTCCGGTCGGGGCGGCGCCGCGGATGACGCTTCCGCGGGAGTACAACGCCGCGGTCGACCTCATCGAGCGGAACCTGAAGGCCGGCCGGGCGGACAAGATCGCGTTCCGCGACGGGCACGCAAGCCTCACCTATGGTGCGCTCGCCGAGCGGGTCGATCGCTGCGCCAATGCGCTGCGGGAACTCGGCCTCGAGCCGGAGCAGCGCGTGCTGCTGATCCTGCTCGACACCGTCGACTTCCCCGTGGCGTTCCTGGGCGCGATCAAGGCCGGGATCGTGCCGGTGCCCGTGAACACGCTGCTGACCGCCGGCGAGTACGATTTCATGCTGCGCGACAGCCGCGCCCGCGCGGTCATCGTCTCCGATGCGCTCTATGACAAAGTCGCGGGCGTGCTCGCGGCTCAACCCACGCTGCGCCATGTCATCGTCTCCGGCGCCGACGGGCATGGGCAGGCGCGCTTTGCCGATCTCCTCGCCAACGCGGAGGCGCGAGCCGACGCCGCGCCGACCAGCGCCGACGACATTTGCTTCTGGCTCTATTCCTCCGGCTCGACCGGCGCGCCCAAGGGCGTGGTGCACCTCCAGTCGCATCTGCTCCTGACCGCCGAGCTCTACGCCAAGCCGATCCTCGGCATTCGCGAGAGCGACACGGTGTTCTCCGTCGCGAAACTGTTCTTCGCCTACGGCCTCGGCAACGCGCTGACCTTTCCGATGGCGGTGGGCGCGAGCTCGGTGCTGCTGCCGGAGCGCCCGACGCCCGCCGGCGTGTCGCGGATCCTGAAATCGGAGCGCCCGACCATCTTCTACGCGGTGCCGACGCTCTACGCGGCGCTGCTGGCCTTTCCCGATCTGCCCAAGCGCGAGGAGCTCGCGCTGCGCCGCTGCGTCTCCGCGGGCGAGGCGCTGCCGGAGGAGATCGGTCGGCGCTGGACCGAGCGCATGGGCGTGGAGATCCTCGACGGCATCGGCTCGACGGAGATGCTGCACATCTTTCTCTCCAACCGGCCCGGCGACGTCCGCTATGGCACGACCGGCAAGCCCGTGCCCGGCTACGAGATCCGGCTGGTCGGCGACGACGGAAATCCCGCGGCCGTCGGCGAGGTCGGCGAGCTGCAGATTTCCGGGCCGACCAGCGCGCCTTTCTACTGGAACCAGCGCGAGCGCTCGCGCGCGACCTTCCTCGGACCTTGGACGCGCAGCGGCGACAAGTACCTCCAGGACGCCGACGGGTATTTCACCTATTGCGGCCGCACCGACGACATGCTCAAGGTCGGCGGCATCTATGTCTCGCCCTTCGAGGTGGAGGCCGCCTTGATGACCCATGAGGCCGTGCTCGAGGCCGCCGTGGTCGGCGATGCCGACGAGCAGAAGCTCGTGAAGCCGCGCGCCTACGTCGTGGTGAAGCCGGGCGTGCGGCCCGACCCCGCGCTCGCGGAGGCGTTGCAGACGCACGTGAAGTCGCGGCTCGCGCGCTACAAATACCCGCGCTGGATCGAGTTCATCGACGAGCTCCCGAAGACCGCTACCGGCAAGATCCAGCGCTTCAAGCTGCGCGCGGTCAGGGAATCAAGGGCAAAACAAAGCTAGGGAGGACGGCATCATGACCAGTCATCACAGCCGGCGCCGAGTGCTCAAGGCTATCGCCGCGACAGCCGGTGTCGTCGCCATGCCGGTGCGCCTCGCGATCGGCCAATCCGCCAAGATCAAGCTCGGACTCATGCTGCCCTATACCGGCACCTTCGCGGCGCTTGGCAAGAACATCGACGACGCGCTCAAGCTCGCGATCGCCGAGGCCGGCGGCAAGCTGGGCGGCCGCGACATCGACTACGCCGTGGTCGACGATGAATCCGAGCCCGCGAAAGCGACGGAGAACGCGACCAAGCTCGTCACGCGCGACAAGGTCGATATCCTCATCGGCACCGTGCATTCCGGTGTCGCCGCGGCCATGGTGAAGGTCGCCGCCGACAACAACACGCTCCTGGTGATCCCCAACGCCGGCGTCGGCGCGGCCACCGGTCCCCTCTGCGCGCCCAACATCTTCCGCACCTCGTTTTCCAACTGGCAACCGGCGTTCGCCATGGGCAAGGTCGCCGCGGAGCGCGGCCAGAAGCGCGCGGTCGCCATCAGCTGGGACTATGCCGCGGGCAAGGAGTCGACGGGCGGCTTCAAGGAGGGCTTCGAGGCCGGCGGCGGCAAGCTCGAGAGCGAGCTCTATCTGCCCTTCCCGCAAGTCGAGTTTCAGGCTCTGCTGACGCAGATCGCCTCGATCAAGCCCGATGTCGTCTACGCCTTCTTCGCCGGCGGCGGTGCCGTGAGCTTCGTGAAGGACTATTTCGCGGCCGGCTTGCGCAAGAGCATTCCCTTGGTGGGTCCCGGCTTCCTCACGGACGGCACGCTCCAGGCCCAGGGTGAGTCCGCGCAAGGGCTCGAGACCACGCTGCACTACGCCGACGGCCTCGACATCCCCAGGGACAAGAGCTTCCGCGCCGCTTTCAAGAGCGCGGTCAACCGCGAGGCCGATGTCTACGCGGTGCACGGTTACGACACCGGCCAGCTCCTGATCGCCGGTCTCGGAGCCGTCAAGGGCGATGTCGGCGCGCGGGATGCTCTCGTCGCCGCCATGGAGAAGACGACCATCGACAGCCCGCGGGGCAAGTTCATGCTCTCCAAGGCGCACAACCCGATCCAGGACATCTATCTGCGCAAAGTGGAGGGCCTGGAGAACAAGTACGTGAGCGTCGCCGTCAAGGCGCTCGCCGATCCCGCGCGCGGCTGCAAGATGGCGTGAGCGGGTAAATCAATAGTCGAACCTCCGCGGCAAATGGGCGCTTTCCCCTCACCCAGCTCCGGCTAAGCTCCCACCGGGACAAGCCCGGTGGTCGCTAAGCCTGCGCAACCCTCTCCCCGACGGGGAGAGGGGAGGGTGAGGGGGCGTTTCCAGGCTCGACGCGAAGAGTGCCAATGGCCGACGGCTACATCGTCCTCATTCAGATCCTGAACGGCGTTCAGTACGGCCTGCTGCTCTTCCTGGTGGCGAGCGGGCTCACGCTCATCTTCGGCATCATGGGCATCATCAACCTCGCCCATGGCAGCTTCTACATGATGGGCGCCTACCTCGCGTTCTCGCTGACCGAGCTCGTGGGGAATTTCTGGCTCGCGATCGTGCTCGGCATTCCCCTCAGCGTCGCCATCGGTCTGGCGCTGGAGCTGCTGCTGTTCCGGCGGTTGTACCGGCGCGACCACCTATATCAGGTGCTGCTGACCTACGGCCTGATCCTGATCATGGAGGAGGTGCGCAGCCTGCTGGTCGGCGACGACGTCCACGGCATAGCGGTGCCGGCGCTGTTCGAGTTCTCGATCCGTCTCACCGACACGCTCTCCTATCCCGCCTACCGGCTCGTGATGTCGGCGATCTGTCTGGTCATGGCGGGGCTCATGGCGCTGGTGATCCAACGAACGCGGCTCGGCATGACCATCCGCGCGGGCGCCAACAACCGGGAGATGGTCGAGCTGCTCGGCATCGACGTCGGCCTCGTCTATCGCATCGTCTTCGCCGCGGGCGTGGCTCTCGCGGCGTTTGCCGGCATGATCGCGGCGCCGGTCGCCTCGGTCTATCCAGGGATGGGAAACCAGATCCTCATCGTCTCTTTCGTGGTGGTGGTGATCGGCGGCATCGGCTCGATCAAGGGCGCTTTCCTGGGCTCGCTGCTGATCGGCCTCGCCGACACCTTCGGCCAGGTGCTGGCGCCGCAGATTTCGGGCATGACCGTCTACATGCTGATGGCCGCCGTGCTGCTGTGGTGGCCGGCGGGTCTGTTCGGGCGGGCCTGAGGTGCCCGCGCCGCCCTACCTGCGCGCGCTGCTGCTCGCCGGCCTGGCGGCGCTCGCGCTCTATCCGCTGCTGGGCGACGCCTTCTACCTGCAGCTGTTCGCGAAGATCATGATCTCAGCGGTCTTCGCCATGAGCCTCGACCTGCTCGTGGGCTTCACCGGCCTCGTCAGCCTCGGCCACGCCGCCTTCTTCGGCCTCGGCGCTTACACGCTGATGCTGCTCTCGCCGCAATACGCGGCCGCGAGCCTCTGGCTCTCGTTGCCGATCGCGGTCGCCGTCGCGGCGATCGGCGCGCTCGTCATCGGCGCGCTGGTGCTGCGCACCTACGGCGTCTACTTCATCATGGTGACCTTGGCTTTTGCCCAGATGCTCTACTACTTCGCCACCGACTCGAAGGCGCTCGGCGGGTCCGATGGCGCCTATATCTACGTGAAGCCCGACGCCGCGATCCTG
>DATNIT010000208.1:0-10145 GCA_035604335.1 Allostellaceae bacterium | reverse complement strand
CCGCCCGACATCGCCAAGGCCGGCAAGATCGTCTACTGTTCCGACATGACCGGCCCGCCGCTCGAGTTTCTGGACGAGAGCACCAAGCCCGTTGGGTCGGACATCGAGATCGGCGAGGACATCGCCAAACGCTTTGGCGTGAAGGCCGAGTGGAACAACATCCCGTTCAAGGGCCTGATTCCGGCGCTGCTGGCCAAGCAGTGCGACGCCGTCATCTCGCAGCTGTTCGACAAGCCCGAGCGGCGCGAGGCCATCGGCCTGGTCGACTATATGAACTCGAGCGAGGCGCTGCTCGTGCGCGCGGGCAATCCGCAGAAGATCCATGGCCTCGAGGATCTCTCGGGTAAGAAGGTCGCGGTCGAGAATGGCACGACGATCCAGGACCTGCTGGGCGAGCAGAGCAAGAAATTCGTCGCCGCCGGCAAGAAGCCGATCGACATCGTCGTCTTCCCCAAGGACACCGACGCCTTGCAGCAGCTCCAGATCGGCCAAGCCGACGCCTACGGCACGACGCTCGAGACCGGCGCCTACTACATGCAGAAGGCGCCGAAGACCTTCGAGGTCGGCGGCCCGCCTTTCCACCAGATCCTCTGCGCCATCGGCTTCCGCAAGGACGACGCCGCGATGGCGACGGCGCTGCAGAAAGCGATCGACGCCATGAAGGCGGACGGCAGCTATCTCAAGATCCTCACGAAATGGGGCCTGGAGGGGGATAAGATCTAGTGCGGCGAGGCGTGCGCCGCATTGAGTTTGGCACCGCCGAAAAGGCCTGAGATACTCGCCGCCGCGCGAGCGGCGGCGGGCGGTGCCCATGCACTTCGACTGGCCATTCTTCTGGCATTACCTCCTCGCACCCAGCGAGACCTATCTGCACGGCCTCACCTTGACGGTAGTGCTGAGCGTCGTCTCGCAAGCGCTCGGGACCGTTGTCGGGCTCTTCGCGGCCCTGGGGCGCCAGTCGCGCCTCGCGCCGCTGCGCGGCCTCGTGGGCCTTTACATCTGGGTGATGCGGGGCACGCCGCTTCTGGTGCAGATCGTGTTCATCTACACGGGGCTCGCCGCCGCCGACCTATTCCGCTTCTACGACATCGATCTCGGAGTCATTGTCGTGCCCGGCAACGTCCAGGCCGCCGTCTTGGCGCTCAGCCTCAATGAGGGTGCCTACATGGCGGAGATCATCCGGGCCGGCATCGCCTCCGTCGACTCCGGACAGACCGAAGCCGCGAAATCCGTGGGCATGACCTACGCGCTGCTCATGCGCCGTATCGTGTTGCCGCAGGCGGCTCGGTTCGTCGTTCCTCCGCTCGGCAACGAGTTCAACGCCATGCTGAAGAACACCACTCTGGTCAGCGTGATCGGCGTGCAGGAGCTACTGCTCAGCACGGAGACCCTGACCTCCGCCACGTTTCGGGTCTTCGAGCTCTATTCCGTCGTGGCGCTCTATTTCCTGACCCTCACCACCGCCTGGGGCTTCGTCCAGAGTCGGATCGAGGCGCGCTTCGGCCAATCCTTGGGCTCCGCGACAACTCCGGCACCGAGCTTCGGCGAGCGCTTCTTTGGCCGGATCGGGACCCGCGGCCCGGAGCGACCGCGCGCCCCATGACCGGCACGTCGGCGCCGCTTCTGGAGTCGGTCGGCGGTATACCCGAAGCCGCGATCGACGAGATTCTCGTGGCCGAGGATGTGCACAAGTGGTTCGGCCCGCTCCACGTGCTGAAGGGCGTCTCGCTGACGGTCCGCCGCGGCGAGGTGGTCGTCATCATCGGCGCCTCAGGCTCCGGCAAAACCACCTTTGTGCGCTGCCTCAACCACCTCGAGGAGATCGACCGCGGCCAGATCCGGGTCAACGGCGAACTCATCGGCTATCGCAAGCGCGGCGGCCGCCTGGTGAAGGACCGCGAGCGCAACATCGCGCGCCAGCGTCGCGCGATCGGCATGGTGTTTCAGCGCTTCAATCTGTTCCATCATATGACCGCGCTCGAGAATATCGTCGAGGCGCCGGTGCATGTGCTCGGCCTCGAGCCCGCGGAGGCCGCTGCGCGAGCGCGGGCGCTCCTCGACCGCATCGGCCTCGCCGAAAAGGAGGCTGCCTACCCCAGCCAACTCTCGGGCGGACAGCAACAGCGCGTGGCGATTGCCCGCGCGCTCGCCATGAAACCGCGCCTCATGTTGTTCGACGAGCCGACCAGCGCGCTCGATCCCGAGATGATCGGCGAGGTGCTCGACGTGATGCAGGAGTTGGCGCGCGAGGGCATGACCATGGTCGTGGTGTCGCACGAGATGGGCTTCGCGCGCGAGGTCGCCGACCGCATCGTGATGATGGATGACGGTCAGATCATCGAGGAGGCGCCGGCCGAGACATTCTTCACCGCGCCGCGGCACCCGCGAAGCCAGGCCTTTCTCGCGCGGATTCTGTAACTAACTCTCTATGAGCTTGTGGCGCGCCCCGATTTCGAAAGGCTGACGGCAATGACGCGGGAGCCCAGATAGCAGCTGGAAATCTGGACCGTCTGGCCGACCCACTCGAAGCGCGGGCCGGTCTGAACCGTGACGATCGAACAGCAGAACCAAGATGCTGCATCTGCATTGAGTCACTTGCTTGCGGATTTATCCTCGCCCGCAATTCTGGATTTGGCACTTCTGCGACTAAGGCTGTCGCCGTAATTCGGGCCGCACGCCTTGGTTCGCCAGTGGGTGAAAGCAGGCGTGGGCGCGCAACGGCCCAGCCCGCATGAGCTCCGGCACGGCAGCGGAGCAATCACGGTCCGCCATGGGACAGCGCGGCGCGAAGGCGCAGCCCGGCGGGGGATTCAGCGCGCTCGGGAGCTCGCCGACCATCGGGCGGAGTCGATCGCGCTGACGCGGATCGATGGACGGCACAGAGTCCAGCAGACCGCGCGTATAGGGATGCAGGGGCGTGGCGAACACCTGCTCAACTGGTCCTTCCTCCACGAGGCGGCCGAGATACATGACCAGCACGCGGTCGGCGATCGCCTCCACCGTCGCCAAATTATGGGAAATGAAGAGGTAGCTCAGGCCGAGCCGCTGCTGAAGGTCGCGCAACAGCGTCAGCACCTGCGCCTCGACCGAAACGTCCAGCGCCGCGGTCGGCTCGTCGAGGATCAGCAGCTTCGGTTCGAGCGCGAGCGCGCGGGCGATGGCGATGCGTTGGCGTTGACCGCCGGAGAATTGGTGCGGGAAGCGGTCGAGATGCTCCGGGCCGAGCCCGACCTGCGCGAGATGGAACAGCACCCGCTCCGTCGCGGCGCGGCCGCGCAGCCCATCGACCGCGAGGAGGGGCTCGCCGACGATGTCGCGGATCCGCATGCGGGGATCGAGCGACGAATAGGGGTTCTGGAAGACGATCGACAGCCGCCGGCGCCATTGCCGGTCCCTGCCGCTCCGGCCGTCGAACGAGGCGCCTTCGAAGACGATGCGGCCGCCATCCGGGCGGATCAGACGCAGAAGCGAGAGCGCCACGGTCGTCTTGCCGCAGCCGGACTCACCGACGAGCGCAACCGTTTCACCCGTCTGCACGGTGAAGCTCACGTCTTCGACGGCACGCACCGAGCCATGCCGTGTCGCGAAATGTTTTCGGAGATGCTCAACCGTCAACAGCGCGGTCATGGTGCCATGGTGCTCTGCGGATGGTGGCAGGCGACGGCGCGGTCGACGCCGATTGCGCGCATCGCTGGGTCTTGCGCGGCGCAGTCCGCATCGGCGAACGCGCAGCGCGGATGGAAGGCGCATCCCGAGGGCGGCGCGGCCATGTTGGGCACGGATCCTGGGATTTGCACCAGCGGCGCACGTCCCCGCCCGAGCGCCGGTACGGCGCGCAGCAGGCTTGCCGTATAGGGATGCGCGGGCCCAGAGAACACCGTCTCGACCGGACCGGTCTCGACGATGCGCCCGGCATACATCACCGTGACCCGGTCGCACAGGCTCGCGACGATCGAGAGATCATGCGTGATGAACAGCACGGTCAGCCCGCGCTGGCGGGCCAAGTCGCGCAGCAGCAAGATGATCTGCCCCCGGATCGTCACGTCCAGCGCGGTGGTCGGTTCGTCGGCAATGAGCAGTTTCGGCTCGCAGGCGAGTGCCATCGCGATCATGGCGCGCTGGAGCTGGCCGCCGGAGAGCTGGTGCGGGAATTTCCGCAGGGCGAGCTCGGGATCGGCGATGCGCACCGAGGCGAACGCATCGAGCGCCACCTGCCATGCCTCCGATCGGCCGCAGTCGCGTGCGTTGCGGATCACATCGGTGAGCTGCCGGCCCAGGGTGAAGAACGGATTGCACGCCTTGCCGGGGTTCTGGAAGATCGTCGCGGCGACGCGCCCCCGCAGCTTCCGAGTCTCGGCCTCCGGCGCACCGACGATCTCGTGACCGTCGAGCCTGATGCTGCCGCCGACGCGACCGGGCGGGGGGACGAGGTCGAGCGCCGCAAGGGCGAGCATCGTCTTGCCGCTGCCCGATTCCCCGACAAGCCCCATGATCTCGCCGCGCCGGATCGACAGGTCGCAGCCGCGGACCGCCCTCACCGTCCGCACGAGACTGGAGAACGCGACCGTCAAGCGCTCGATCTTAAGGAGCTCCTCGGCCTCGTGCGCCGGCATCGGATCATCTCGCACAGCGGGACGCGGGCCTGGACTCCAACGCGGTCAAACGCCGGCCTCGTTCTTCGGATCTAGCAGGTCGCGCAAGCCGTCGCCAACCAGGTTCACGGCGAGGACGGTGACGAACATCGCGAGGCCGGGGAAGCCTACCGTCCACCAGTCATCGATGAAATGCGTGCGTGACATAGCGGCCATCAAGCCCCATTCCGGCGTCGGCGGCTGCGCGCCGATGCCGATGAAGCTGAGCGAGGCCGCGGCGAGGATTGCGTAGCCGAAATCCAGCGAGCCCTGGACGATCACCGGACCGAGCGCGTTCGGCAGGCAATGGCGCAGCATGATGCGCAGGCTGCTCACGCCCATGGCGCGGGCCGCTGGCACGTACAGCTCCGCGCAGACCCGCATCACCGCGCCGCGCACGATGCGCGCGTACCAGGGAAACCAAGAGACCGCGAGCGCGATCGCCGCGTTGACGATGCCGGTCCCGAGCGCCGCCGTGATGGCAATCGGCAGCAGCAGCGGCGGAAAGGCGAGAAAGATGTCGGCGATGCGCATCAGCCCAGTGTCAACGGCGCCGCCGAGATAGCCCGCGAGCAGTCCCATCGGGACGCCGAGCGCAAGGGCAACGCACACCACCAATGCGCCCACGAACAGAGAGGTCCGTGCGCCGTAGAGCACTTGCGAGAAGATGTCCCCGCCGAGCTCGGTGGTCCCCATCAGATGCCGCAGGCTCGGCGGCTGCAGACGGTCGACGAAATTGATCGCCGTCGGATCGTAAGGCGCAAGAACGGGCGCAAGGAAGGCCGCGAGCACCACCGTCATCAGCAGCGCCGCCCCGAGCAGGAACAGCACGTTGCCGGCCGCGAAATAGGCCGCGCGCGCACGGATCGACGGGCCAGTACGCGGCGTCGCGGCGAGGGAGACGACGTCGCCGGTCACGAAGCTCTGAGCCTCGGATCGACCACATGGTAAAGCAGGTCGATCACCAAGTTGATCGTGACATAGGCGCTGGCAAGGAACACCGTCACCCCGACCGCGGCCGGATAATCGGATTGCGTAATGGCGCGCACGACATAGCCGCCAATGCCTGGCCAGTCGAACACGTACTCGGCCACCACCGCCCCGCCGAGCAGATAACCGAACGTCAGTCCAATGACGGTGAGCAGCGGGATGAGCGTCGCCTTGAGCGCATACCGGAAGTAGATGTCGCGCCGCTTCAGGCCATATGCGAAGGCGGTCCGGATGTGGTCCTCGGTCAGCACCTCTGCCATGAGGTTGCGCGTGGTGCGCGCGACGAGCGGCAGATTGGCCAACGTGAGCGTCGCGACGGGCAGCACGAGATGGCGCGCCGCATCGGCGAATGCGGTGAGGTCCCCGGCGAGCAGCGTGTCGACGAGGAACAGGCCGGTGGCGGGCGGGAAGGGATGGTCGAGCAGAACCGCGCTCGTCATTCGCCCCTGCAGCGGCAGCCATTGCAGCCGGCCGTAGAACACCATCTGCAGCAGCATCGCCACCATGAAGCCTGGCAGCGCGACCCCAGCCACGGTGAGGCTGCGCACGACATGGTCGGTCGGCGCATTCGCCCGGACAGCAGAGAGCACGCCGATCGGCACGCCGAGAAGGATCACGAGCATCATTGCAAGCACCGTCAGTTCCACGGTCGCCATCAGGCGTTCGCGGATGTCGGCGAGCACGGGCCGGTTGGTCAGGAAGCTCTGGCCGAGCTCTCCATGCCCGATCGCCCACAGGTAGCGCGCATACTGGTCCCAGAGCGGCAGATCGAGGCCGAGGCGATGGCGCGCCGCCTCGATCTGGTCCGCGGTCGGCTGGTGGCCGAGCATGATCTCCACGGGCGAGCCGGGGAGCACATGCGTCAGCAAGAAGGTGATCGTGAGCACGCCAAGTAGCGTGACCACTAGCAGGACGAGGCGTTGTAGGATCTCCCGCCTCATCGGAGAGGAGCCCGAGTCAGCTTCCGGTCGGGCGCAGATCGTGGAAGAACACGGTCTCGTAGGCGGGGTCCATCGTCACACCCTGAAGATTGGCGCTATGCGGCACGATGTGCAGGATGTCGACGATGAACATCGCGGCCGCGTCGTCGATCACCTTCTGATAGGCCTTGCGCCAGGCCTCGGCGGAGCCCTTCTTGTCCACCGCCTCGAGCCGCGTGCCTTCATCGATCCAGGTATCTACCTGCTCATTCGAATAATAGCCCAGGTTGAAGCTGACCTTTTTTTGCGTCTTGAACATCGAGGCCGGCTGCACAGTACCGTAATCCGGCCAGTTCCGGTACGGCAATACGTTCGCAGCGGTCTCCGACTGGCGCTGCTTGCTCAGCACCGCCCCCCAGTCGCCCTGCACGATGTCGACCTGAACCCCGACCTTTGCGGCATTGGCCTGAAACAGCAGCGCGACGTTTTTTATGACATCAAGTCCACTATAAACAACCCAGCTGATACGCCATTTGTCCTTCGGCACGCCCGACTCTTGAAGCAGCTTCGCGGCGAGCCCCAAGTCGAACTTGGGCATGTCGTAGGTCATCGCCCCCGGCAGCGCCATCGGCGTCGTGCTCCGCGACACGCTGGCGAGCCCGGCAAAAAGCTGAGCCGCCACCGTCTCGTAATCCATGATGTGCGTCAGGGCTTGGCGGAATTTCAGATTGTCCGTCGGCGGCTTCGCGACATCGATCGGCGCGAGGAGATACTGCCAGGAATCGAACACGTCGACTTTCAGCTTCGGGTCCTGCCGCAGCGAGGCGACAAGGTCGAAGGGAATGGTGGAGAAGCCGAGCTGGGCCTCGCCCGAGCGCAGCATCTGCAGCTGGGTCGATACCTCAGAGACGATCCGTACAATGACGCGGTCCGGCTCGCCGCCCTTCCAGCCGCCCCAATAATCTGGATTCTTCTCAAGCACCACCTGCTGGTTCGGCACCCACTGTACGACCTTGTAAGGGCCGGTTCCGTCCGCGTTGCCCTTCTGGAACCACTCGGTTCCCTTGGCGGCAGCGGCGGCCGAGTAGATCATCGTATATTGGCTCGAGGAAACGAGGTCGAGCGGCAGCGGATCCTTCGTGGTGAGCACAAGCGTCGAATCGTTCGGCGCCTCGACGACGGCCTTCCCCCACAGGTAATTCGCGCCCTCGTCCATCTTGATGTTGCGATCGAGCACCGTCTTGATCGCGCCCGCCGTTACCAGCGTCCCATCGTGGAATTTCACGTTCGGACGAAGGGTGAATGTCCATTTGAGCCCGTCCTGGCTCACCGACCACGCCGTCGCGAGCGCCGGCTCGAGCTTGCCGAGTTTGGTATTGTAGCGCGTCAGCGGCTCATAGACATTCCCGAGTACATAGGTCTCGTGCGCATAAGCGATCGCCGGGTCCCAATCCTTCAGATCGATACCGTCAATCACCGTCAGCGTAGTCTCGGCGCGCGCGGACGCGACCGAGATGCCGGCAAGCAAGAGCAGCGCCGGCAGAAAGCGCGACGTCATCTTGTTCTTCATCTTCGCTCCCTCCCTGAAATTACGAGGCTAGCCCTGTCTAAACTGGCAGTGCTCGGAGGTGCCTCGAGCAACGCCGACCGGCGCCGCCGATTCGTTCCGACCGGCACTTTGGAATGTAGGCAGGTTGGAACACCAAATGGGATACCAGTTGAATCAGACTGTCAAGGCGCGGCCGAGGGCGAAAACGCCAGAGGGCGCGATTGCCCGGCGGCGGGGGTGGAAACTCCGCGCGGCCGCCCAGGGGTGAAATGCCCCTCTTCTTGTTCGGCCGCCCGATCAAGTTGTGGTAGAAGGTAGCCAGTTTGAACGGCGTCGGAGCCCGACGTTCCGAAGAGTGTTTTGCGATCGCAGATCGTAGTTTTCGGGCCGACCCAGATGCTGCTGCAGTGAGGCGGATGAGTGTCGTCGGCAAGGCCTGCATCGTAACCGGGGCGACGTCGGGCATCGGATTGGCCATCGCCCGCGAGCTTGCGGTGAACGGCGCCGATCTCCTGCTGGTCGGCCGCAACGGCGGAAAGGGCAACGAGATTGCTTCGTCCTTGCGTGACGCGGGCCGAGCGGCTTCCTTCGTGGCGGCGGATCTGGCGGACCGGTCGGCGCCGCAGCGGATCGTAGAGGTCGCGGTCGAGGCCTATGGCCGCATCGACGTTCTCGTCAACAATGCCGGCATTCTGACCCACACCACCGTTCTGGACTGCACCGACGAAGAGTGGGACAGCGTCATCGACGTGAACCTGTCGGCCGCTTTCCGGCTGTCGCGCGCGGTCTTGGCTCCAATGCTCGAGCAGCGCTCGGGCGCCATCGTCAACGTCGCGTCGGATTGGGCACTCATGGGCGCGCGGGGCGCCACGGCTTATGCCGTCTCGAAGGCGGCCCTCGCCCAGTTGACGCGGTGCGTGGCGCTTGATTACGCCGACAAGGGCATCCGCGTGAACGCCGTCTGTCCGGGCAACACCGATACGCCCATGCTCGAACACATCTTTCCAGACAAAGACAGAGACTGGATGCTTCGCAATTTCGCCAGGGACATTCCTATGCGTAGGATCGCCCGCGCAGACGAAGTGGCGAAGGTGGTGGCGTTTCTCGCCGGCGGCGACGCGAGCTTCATGACTGGCTCGCTCGTTCCGGTCGATGGCGGCACCTCCGCTCAGTAGCGGAACTCGCACGCCGGCTCGGACGCGGATCGGGCGCGGCTGACGCGAGCTGCTGGCTCACGGGCGCATCGGCCGCAAGCTCGATGTCACCCTCCCTTCTCGGCATCTCGACCTACTAAAGGAATCCCCCATCGACGGCCGAGGTTTGACATGGCGTAATTCCGCATGCCATGAAGCCGCGCCTCATGCTTTTTGACGAACCAACCTCTCAGCACTCGACCCTGAAATGATCGGCGAGGTGCTTGAGGTCATGCAGGAGCTTGCGCGCGAGGGCATGACCTTGATCGTGGTCTCACACGAGATGGGCTTCGCAGCGCGCGCTCGGACGATCGCTGATCGTGTCGTCATGATGGACGACGGCCAGATCGTCGAAGAAGGACCGCCTCAGCAACTCTTCGCTCGGCCAGTGCACAAGCGGAAACAAGCGTTTCTTTCCAAGATTCTTTAGCTAGGCGCGCCTTGGTTGACGTCTCGGACGCTGCGGTATACCGTTTGGCATTCCGCATGCGCTTGCCGAAGGTCGAGAGGCTGCCACTCGAAATACGCGGTCATACAGGAGGAAGCCATGAGCGCCCGTTCGAATTAACGAGACGGTACACGCATTGTACGTCGAGCCACAGGAGATCGCGAGATGCCAGACGACGCAGTGAAGTCTCAAGAGTTGGCGCCCGTGGAACGGCAGGCACTCGAGCATGTCTGGATTCATACGGCGCGCTGGCTCGATCTTGCCGAGCGTGATGGGCTGCACGTCATCGTTCGCGGCGAGGGCTCGACGCTCTACGACGCCCACGGACGCGCGTTCCTCGATGGGCTATCGGGCCTCTACGTCGTCAATGTCGGGCACGGCCGCAAGGAGATCGGCGAGGCGATGGCGAAGCAG
>DATNIT010000207.1:0-32903 GCA_035604335.1 Allostellaceae bacterium | reverse complement strand
TCGGCGATGCCGGCGTGCCAGAGCGGCGGAAGAAAGCCCACGCCGATGCCGTCGATCTTGTGCGCGCCGGGCTTGCCGCCGGATAGTACCGGGGATTCCGCGGGCTCGACGGCGACGACGCGGATGCGCGGGTTGTGCTTGCGGAGTGCCTCGCTGGTGCCGCGGAGCGAGGCGGAAGTGCCGACGCTCTGGACGAAGCCGTCGAGCGCGCCCTGGGTCTGCGTCCAGATCTCCTCGCCGAGCTTGTGATAGCCCGGGAGCTGGTCGGCGTTGTTGAGCTGGTTCGTCCAGAAGGCGCCGGTCTCCGCGGTGATGACGCGCGCGGACTCGATCATCGCGCGAAAGAGCTCCTGGGTCATGCGGCCGCCGTCGCTCGGGATGATCTTGAGCTTGGCGCCGAGGAGCCGCATGTGGTCGAGCTTCTCCCGCGTGAACGCGTCCGAGCTCACGATGTGGAGCGGATAGCCCTTGACCGCGCAGATCAGCGCCAGCGAGGTCCCGGTGCTGCCGCCGGTGTACTCGACGACGGCGCCGCCGGGCTTCAGGCGGCCGTCCGTTTCCGCCGCCTCGATCATGGCGAGCGCCATGCGGTCCTTCATGCTGCCGGTGGGATTCTCGCTCTCGAGCTTGAGCAGGATACGGGCGCCGGTCTTGGGCGGGATGTGGCGCAAGACGACCAGCGGCGTGTCGCCGATGCACTCGAGGATGTGGCGACTAACGCCGGTCACGACAGCACCAGCAGGGTCGAGGTACCGTGGGCCAGCACCTTGCCATCCGCGCTCAGCACCTTGGCCTCGGCCGAGATGATCTGGCGGCCGCGCGCCACCACGCGCGCCTCGGCGCGGACGCGGCCGGTATCCTGAGTGATCGGCCGCGCGAAATTGCCCTTGGTCTCGATCGTGGCGTAGCCGGTGCCGGCCGGCAGTAGGGAATGGCCTGCGCAGCCGCAGGCGCTGTCGATGAGCGTCAGCGCCCAGCCGCCGTGCACGGTGCCCATGGGGTTGAGCAGGTGCCGGCCGGGCTCGCCCTCGAAGGCGGCGAAACCGTCGCCGACCTCGGTGATGCGGAACGACAAGGTCTCGCAGATCGGCGGCTGCGGCAGGGCGCCGTCGACGATCGCCTGCAGGATCTCCCGGCCGGTCTTGCCGGCGACCTCGGCCGGGGTGGCGAGGCCGTATCTGATGGATGTCGTCTGGTCCATAAGCGGCTTTCCATGTAGCTACATTTAATGTATATGCATACATCCATGAGCGCCCCGAGGCAACCGAGAAAGACTCTCCGCGCCGACGCCCGCGCGGTTCTCGACGTCTGCGCCGGCTGGAACGCCCGGCTGGCCGCGCGGCGCATCACGCAGTTCCTGGAGCGCGAGATGGCGGGCGGCGGCCTCGGTCTGGCGCAGCTCGGGTTGATGGCGCAGATCGCCGCGTCCGCCGACGACACGCTGGGCGCGCTCGCCGAGCGGACCGGCCTCGATCAATCGACGCTGTCGCGCAACCTGCGCACGCTCGAGGGCGAGGGGCTGGTCGAGATCGCCGTGGTCGAGACCGATCTGCGGCGGCGCGCCGTGTGGCTCACCGAGACCGGCGCGCGCCGACTGGAAGCTGCGATCCCGGTCTGGCGCAAGGCGCACGCCAAGCTCGCGCGGCGCCTCTCGCCGAGGCTGGCCCGGCGGCTCGCGGACGAGACCGAGGCGCTGATCGAGGACTGAATCTAGAGCACGATCCGCTGACACGGAGGCGCTCCAGCCAATCAAAGCCCCTCCCCCTCAAGGGGGGAGGGGCGACTGCGTCGCTGCCTCCACCTGAAGAAATCAAGCTCTACCCCGGCTCCTTCGGCTCGACCACGGAAGTGTCGCGCTCCCAGCCCTCGTTCTCGAGCTTGATGTGCTCGAGGAGGGTCGCGGAGGCGTTGGCGTCGAGATCGGGGAGCGCCTGGTACTCGGAGACCCAGCAGCGGTAGATCTTGTAGGCGAGTACGAGTTGGCCTGCCTCGTTATAGACGTCGAGCACGATGTCCTTGCGGAAGCTCGCGAGCGCGCTCTCGGAGCCCGCGGCCGCGCCGAGGCGCCAGACCAGGTTCGCCCAGTCCTCGAAGGCGGTGTCGTGGGTGACGCCGCGCTCCAACGTGACGGGCTCGAACTGCGTCTCGCCCGGCGATTTGCGGGAGGTCGAGGGGTCGCCGCCCTCGCGGTGCATGATCACCTCGGCGCGCCGCAGCAGAGGGCTCACCTTGCTGACGCCGGCGACGTATTTGCCGTCCCATTTGAGGCGGAACTTGAAATTCTTGTAGGGATCGAAGCGCGTCGGATTGACCGTGAATTCGACCATCGAGCCCCCCGTTCGATCGGCGATGGCGCCTGCAACCTAGAGTGCGGGCGCCGACGGCTTGGCGCGCGTGTCAAAGTTTCGCCGCCGCCGCGGGACGTGCCTCCCTTCAAGCCCGCGCGGCTTTCTGGCACTCTCGGGGCTCTGCAAGCGGAAGGGAGGCTCGCCATGGCCACATACATCTCGCTCTGCCACTACACCGCCGAGGGCATCAAGGCGATCAAGGAGGCGCCCAAGCGGCTCGACAAGGCCAAGGCGCTCGCCCGCAAGCTCGGCGGCGAGATGAAGGCGCTCTACCTCACCATGGGCTCCTACGACGTGGTCGCGGTCTACGATCTTCCGGACGACGAGGCGGCGGCGAAATTCGCGCTGATCATCGGCCGCACGGGCGCGGTCACCACCGACACCTTGCGGGCGTTCTCGGAGGGCGACTATCGGCGGCTCGTGAAGGATTTGCGCTGACCGCCCCCGTCCACGAAACTCGACGCAACTCCATCGCGCGCCGTCAAATTTTCGTCCGCGCGCCACAAATCAGACACGGTTCCCCGCGACTCTCCGGGTCAACGCGAGATCGAGGAGTGGGGCCAATGCGGCGATGGAAGATGAGCGCGGTCGAGCCGAGCCTGGACGACCTGCTGGACGACGAGATCATGATCCCGGTGATGCGGAGCTCGGGCCTCAGCATCGAGCAGCTGCGGGCGGAGCTGCGGCGGACCGCCTGCCGGCTTGCGCGTACGAAGACGAAGGGGCCCGCCGACAGCAACTGCCGCTGGGCCCTCGCCTGACCGTCAGTTACCGATGGCGGGCTCCGGGACCGGCGCCGGCAGGGCCGCGGCCGGCTCAGTGAGCGGCAAGGTGAGGATGACGCGCAGGCCGGGGTTTTTCGCCCCCGGCTGATTCTCCTCCAGCCGCACGGTACCGCCGTGCATACGCGCCACCGCGCGCACCAGGCTGAGGCCAAGCCCGTTCCCCGGCGTGCTCCGGCTGCCCTCCAGACGGACGAAGCGGTCGAACACCGCCTCGCGCCGGTCCGCGGGCACGCCGGGCCCGGTATCCGCGACTTCCACGCGGGCCCACTCGCCGTCCGCCCGCACGGTGAGGCTCACGCTGCCCGACGGCGTGTACTTGAGGGCGTTATCCAAGAGGTTCGCGATCGCCTGCGACAGCAGGTGACGGTCGCCGCGGACCAGCAGGCCGCCGTCGATGAGCGCGGCCAGGGTCAGGCCCTTCTCGTCGGCCACGGGCTCGTAGAGCTCCGAGACCGAGTGAGCGATCTCGTCGAGCCGCACCACCGTCAGGGCCTCGCGCCGCGAGCCCGCCTCCGCCTCGGCGATGCTGAGGAGCGCGTTGAAGGTGCCGAGCAGCGTGTCCGCCTCGGAAATGGTCCGGCGCAGCGCCTCGCCGTATCGCTGGGCGTCGGGCTTCTCCAGCAGGGTCACCTCGAGCCGCGCGCGCAGCCGCGCGAGCGGCGTGCGGAGGTCGTGCGCGATGTTGTCGGTGACCTGCCGCATGCCCGCCATCAGACGCTCGATCTGGTCGAGCATGGCGTTGAGGTTGGTCGCGAGCTGGTCGAACTCGTCGCCGGAGCCGGTGAGGGGCACGCGCTGGGACATGTCGCCATGGATGATCCGCTCGCTGGTGCGGTTCACGGCGTCGACGCGGCGCAGCATGTTCCGCGTCATGAAGAGGCCTCCGAGCACGCCGAGCATGATGGTGAGCAACGAGGCCCAGGCCAGCGTCTCCAGGATCCGGGTCCGGAACAGATTGGCGCCGGAGATGTCGCGGCCGACCAGCAGGTGATCGCGGTCGTCGGGCAAATGGATGGTCTCGCCGAGGGCCTGATGGACCTCCGCGGCGCCGTTACGGCGGCGGACCTCGACGGGAAAGCTGATCCAACCGTCCTTCAGGGTCTGCCCATCCGGCCAGGAGGACAGATTTCCCACGATCGGCCGATAATCCTCGTCGGCGAGCAGATACAGCGGCTCGTCCGAGCGCCGCTCGCCCACGCTGCGCTCGATGATGATCTTCTTCAGCCCGTCGATGCCGTGCTCCTGGTATTGCTCGCGCAGGCCCGTGATCTCGGCGTCGAGCGTCGCCTCGGTCTGCCGCTCGACGAAATCGGCGGTGGAAAAGTAGATGAAGGCCAGCAGCGCCGACACCGACGTTGCAAACAGCGCGAGATAGAGAGCCGCCAACCGGAATGCGTTGGTGCGCAGGAGTCGCCCGATCGGCCGCTGCATGGCACTACTCGCGCTCGCGCAGCGAATAGCCCGCGCCGCGCACCGTGTGGAGCAGGGGGTGCGGGAAGCTCTTGTCGATCTTCTGGCGGAGCCGGCTGATGTGCACGTCGATGACGTTGGTCTGCGGGTCGAAGTGATAGTCCCAGACGTGTTCGAGCAACATGGTGCGCGTCACCACCTGGCCGGCGTGGCGCATGAGGTATTCGAGCAGCCTGAACTCCCGCGGCAGCAGGTCGATGACCTCGGTGCCGCGCTTCACCGTGCGCGCGAGCAGGTCCATCTCGAGGTCGGCGACCCTGAGCTTGGTTTGCTGGGCGGGCGCCGCGCCCCGGCGCAGCAGGGCCTCGAGGCGCGCCAGCAGCTCCGAGAAGGCGAATGGCTTGACCAGGTAGTCGTCGCCGCCCGCGCGCAGGCCCTTGACCCGGTCGTCGACGGCGCCGAGTGCACTCAGGATCAGCACGGGCGTATGCACCTCGGCCGCGCGCAGCGCGCCGATCACGCTGAGCCCGTCCATGCCCGGGAGCATGCGGTCGACGATGAGCCCGTCGTAGGCACCGGAGGTCGCCATGAACAAGCCCTCGCGCCCGTCGGGAGCGTGATCCACGACATAGCCGCTCTCGCCCAATCCCTTCACGAGATAGGCGGCGGATTCGCGGTCGTCCTCGATCACCAGAATCTTCATGGGCTCGCGGGCTCTACCCGCGACCATAGCACCTCATTTCCGGCGCGGAAGGGGCTGACTCATGGCGAGCAAAAGGCAGAGCTCGGCCTGGAGTGGCCGTCCGCCGGTAGGACTGGCTTTGCCGCTCGGTCGCGCCATAGGTTTTTGCGAGATGAATCGGGGGAATCATATACTTGGGACCACGCGACCCGACATGACCCCGGCGGGCTCCTTTCGACCATGCAATTCACTTCGCTGACAGCTGTCGTGGCGGTTGCCGCGGTCCTTCTGGGCGGAGTGGCACACGCGTCGGCTGCCGGGGGCTGCAAAGGGAGCGCTCCGCTGGTCGCTGTCGGCGTCGATCTGCCGGAACCGGCCATCGACAACACGCTCCCGCAGCGGGAGATTCAGGCTTTGTCGCCGACCTATCACGGCAGCCGGACCGTCGGCCTCTATTGGACGCGCATCGAGGCCCAGTTCGGGACGCGGATACGAATGATCGGCCCCGCGATCGAGAGGGCAGCGGCCTGCCTCTCGATCACGACCGTGGACGTCCACCTCACGATGTCGACCCGCAAGATCTATGTATCGAAGGAGCTGGAGCCCGGGGCGTGCACCTATGCCGCGGTTCTGACGCATGAGCGCAAGCACCAAATGACCGATGACCAAGTGCTCCGCGAGCACGCGCCGCGAATTCGACAAGCGATCGAGCGTGCCGTGATCGACGCCGGCCCGCGCGAGGCGTTGCCGGCCGAGCGTGAAGCTGCTCGGGCCGGCTTGACGAAGGTCGTGCAGGCGGCCTTCAAAAAAGCCTTCGACGCGCTTCTCTCGGAGAGGACGGCGCTTCAGGAGCAGGTCGATGCAGGTTTGGAGTACGCGAGGGTCACGGCTTCGTGCTCGGACTGGAGCACGCTGCCGCGATGACCAGGCTTTGACGGTCGCGATCGATCGACGGCAGCGTGAGCGCCTTCAAGTCCAGGTGACCGCGAGCGCGACCACCCAGCCGATCAGCAGCACCAAGCCGCTCTCGAAATCGAGCCTGCCGCGGGTCGCCGCACGGGAAACCATCGAGCGCATGGCCAATCTCCGGTCCGGTCCATCAACGTGAGACGAACCGTATCATGCGAACAAATCAAGAACAAGCGATATCTGCAGCCGCCGAGATATCATGGCGTGGCAATGACATGCCGGCAGGACCAGGGAGATGAATGACGCCCGAGGCCACAGCAGGTTCTGGCCCGCCTCCGGCCCGGGCGACGCGCTGGGGCTCGAGCACCACTATGGCAACCGCGAGTTCCCATGCTTCGGCGAGCGCTGGCCCGATCTCAACGCCATGATCCGCGAAATTGTGGTGGCCCATGGCGAGGTCGAGGCCGTGGTCGGCGACGGGCAGAGGCTGACGTACCGAGCGCTGGCGGACCTCGCGACAAACGCCGCCGGCCATCTCGCCCGCCGCGGCGTCAGGCCAGGCGACCGCGTCGCCTTGCTGCTGGGGAATTGCCCGGAGTTTCCGATCTTCCTGCTGGCGTGCTTTCGTCTCGGCGCCATCGCGGTCCCGCTGGGAACCCGGCAGCGCGAGCCGGAGTTGCGGTACCTCCTGACCGATTGCGGCGCATCGGCGCTGGTGCTGGAGGCGGAATTCTCGAGCCATCTGCCCCCGGCCGATGCCACTCCGGCGCTGGCGCTCCGTATTGCCGTGGGTGGTGCCGCACCGGGCTGCGAGCGCGCGGCCGATTTCCTCGAGCCGGCGCCCGAGCCGCCGATGCCTCCGACGAGGGAGGAGGACACGGCCGTGATCCTCTACACCTCCGGCACGACCGGCCGGCCCAAGGGCGCGATGCTGACTCACCTGAGCATCATCCACTCGCTGATCACCTTCCGGCGCTGCCTTCGGCTGGAGCCCCGCGAGCGGGCGATCCTCGCGGTTCCCGCGTCTCACGTCACCGGGCTCATCGCGATCTTGCTGACCATGGTGAGCCTCGGCGGCGCGACGATCCTCATGCGCGCCTTCAAGGCGAGCGATTTCCTGGCGCTCGCCGAGGCGGAGGGGCTCAGCTACACCTTGCTGGTGCCGGCGCAGTACATGCTTTGCCTGATGGAGCCGGAGCTCGCGCGCGCCGGCCTGAGCCGCTGGCGGGTCGGCGGCTTTGGCGGCGCGCCGATGCCGGAGGCCGCGATATCAGCGCTCGCCGAACGGCTTCCAGGCCTGACGCTGATCAACGCCTACGGTGCGACCGAGACCACCTCGCCCGCCACGATCATGCCGCCCGGGGAGAACGCCGGCCATCTCGACAGGATCGGGCAGGTCGTGCCGTGCGGCGAGGTGCGCGTGGTCGATGCCGAGGGCAGGCCCGTGCCCGCGGGCGAGGCGGGCGAGATCTGGATCAAGGGGCCGATGGTCGTGCCGGGATATTGGGGCAAGCCCGAGGCGACCGCAGCGAGTTTCACCGCGGGATATTGGCGGTCGGGCGACATCGGCTCCGTCGATGCCGAGGGGTTCGTGCGGATACACGACCGCCTCAAGGACATGATCAACCGCGCCGGCTACAAGGTCTACAGCGCCGAGGTCGAGAACGTCCTGAGCCATCACCCCGGCGTCCTCGAGTGCGCTGTGGTGGGACGGCCTGATCCGATCCTGGGCGAGCGCGTGCAGGCCTTCGTGCGGCCGCGCGACCGCGATGTCACTGCCGAGGAGCTCCGCGCCTTCTGCGCGGAGCGCATGGCCGATTACAAAGTGCCCGAAGCGATCGAGCTCATCGCCGAGCCGCTGCCGCGCAACGCCAATGGAAAGTTGCAAAAGGCCGTGCTGCGGGAGCGCGCGCGAGCGGGTTCCCCGGCTTAGCGCCGGTTGGGCCACCAAGGTTCCCGCGCGGGAGCGTTGCTCCGGCATCCCTTGATCTGGATCAAGGAGCGCCCGCTTCAAACGGGGGATGTTTTCTCAAAGTTCGCATATCGAGCCGTTCGCACCCAGGGTGCCGGCGAAGAACACGGAAGGAAATATCATGAAATCGCGCGCGCTAGTCTCGCTGCCCGTTCTGCTGTTCGCCGCGGCGTTGGCGGGGTCGGCACCTGCCGGGCTCGCGCAGACGTCCATGATGTCGGCGCAATCGGGCCAAACACCTGGGCCCGGCGCGATGCCCGGGTGGCAAGGCCAGGGCGGGATGATGGGTGGCGGCATGCGCGGGATGATGATGGGGGGCGGCGCGGCCGGCTGGCGCGGCGGGATGATGGTCGACCATGTAGAAGGGCGGCTGGCCTTCCTCAAGACCGAGCTCAAGATCACGGACGCACAGATGCCGCTGTGGTCCAGCTTCGCCGATGCGCTCCGCTCGACTGCCGCCGCGATGAATGGAATGCATCAGCAAATGATGCAAGGGAGCATGCCCGACACTTTGCCCGCGCGCCTCGATCTCCGGGAGCGGATGCTCTCCGCTCACCTCGAGGCCCTGAAGAGCATGAGGGCGGCGCTCGACCCGCTCTACGCGGCGCTCAGCGACGAGCAGAAGAAGCTTGCGGACGAATTGATGGTCGGGCGCATGGGCATGATGTGATCGGCACGACGCCGGGAGCTCGTCGCGGGCGGAAGCAGCCGGAGGGTCTCCGACGCGAAGCGCATTTCGCCGGCGCGCGGCTCCCGGTATGATCGAATCGCATTCCTTGCTGCGAGGGGCTCATGAGCGCGATCTGGTACCTTGTCATCGCGGTCGCGGTGATCGCCGTCTTTTGCATCGCCGTCTACAACCGGCTGGTGGCGTTGCGGCAGTCCTACAAGAACGCCTACGCCGACATCGACGTGCAACTCAAGCAGCGCCACGACCTCGTGCCCAACCTGGTCGAGACCGTGAAGGGCTATGCCGCGCACGAAAGCGGCGTGCTGCAGAAGGTGACGGAGGCGCGTGCCTCCGCCATGCGCGCAAGCTCGGTTCAGGAGCGCGGCAAAGCCGAGGGCATGCTCACGGCGGCGCTGGGCCAGCTCTTCGCCGTCGCCGAGAGCTACCCGCAGCTCAAGGCGAACGATAATTTCCGCCAGTTGCAATCGGAGCTCGAGGGTCTCGAGAACAAGATCGCGGCGGCGCGGCGCTTCTTCAACAACGCGGTCGCGGAATACAACACCCACATCGAGCAGTTCCCGGCTGTGCTCCTCGCGGGGCCGTTGGGATTTGCGCACGCCGAGATGTTCGCGCTCGATGCGACGGAGAAGGCGGCGGCGAGCGAGCCGCCGAAGGTCTCGTTCGGAAGCTAGGCCCATGGCCGCCGCGCTGGGGCTCTCAACCTACCGGTGGAACAACAACATCAAATCGATCCTGTTGCTGGCGGCGTTTCCGTTCCTGCTTCTGCTGCTGTTGAGCGCGCTCGTCTACATCTACGCCTGGGGATTTCTGACGGACTATAGAGGCATGGTCCAGCCGGGAGCGTTCGGGACCTACGGATATTCGTCGGGCATATCCGGCTACGGGCCGCTCGATTTCACCTCGGACACGATCTACGCCTATTGGCCCTTCGTCGTGGGCGCGGCGGTGGTGTGGCTGCTGCTCGCCTACGCCTTCAACGACGTGCTGGTCCACGCCGCCACGGGTGCCAAGCCCGTGACCCGCGCCGCCGCGCCCAGGCTCTACAATCTGCTGGAGAACCTCTGCATCTCCCGCGGCATGGCGGTGCCGAGCCTTTACATCATCGACACCGACGCGATGAATGCCTATGCGAGCGGCATCGACAAGCGGACCTATTCGATCACCGTCACGCGCGCACTGTTGGATCGGCTCGACGACCGGGAGCTCGAGGCGGTCCTCGCCCACGAGCTCACGCATATCCTGGACCAAGACGTCCGGCTTCTGCTGATCACCGTCGTGTTCGTCGGCGCGATCTCTTTCATCGCCCAGCTGCTCTGGCGCAGCCTCCGGGTGGTCTCGTTCCGGAGACAGCGCGGCAATGCCGGATTGGTGATCTTGGCCGCCGCCGTCGTCGCGGGTATCGGCTATCTGCTGGCGCTGGTCCTGCGCTTCGCGATCTCGCGGCGGCGCGAGTATCTCGCGGACGCGGGGTCGGTCGAGCTCACCAAGAGCCCGGAGGCGCTGATCTCGGCGCTCCGCAAGATCTCCGAGAACGCCAACGTGCCGCACGTGCCCTCGGAAGTGCGGCAGATGTTCATCGAGAACCCGCTCTCGGAGTCCAGTTTCTTCAATCTGTTTGCCACCCATCCGCCGATCACGGACCGCATTCGCGTGCTGGAGCGGCTCGAGGGCACGCCGCTGCCTCCGAAGCCGGACGGCGGTCCTTGGGGAGCGCCGCCGACCGGTGCAGCGCAGACCTAACTCGCTCTAGGCCGCCCGCTCGTCCGCGATCGGAACGCGGTGGCTGCGCTCCCAATCGACCATGTAGTCGCGGCTGATCGGTACCGCGTCGACCGACTTGGCGAGCTGCATCTGGAAGACCAGATGTCCTTGCTGGCGGAACGCCACCTCGGAGCCCGCGAGGTAGAATTCCCACATCCGGCAGAACCGCTCGTCGTAGAGCACGCGGATGCGCTCGCGGTTCGCGTTGAAGCGCTGCCGCCAGGCCTTCAGCGTCTCCGCGTAGTGCAGCCGCAGGATCTCGATGTCGGTGATCCAGAGCCTGGTCCGCTCGACCACCGGCACGACCTCGGAGAGCGCCGGCGAATAGCCGCCGGGGAAGATGTATTTGCGGAGCCACGGGTTGGTGACGTAGGGCCCGTCCATGCGGCCGATCGAGTGCAGCAGCGCCACTCCGTCCTCGGTCAGCAGCTCTCTCACCTTGGCGAAGAAGTCGGGATAGTGCGGTACGCCCACGTGCTCGAACATGCCGACGGAGACGATGCGGTCGTAGTTGCCCTGGTGAACCCGGTAATCGCAGAGCTCGAAGCGGACCTGATCGGCGAGCCCGGCCTCTTCCGCGCGCCGCCGTGCCACGCCGAGCTGCTCGCGCGAGAGCGTGAGCCCCGTCACCGTCACGCCGCACTCGCGCGCCAGGTAAATCGCGAGCCCGCCCCAGCCCGAGCCGATGTCGAGGACCTTCTGGCCGGGCTTCAGCAGCAGCTTGGAGGCGATGTGGCGCTTCTTCTTTGCCTGCGCCTCCTCGATCGTGATGCCGGGAGTGGGAAAATAGGCGCAGGAGTACTGCCGGTCGGCGTCCAGGAACAGGTCGTAGAGCGTGCCCGAGAGGTCGTAGTGATGCGCCACATTCTCGTGCGCGCGGTGTACGGGATTGTACTGTTGCCAACCGCGTAGCACCCGCTCGACCGCCGTAGTGGCGCGCACGACCCAGTGATCGGGCGCGAGATTCATGTTCTCGCCGATGAAATCGAGGAGATCGTAGATCGATGCCTGCTCGATGGTGAGGGTGCCGTCCATGAAGGCCTCGCCGAAATAGAGGCGCGGATTTAGGAACAGCTTCCAATGCAGCTTCGGGTCGCGCAGTCGGACCACGAACTCGGGACCGGGCGCTCCCTGGTAGACATGGGGATGGCCGCCCGCATCGACGATCGTGAGCTTTCCCCGCCTGACCAGGTGACGGAACACGAGCGACAGGAGCATGCCGTCCTCCTTAGGGTTACGGTCCTTACGCTTTCGAATTTAACTATTCGACGAAACCGGTGACGCGCACAAGCGCGATTTGTCGCGCGCCTCGGCTGCGCGCGAGGTGCAATAGCCCATGCGTTGCAGGGCGTTCGTACGCCTCCGAACACGAAAATTACCGAGGTCGAGGGTTTGCGCCTTGACCTCGATCAAACGATCCTCAAATAGAGACGCAGGATTCGCAAGAATTTCCGAGAACCAACCTTCCAGCGCAGTAATCTTAGGCTTGAACATTCAGATGATGACTGAAGCATTGAGCCGCCCCGGCGAGGGCGCCACATGGCGGTAGCCGAGCACCAACAGGGCCATGGCGGCGCTGCATCCGCCAAGCCGGCGGCAGGACAAGTACGCGATCCCGTTTGCGGCATGACCGTGGATCCCGCGATGGCGAAGCATCGTGTGGAGCACGGCGGTGTCGTCTACCACTTCTGCGGCGCCGGCTGCGCAGCCAAGTTTGCCGCGGACCCCCTCGAGTACCTGAAGCTCAGCGAGGCGGCGCCGAAGCCGTCCGCGCCGAAGGGCACGATCTATACCTGCCCGATGCACCCGGAGATCCGCCAAGCAGGGCCGGGCAGTTGTCCGATCTGCGGCATGGCCTTGGAGCCCGTCGGCGTGACCGAGGACACCGGGCCCAGTGCCGAGCTGGTCGACATGACTCGGCGATTCTGGATCGGCGCCGCGCTCGCGGCACCCGTCGTGATCCTGGAAATGGCCGCGCACCTTCCGCGCCTGGATCTTCACCACTACGTCGGCGCACGGGCCTCGGTCTGGATCCAGTTCGCGCTCGCGACGCCGGTGGTGGTATGGGCGGGATGGCCGTTCTTCGAGCGAGGCTGGGCATCGGTTCGCAATCGATCCCTCAACATGTTCAGCCTGATCGCGCTCGGCGTCGGCACCGCCTACGCCTACAGCCTCGCGGCGACCTTCGCGCCGGGCCTTTTCCCTGAAGGACTGCGGCAGGACGGCATGGTTGCCGTCTACTACGAAGCCGCCGCCGTCATCACCGTGCTCGTCCTGCTTGGGCAGGTGCTGGAATTGCGGGCGCGCGAGCAGACCGGTAGCGCGCTCCGCGCGCTGCTGAACCTTGCGCCGAAGACGGCCCGGCGTCTGCGCGAGAACGGCGAGGACGCGGAGATTTCGCTCGATCGCGTGCACATCGGCGATCGCCTCCGGGTCCGCCCCGGCGACGCCGTGCCGGTTGACGGCGTCGTCCTCGACGGCAAGAGCGCGGTCGACGAATCCATGGTGACCGGCGAATCGATGCCGGTGCAGAAGGAACCCGGCGCCAAGGTGATCGGCGGTACCATCAATGGGACCGGCAGTCTGGTGATGCGCGCGGAGGCCGTCGGTGCCGATACGATGCTGTCCCGCATCGTCCACATGGTGGCCGAGGCCCAGCGCAGCCGCGCGCCCATCCAGCGGCTGGCTGATGTGGTATCCGCATGGTTCGTGCCGGCAGTCATCGCCGTCGCCGTGCTGGCGTTCGCGGCCTGGATGATTTGGGGTCCGCCTCCGGCGTTTGCCTACGCGCTGGTTTCGGCCGTCTCCGTGGTCATCATTGCGTGCCCTTGTGCTCTCGGCCTGGCGACCCCGATGGCGATCATGGTCGGCGTCGGGAAGGGCGCCACCGCGGGTGTGTTGATCCGGAACGCGGAAGCTCTGGAGCACCTGGAGAAGATCGACACGCTGGTCGTCGACAAGACGGGGACGCTGACCGAGGGCAAGCCGCGCGTGGTGGCGATCGTGCCGGGCGAGGGCTTCGACGAGGCCTCGATCCTGTCGCTCGGCGCCAGCCTCGAGCGGTCGAGCGAGCACCCGCTCGCGGCGGCCATCGTTGCCTCCGCGCGCCAGCGCGGCCTTGCGATGCAGGACGTGGCGGACTTCAAGTCGATCACCGGGAAAGGCGTCTCCGGCAGAATCGGCGGTCGGCAGGTAGCCGTCGGCAACGCGAAACTGCTCGAGGAGATCGGTGTCTCCGGCGGCGCCCTGGAGGCTGGGGCCGACCCGCTCAGGCGCGACGGCGCCACGGCCATGTTCGTCGCGATCGATGGTCGCGCCGCGGGCGTGATCGCCGTCGCCGATCCGATCAAGGCAACCACGCCGGCGGCTCTCGACGCATTGCGGGCCGATGGAATTCGCCTGGTCATGCTGACCGGCGACAATCGCACGACCGCGCAAGCCGTCGCCGCGAAGCTCGGCATCGACGACATCGAGGCCGAGATCCTGCCCGAGCAGAAGCATGCGATCGTGCGCCGCCTCAGGAGCGAGGGCCGTGTCGTGGCCATGGCCGGCGACGGCGTGAACGATGCGCCGGCGCTCGCCGAGGCCGATGTCGGCATCGCCATGGGTACGGGGACGGACGTCGCCATGGAGAGCGCGGGCGTAACCTTGGTGAAGGGTGACCTCGCGGGCATCGCGCGCGCGCGGACGCTCAGCCGCGCGACCATGCGAAACATCCGACAGAACCTGGTTCTGGCCTTCGTCTACAACGTGCTCGGCGTTCCGCTCGCGGCCGGCGTTCTCTACCCGGCCTTCGGGCTGCTGCTCAGCCCGATCGTCGCGGCCGCGGCCATGAGCTTGAGCTCGGTGTCGGTGATCGGGAACTCGCTCCGATTGCGGATGGTGAAACTGTAAGCCTGCCGCGTCAGGCCATCTGCAGCGGCTTGGGGCCGTTCGGCGGAGGGAAGGCGCGGTCGAGCTCCTTCAACTCCTCGGGGGTGAGCTCGAGGTCCAGGGCCGCGCGGTTCTCCCGCACGTGGTCCGGACGCGCCGCCTTGGGGATCGCCACCACGCCTTCCTGATGCAGCAGCCAAGCGAGCGCCACTTGCGCCGGCGTGACCCCGCGATGCGCGGCGATCGTCTTGAGGCCGCGCTTGGTGAGCAGGCTGCCCTGATCCACCGGCGAATACGCCATGACGGGGATGTGATGCTTGCGGCACCAGGGCAACAGCTCCCGCTCGACGCCGCGACGCGAGAGATTGTACATCACCTGGTTCGTGGCCACCGATTTGCCTCCGGGGAGCTTCGACCAGGCAGCCATATCGTCGGTGTCGAAATTGCTGACGCCGTGCTCGCGGATCTTGCCGGCACGCTGGAGATCGTCGAAGCCCGCGAGCGTCTCCTGGAACGGCACATCGCCGATCCAATGCAGGAGGTAGAGATCGAGGTGATCCGTGTTGAGCCGCTTCAGGCTGCGCTCGCACGCGGCCACCACGCCCTGGCGCGTGGCGTTGTGCGGATAGACCTTGCTCACCAGGAAGACCTGCGGCCGCTGACCCGCGATGGCTTTGGCGACGACTTCCTCGGCGCCGCCCTCGCCGTACATTTCCGCCGTATCGATCAGCGTCATGCCGAGATCGATGCCGAGCCGCAGCGCATTGACGATGTCGGCGCCGCGGGAGCCCGCTTCGCCCATGCGCCACGTTCCGAGGCCGAGCACCGGAATCGGCGCGCCGGAAGGGAGATGCAGATATCGCATGTGGATTTCGTCGCTGCTACGGTATGTCCCGCTGAGTGTGCCGCAAACCGGCGCTTTCGCGCTAGTGCTGCGCTTGGTCGCGGGCCAACCCGAACCTTAAAATCCATTTCGCGTCTTCTCAAGGAGGGCCGTGTCAATGAGTGGACCCACTGCCAACGAGGCCGCGCTCGCTGCCGAGCCGGGCTGGATCAACGTGGTGGAGAGCGGCGAGGGCAAGTTCACCGAGCACCTGCTCGATGGCCGGCATCGTCTCGTCGCCGACGAGCCGGTGGTGGCGGGCGGGAACGACCGCGGGCCCGGACCTTACGAGCTGTTGTTGATGGCGCTCGGCGCCTGCACGACGATGACGCTCAGGCTTTACGCCGATCGCAAGCACTGGCCGCTCGAGCGTGTGAGCGTGCGCCTGCACCATGCCAAGATTCACGCCGAGGACTGCGCGGACTGCGAGACCAAACAGGGCCGGCTCGACCGCATCGAGCGCGTGATCGAGCTCGAGGGCGCGCTCGATGCCGCCCAGCGTCAGCGTCTCCTGGAGATCGCCGACATGTGCCCGGTACACCGCACGCTCACCTCGGAGATCAAGATCGAGACGAGCTTGGCGGGTTAATGGGGTGCGTCCTTCGACGCGCTCGATGCCGAGGCGAGAGCGTCAGTCCTTGACGGGGACCTCGGCGACCGACTCGCCGGCGACGCTCGGCTGAGGCGCCCGGGCCTGCTCGGTCGCTTCCCGGGCAGCGGCTTCCAGGGCGAGCTTCAGGGGATCGACGCCCTTCGCCTGCATCTCGGCTTCCTCGGCGGATTGCGCCACGTTCACCGTGACGGAGACGGACACCTCCGGATGCAGCACGACCCGCTGCTTGTGCAGGCCCAGCGCCTTGATCGCCCGCTCCAGCACGATCTGGCTCCGGCCGACGGTGAAACCCGCCTCGGTGATCCCCTCCGCGATGTCCCGCGCGGTGACGGAGCCGTAGAGCTGTCCGCTCTCGCCGGCTTGGCGGATGACGACGACCGAGAGGCCGTCGAGCTTCTTGGCTACCTGTTCCGCATCGCTCTTGCGCGCGAGGTTCTGTGCCTCCAGCTGGGACCGCTGGGTCTCGAAATAGGCGAGATTGTCCTTGGTCGCGCGCAGCGCCTTCTTCTGCGGCAACAGGAAGTTTCGGGCGTAGCCGGGCTTGACGTCGACGACTTGGCCCATCTGGCCGAGCTTCTCGACCCGCTCAAGCAGAATCACTTGCACCATGACGACGTCTCCCCCTTAGCGCATCGCGTAGGGCAACAGGCTCAAGAAGCGCGCGCGCTTGATCGCCTGGGAGAGCTCGCGCTGCTTCTTCGCGGAGACCGCGGTGATGCGGCTCGGCACGATCTTGCCGCGCTCCGAGACGAAGCGCTGCAGCAGCTTCACGTCCTTGTAGTCGATCTTGGGCGCGCTCGGGCCGGAGAACGGGCACGACTTGCGCCGCCGGAAGAAAGGCCGCCGCGTCGGGGCGCCGCCGCGTCCGCCACCGTCGCGATCACGACCGCCGTCGCGGCCGCCCTCTCTCATCTCGCTCATACCTCGCCTCCCGCGACAGGAGTCACCGCAGGCGCCTCGCTCTCGCGCGGCTCGCGGTCGCCATAGCGGTCTCCGTAACGGTCGCCATAGCCACCGCGCCGGCCGCGGTCGCGCTCCTCGCCCCGGGCGCGCGCCTGCATCATCACGGATTGACCGGCCTCGACCAGCGTTTCGACGCGAACCGTCAGGTAGCGCATGACATCCTCGTTGATGCGCATGGTGCGCTCCAACTCGGCGATCGTGGCACCCGTGCCCTCGATGTTGAGCATGACGTAGTGGCCCTTGCGGTTCTTCTTGATGCGATAGGCCAGGTTCCGCAGGCCCCAGTACTCGCGGCCGACGACCTTGCCCTCGTGCTCCTGGGCGACCTGAGCGAAGGTATCCGCCAAAGCTTCCGCTTGCGCCGAGGAAATATCCTGGCGCGCAATGAAGACGGTCTCGTAGAACGACATGATCTCTCGATCTCCTTATGGATGTTCGGGGGCCCGGAGCCGGCCGGCTTTACGGCTCTAGCTTCCCGGGCCTAGCCGGGACCCGCCCGGCAAGGAGGCCGCGCACTATACACGAGGGCCTTTCGGGCGCAAGCGCTTGACTCGGTCTGCGGCAGTACCGACTTTCGCCTGAGCGCCGCGGCGTCGTCGGCGCGCTCACGGGCGGGAAACGGGCGATGGTACGGGCATTGGTGTTTCCGGGGCAGGGCTCCCAAGCGGTCGGCATGGGCCGCGACCTCGCCTCGGCCTTCGCCACCGCGCGCCACGCGCTCGAGGAAGTGGACGACGCGCTGAGTCAGAAGCTCTCCAAGCTCATGTTCGAGGGACCGGAGAGCGACCTCACGCTCACCGAGAATGCCCAGCCCGCGCTCATGGCCGTTAGCCTCGCGGTGATGCGGGTCCTCGAGAAGGAGGGCGGCCTCGACCTGCCGCGTCACGTCACGCTGGTCGCCGGCCATTCACTCGGCGAGTATTCCGCGCTGGCCGCGGCCGGCGCCTTCGCCCTCGCCGATGCCGCGCGGCTCCTGAAGCGGCGCGGTCTTGCCATGCAGCGCGCGGTGCCCGTGGGCGAGGGCGCGATGGCGGCGCTGCTCGGGCTCGAGCTCGGCCCCGCGCAGGAAGTCGCAGCGGCGGCGGCCGAGGGCGAGGTCTGCGGCGCCGCGAACGACAATGCTCCGGGCCAGGTCGTGGTGAGCGGGCACAAGGCGGCGGTGGAGCGCGCGATCAAGCTCGCGGCCGAGCGCGGTGCACGCCGCTCGATCCTGCTGCCGGTGAGCGCCCCTTTCCATTGCGCGCTGATGGCGCCCGCCGCGCAAGAGATGGAGGAGGCGCTCGCGGCTGTCGCGATGGAGGCGCCCGCGGTGCCGCTCATCGCCAACGTCACCGCGGCTGCGGTCGAGGATCCCGAGACGATCCGGCGCCTCCTGGTCGAGCAGGTGACCGGCCTCGTGCGCTGGCGCGAGAGCGTGCTGGCCATGAAGAGCGAGGGCGTCGATACCATCGTCGAGGTTGGGGCGGGTCGCGTGCTCTCTGGCCTCGTCAAGCGCATCGATCGCGATCTCGCGGTCATGTCGGTGGGGACGCCCGCCGATATCGAGACCTTCCTCAAGACCCTATAGACGGGAGACCGCGCATGTTCGAGCTTTCCGGCAAGACCGCGCTCGTCACCGGCGCTTCCGGCGGCATCGGCGGCGCGATCGCGCGCGCGCTCCATCAGCAGGGCGCAGCGGTTCTGCTGGCGGGCACGCGGCAGGCGGCGCTGGAGGCGCTCGCGGCCGAGCTCGGCGAGCGCACCCGCGTTCACGCCGCCGATCTCGCCGATCCCGCAGCCGCCGACGCGCTGGTGAAGGACGCGGAGTCCGCGCTGGGCAAGCTCGACATCCTCGTCAACAACGCGGGCCTGACGCGCGACGGCCTGGCGGTGCGCATGAAGGACGAGGACTGGCAGAAGGTGATCGACGTCGATCTGACCGCGGGTTTCCGTCTGGCGCGCGCCGCCATGCGCGGCATGATGCGCCGGCGCTTCGGCCGCATCATCGGGATCAGCTCGGTGGTGGGCGTGATGGGAAACCCGGGGCAGGCCAATTATGCCGCCGCCAAGGCGGGCATGATCGGGCTCTCGAAGGCGCTCGCCGCCGAGGTCGCCACACGCGGCATCACCGTCAATTGCGTCGCGCCCGGCTTCATTGCCTCCGCGATGACCGATGCGCTGACGCCCGAGCAGAAGGGCCGGATCGCCGGTGCCATTCCGATGGCGCGCCTGGGCACGCCCGAGGACGTGGCGGCCAGCGTGGTGTTCCTTGCCAGCGACCAGGCCGGCTACATCACGGGTCAAACCATTCATGTCAATGGCGGAATGGCCATGATCTGAGGGTGCCGCGCGGCCCGCGCCGAGTTGACAGGCCGAAGCTCCCGACCGATTGGCAAACCGGAGGGAACTATGATATGTGACGGCACCTTCGGCGGGGGAACCGACGCCGCTCGGCTTGATGGAGCCGGCGTGTATCGCACGGGTGAGGCCGAAGCCATCTATTCCCAAGAGCGCATTTCAATCCAGCTGTCGAGGTAAACGTTATGAGCGATGTCGCCGATCGGGTTAAGAAAATCGTCGTGGAGCACCTGGGGGTCGACGAAGCCAAGGTGACCGAGAACGCGAGCTTCATCGACGACCTTGGAGCCGACAGCCTCGACACCGTGGAGCTCGTCATGGCGTTCGAGGAGGAGTTCGGCTGCGAAATCCCGGACGATGCCGCGGAGAAGATCGTGACGGTGAAGGACGCGATCACTTTCATCGAGGCGCATAGCTGACGATGCCGCGGGCGCGGCGCTCCCGCCGCGGGTTCCGTCAGCGGGTTGGGTTTCAATCGGAATGAGACGCGTCGTTATCACGGGAATGGGAATGGTCACTCCGCTCGGCTGCGGGGTGGACGTGACGTGGCGTCGCTTGCTCGCGAGCCAATCCGGCATCGCCGCCATTCAGGCCTTCGACGTCTCCGATCTTCCCGCCAAGATCGCGGGCTTGGTGCCGCGGGGCGAGACCGCGGACGGCCTCTTCAATGCGGACGAATGGGTCGCGCCCAAGGACCAGCGCAAGATGGACGAGTTCATCGTCTATGCGCTCACCGCGGCGACGCAGGCCGTGGAGGACTCCGGCTGGAAACCCCAGGACGCCGAGAACCGCGAGCGCACGGGCGTGCTGATCGGCTCGGGGATCGGAGGGTTGCCCGGTATCATGGAGGGCGTCATCACGCTCCATGAGAAGGGCCCTCGGCGCGTCTCGCCGTTTTTCATTCCGTCGAACCTGATCAATCTGGCCTCGGGCCACGTATCCATCAAATACGGCTTCTCGGGCCCCAACCACGCGGTGGTGACCGCGTGCTCGACCGGCGCTCATGCGATCGGCGACGCCGCGCGCATGATCATCTGGGACGACGCCGATGTCATGGTGGCGGGCGGCGCCGAGGCCGCCGTCTGCCGGATCGGCATCGCGGGCTTCGCGTCGGCGCGCGCGCTTTCCACCGCCTTCAACGACGATCCGCCCAAGGCCTCGCGCCCCTGGGACCAGAAGCGCGACGGCTTTGTCATGGGCGAGGGGGCGGGGATCGTGGTGCTCGAGGAGCTCGAGCACGCCAGGCGCCGCAGCGCCAAGATCTACGCCGAGGTGATCGGCTACGGCATGTCGGGCGATGCGTATCACATCACCGCGCCGGCCGAGGACGGCAACGGCGCCTTTCGCGCGATGCGCAATGCATTAAAGAGCGCGAGCCTGGCGCCCGATCAGATCGATTACATCAACGCCCACGGCACTTCCACGCCCAAGGGCGACGAGATCGAGCTGGCCGCGGTAAAGCGGCTGTTCGGCGACCACGCCTACAAGCTCTCGATGTCCTCGACCAAGTCGGCGATCGGTCACCTGCTGGGCGCCGCGGGCAGCGTCGAGGCGATCTTCTCGATCCTGGCGCTTCGCGACGGCATCGTGCCGCCGACGCTCAACCTCGACGATCCGTCGCCCGGCTGCGACATCGATCTCGTGCCCCATAAGTCGAAGGAGCGGGCGGTGCGCTACGCGCTCTCGAACTCCTTCGGCTTCGGCGGCACAAACGCCGCCCTCATCTTTGCCCGCGTGAGCTAGGGCGGGCGCCGTGACCTGGCCGTCCCGGGCCCGGCTCATTCCCGCGCTGCTGCTGGTGGGAGCCTCCGTGGCGAGCTTTACGCTGTGGGCCTGGCGCGACTGGACCACGCCCGGACCCTTGCCCGAGAAGCGAACGATCGTGCTGGCGCGCGGCAGCGGGGCGGTCGAGATCGCCCGCGCGCTCGGCGCCGAGGATGTCCTGGCGCATCCGTGGCTCTTCCTGCTGGGCGCGGAGGTGACCGGCGACGTGCATCGCCTCAAGGCCGGCGAATATGAATTCGAGGCCGCTATTTCGCCCGAGGGCGTGGCCGAGCTGCTGGCGAGCGGCAAGACCGTGCGCCATCGCCTTACCATACCGGAGGGCCTCACCAGCGCCGAGATCGTCGCGATCGTCGACGGCATCCCCGAGCTCGACGGCGGTTCCGAGCCAGTGCCGGCGGAAGGCAGCCTGCTGCCCGAGACCTATTTCTTCTCCCTCGGCGACAAGCGCAGCGCAGTGATCGAGCGCATGCAGCGCGCCTTCGGCAGGACGATGGCGGAGCTGTGGGCGGAGCGTGGGTCCGACCTGCCATTTGCGAGGCCCGAGGACGCGGTGACGCTCGCCTCCATCGTGGAGAAGGAGACCGGTCGGGAAGAGGAGCGGCCGCGCGTCGCCGGCGTCTACATCAACCGCATGCGGCTCGGCATGCGGCTGCAAGCGGATCCGACCGTGATCTACGCGCTGACCCGCGGCCAGCGGCCGCTCGACCGCGCGCTCGGCCACGACGACCTCGGCGTCGACTCGCCCTACAACACCTACCTGGTGAAGGGCCTGCCGCCGACGCCGATCGCCAATCCGGGCCTCGCAGCGCTGAAGGCGACGCTGCATCCGCTCAGGGGTGACGACCTCTATTTCGCGGCCGATGGTACCGGCAAGCACGTGTTCGCCAAGACGCTCGCCGAGCAGAACCAGCACGTTGCCGATTTGCGCCGGGCACAAAGCCAAGCTGCCGTACCCGCGACCTCGTCGCAGCCCGCTCCGCCGCCGGCGCCACGCTGACGCCGGCAGCCGCCGTCATCGGAGTCCCCTGGACGCGCAGGTGCTGAGGATATGATGGGGCACGAAGGCAGGGACCGTTGTTGGCGTCGATATCCGAGGCTATAACCTCGCGACGCGCGCTGGTCGAGCAATGCGCAGTTTTTGATCCATCGGAGAGCCGTGCCCGAAACCGTCGCTGCCCCCCCTCACGCGCTCGGCACCGTCGCCAGCATGACGGGCTTCGCACGCGCGGAGGGCGAAGCCGACGGTCTCGCCTGGAGCTGGGAGCTCAAGAGCGTCAACGGCAAGTCGCTGGATCTTCGCTTCCGTTTGCCCGCGGGCTTCGACGCCTTGGAGCTGCCGCTGCGCGCCCTCGTCGGCGAGCGCTTGAAACGCGGCTCGGTGAGCGTCGCCCTGGCGATCGCGCGCACCGCCGCCGGCGCCACTCTGCAGGTCAATCGTGCGATCTTGGATCAGGTTCTGGCTCTGGTCCGCGAGCTTGGGCAGGAAATCGAGGCGGCGCCGCCCCGGATCGACGGGCTGCTGGCGCTGCGAGGCGTGCTGGAGAGCGGCGAGGAGATGCCGGACCCCGCCGCTCGCGAGCGACGCGAGGCGCTTCTGCTCGCCGGCTGCCGCACGGCGCTCGACGCGCTCGCCACCATGCGCCGGGCCGAGGGAGCGCGCCTCGGAGCGGTGCTGGCGGATCGCGTGCAGGAGATCGCCGACCTCGTCGGCGCGGCGGAGGCCAGCGCTGCCGCGCAGCCCGATGCGATTCGCGTCCGGCTCAAGGCCTTGGTGGAGTCGCTCAGAGATGCCGTGCCCTCGATCCCCGACGAGCGCCTCGCGCAGGAAGCCGCTCTGCTGATCGCCCGGGGCGACATCCGCGAGGAACTCGACCGGCTCGCGGCGCACATCGCCGCGGCGCGCGAGTTGCTTGCCGAGGGCGGCGCCATTGGCCGGCGCCTGGATTTCCTGTGCCAGGAGCTCAACCGCGAGGCCAATACGCTCTGCTCGAAATCGGCCGACGTGGAACTCACGCGGATCGGGCTTGCGCTCAAGGCCGGGATCGAGCAGCTGCGCGAGCAAGTGCAGAACATCGAGTAGCGGACTCCATGGACCCCTCCGAGATCGGCCGCCGCGGGTTGCTCCTGGTGCTTTCCTCTCCCTCGGGGGCTGGAAAGACCACCATCACGCGGCTTCTGGTGCAGCGCGATGGCAACCTCAGCGTCTCGGTCTCCGCCACCACCCGGCCGCCGCGAGCGAACGAGGTGGACGGCCAACACTATCACTTCGTCAGCGAGGCGCGCTTCGAGCAGATGGTGCGGGAGGGCGCGCTCGTCGAGCACGCCACCGTCTTCGGCCGTCGCTACGGCACGCCGCGCGCGCCGGTCGAGGCGGCGCTCGCCGCCGGCCGCGACATCGTCAGCGACATCGACTGGCAGGGGACCCAGCAGCTCGCTCAGACAGTACGCGGCGACCTGGTGGCGGTCTTCATCCTGCCGCCCAGCATGGCGGCGCTCGAGGATCGCTTGAGGCGCCGCGCCCAGGACAGCGACGAGATCGTGCGCCAGCGCATGGCGAAGTCGGCGGACGAGATGAGCCATTGGCCGGAGTACGACTACGTCATCGTGAACCGCGACCTCGACGCGAGCGTCAGCCAGGTGCAGGCGATCCTGACGGCCGAGCGCCTGAAGCGCGATCGGCAAGTCGGCCTGGCGGAATTCGTCAACCGGCTGCGGGGCGAGAGCGTGTAAAGGCGCGGCAGCGCCGGTGCTCGACTTCTCCGAATTTGGTCACGCCGCGAGCGCACGCGCGAGCGCGCAGAATTCCTCGACCGAGAGTTCCTCCGCGCGCCGGCTCGGCTCGATGCCGGCTGCTGCCAGCAGCGGCTCCGGAGGCAGGCCCAGGCTTTTCAGACTCTGCCGCAGCATCTTGCGGCGCTGGCCGAAGGCTGCGGCGGTCACGCGCTCGAGGTCGCCTTGGCGGCAGGGCGCGAGCGGCACGTGGCGGGGCTCGACGCGGATCAGCGTCGACGTCACCTTGGGAGCGGGCACGAAGGCGCGGGGCGCCACGTCGAAGAGGGGAGTCACCCGCGCCGCCCATTGCACCAGCACCGAGAGTCGGCCATAGGCGTGCGAGCGCGGTTTCGCCGCAATCCGCGCCGCGACCTCCTTCTGGAACATCAGCGTGAGGCTCTCATAGGCATCGAGGTCCGGCAGCCATTGCAGGAGCAAGGCCGTGGCGATGTTGTACGGGAGGTTGGCGACGATCTTGCGCGGTGCCGGGACCAGGTCCTTCGGATCGACCGCGAGGGCATCGCCGGCGATGACGCGAAGCCGCTCCGGAAAGACCTTGACCAACTCATCGAGCGCCTCGACGCAGCGCTGATCCCGCTCGATCGCGGTGACGCTGGCGGCGCCTGCGGCCAGGAGCGCCCTGGTGAGGCCGCCGGGCCCCGGCCCGATCTCGACCACGTTGATGCCGCCGAGCGAAGCGGCGGCGCGCGCGATGCGCCCGATCAGATTGAGATCCAGCAGGAAGTTCTGGCCGAGCGATTTTCGGGCCGCCAGCCCGAAGCGCTGGATGACCTCGCGCAGCGGGGGCAGCGCCAGGGCGGGATCGTCGGCGCCGCCGACGGTCAGGCGACGGAGCGGCGCATCGCGCGCCGGTCGGCCATCTCGCCGGCCATCTGCAAGGCGGCGATCAGGCTGTCCGGGTTCGCAATGCCGCGCCCCGCGATGTCGGTCGCGGTGCCATGGTCCGGGGAGGTGCGGATGAAGGGCAGGCCCAGCGTCACGTTGACGCCGCGGTCAAAGTCGATGGTCTTGAGCGGTATCAGCGCCTGGTCGTGATACATGCAGAGCACGGCGTCGTAGCGCTTGCGCGCCGCGGCGTGAAACAGCGTGTCGGCCGGAAACGGGCCCGAGACCGCATGGCCCTCGGCGCGCAGAGCCTCCACCGCGGGCGCGATCACCTCGATTTCCTCGCGGCCCATGGCGCCGTTCTCGCCGGCATGGGGGTTGAGACCGGCGACCGACAGGCGAGGCCGCGATATGCCGAAATCGCCCATGAGGGCGCGCGCCGTGATGCGGCCAGCCGAGACGATGTCGGCGGTCTTGAGCCGCTGCACCGCGTCCTTGAGGGCGACGTGAACGGTTACCGGCACCACCCTGAGCCCGGGACAGGCCAGCATCATGATCGCCTTGGCGTCGCCGCCCGCGAGTTCTTCCAGGAACTCCGTGTGACCGGGGTGGCGGAAGCCGGCGGCGTAGAGCGTCTCCTTCTGGATCGGGTTCGTGACCACGGCCGCCGCCCGCCCGCTGCGGACCAGCTCGACCGCACTCACGATCGCGGCGATGACGGCGCGCGCGTTCGCGGTGTCCGGCCGCCCCATGAGCACGGGATGCGCGAGGCGGCGAGGCAGCACACCCAACGCCTCATGAAAACAGGCAGCGGCTTCCTCCGGGCCCGCCACCGCGTGAAGCGGCACGGTCCAGCCCAGCATGGCCGCGAGCCGTCCAAGCCGATCGGGGTCGTCGATGGCGAAGAACGCCGGAACGCCCTCCGCGCGGCGCAGCCACGACATGAGCGTGATCTCGCCGCCGATGCCCGCGGGCTCGCCCATCGTCACCGCGATCGGTCGGGTCATACGCGCAGGTCCACATAGGCCGCGCGGCGGAGGTCGCGCAGGTAGCGGCGAGCGAGGGTGTCCAGGCGCGCTCGCGTGAGACTATCCACCAGCTGATCCCGCGTCGGGATCGGCGACGGCGCCTCCTTGCGCTCGCAGAGCATGATCACGCCGGCACCATCGCGGAAATTCAATGGCTTGCTCGCTTGGCCGAGCTGCAATGAGGCGAGCAAAGTTTGGAAGTCCTGCGGCAGGCTGCCGATCTTGACGTCGTGCATCTCGCCCGAGGTCTGCGGCGCGCGCTCTTGCCCAATCCGCTTCATGTCGTCGCAGCTCTTCGCGGTTTCACTCACCTGCTGCGCTGCGATGAGCGCCTTTTGCCGGTCGGCTTCGGTAGCGCCCTCGGGGTTAAATTGGAACGAGACCCGCGCGAGGGTAATCAAAGCGTCGGCCGGGCTCGGCGTGCCAAAGGTGCGCCGCTCGAGCAGCCCGACGATATAAAAACCGCCGGAGGCGCGGATGGCGGCGGAGAGCTGGCCAGCCTGCATGCCCTGCACCGCCTCGGCGATATCATGCGGCAGCTCCGCCGCGGTCAGCCAGCCGAGATCGCCACCGACCGCGGCCGTCGGCGACTGCGAGAATTGCTGCGCCACGGCGCTGAAGGTCGCGCCTTGGTGGATCTGGTCGAGCAAGCGGTCGGCGAGCGCCTTGACGTCGGCCTCCTGGCTCGGATTGTCCACAGCGAGGAAGATCTCCGCGACGCGGTACTGCGATTTGCCGATCTCCTGCTTGATGCGAGCGAGCGTATCCTTGACCTCCTCGTCGGAGATGCTGACGCTTTGGCTCAATTTTCCGTCAACCAATTTGTTCCAGAGGATCGAAGAGCTGATCTGGTCCGTCATGGTCGAGCGCGGAATGCCGTGCGAGGACAGCAGCTTCTCGAGAGCGCCCTTCGGCATGTTGTTCTGCTGCTCGAGACGGTCGAAGGCTTTGTTCACCTCGTCGTCGCTTACCGTGACGTTGTACTTCTTGGCTTCTTGCAGCTCGAGCTTCTCGTCGATCAGCGTACGCAGGACCTGGGGGCTCACGCGCTGGCGCACCTGCGCATCGTCGGGCAGCTGAGAGGACAGCAGCACGAGGCGGATCCGAGCCTCGAGGTCGCCAAGCGAGATCATGTCTTCGTTGACGATGGCGGCGATCCGCGTCTCTTGCGCGGCGGCGGCAGCGGTGCCGACCAAGATCAACATAAGAGCTGCGGCAATGCGTATCATCGATTGTCCAACATGAAACGGCGTCTGGTTGCTCCGGCCGCGTCCGACCCAGCCGCGGACCGATTGCGCGGGTGATCGCTCGACCCTGCTGCGTGGCCGGAATCCGCAGGGCGGCCCCACGGGCAGGGTAGCATTTCCCGCGGCCCGAGCCTAGAACACCGGCGCCGGGATAGAACTGCCCGTCGAGAAGGGCGTGAGATCGATCTCGCCGAGGTTCTTGAAGATGATCGAAAATAGCACCGTGGTGCCGGGGCGTACGTCGCGATCCCGCGTGCCGACATGGGTTACTGCCGCCGAGAAGCTCACGCACTCGTCCCGATAGGTGGTGGCAATGCCGGAATTGAGGGTATTGGTGGACGTACCGATGTCCCTGGTTCCGAACAGGGCCACGGACCAATACTGGGTCAATTGCGCGACCGCTTGGCCGGTGATCTGTCGGCGCTTTTGAAGATCGGGCACCAGCGGGTCTTGCGCGATGTCGATGTAGCCGACTTTGAGCCGTAGGCTCTTGGGCCCACCGGTGGCGTCGATCTCCTGGCGGCGCGAGGCCAAGCTCTTGGAGTCGAGCCGGAAGCGGTAGATCAAATCGAGATAGGGCTGCGGCGACACCGAGATCCGCCCGACTACGTCCGAGCGCTGAGTATTGATGCCTGATCCCGGCAGGAAGGCTCCGTTCTTCTGGAGGCGATAACTCTCGCCGATCAGGAACCGCGTGCTGCCACCGTGGTCGCCATAGATCCCGCCGCTGAGGGCGTAGTCGACGCGTTGGCCGGAGTCCACGCGATCGTAACCCGGGAAGCGGTCCATGACGAACAGGCTTGCATCGTCGAATTCGACGCCCTGGCTGTCCTCCGCCGGGATCTGCGCGGGATTGCCGCCATTGGGTGCGGCGATGAAAGCGACGATCGGCTCGATGGTCTGGCTGGAGCCGTTGCCGTGGCGAACCCAGGGATAGTGCCATTCGAGTTTCGCCTGCGGGAAGATGCGGCCCGTAAACTCGCTGTTGGCGGAGGGCTGGCTCGGCGAAAGCATGACGTTATCGGAGTCGTAGGCGTCGCCGCGCACGCCCGCGGTCAAGGTGAAGCGATCGCCAATGGCGCCGTCGAACGGCACTTCCCAATTGGCCCCCGTCGAGACGCGGCGGATCTGCGTGCCGTCCGGGCGGAACAGGTTGAGCGCATTGGCCGTGACGTCCCAACGGCCGCCCCAACTGTTGGGATGGCTGATCCAGTTGTACGTGGCCGTCGGCAGTACGATCGGCTGGGTGCTGTCGCCGATGCCGAAGCGCAGGCTTTGAAAGACATAATTGTCGATCAGAGTGTAGCTGCGGTCGCCAAAGTTCTCGGCATAGGCCCTACTCTGCAGGTAGGCTTCGGTACCGCCGAAGTCGAAGCGGCGCATGTACGTCTGATCGGAGCTTCTTTGGATATCGAAGCTCGTGCGCCAATCGTAGCTCAGGTCGAATTCCCCGTTGGCGAGGAAGTGCCCCCGAAAAGCATCGATCGGGGAGATCGGCTGATCGTTCTGGGCGTCCGTGCGGTTCGTATAGGCGGCACTGGCGTCGATCTTCAATTTGCCGTAGCCCCAGCGCTGCCGATATTCGCCCCAAAGCACCGCGCCGGCGTCCGTGGTGACGATGGGCTCCAGCGTCATGTCCTTGTCGGTGTCGAGGACGATGTAGTACGGGAGCCGGAAAAAATCCCCGATCGACGACGAATGTCCGATATCGGGAGCCAGGAAGCCCGTCATGCGCCGAACCGAGGGATCCGGCTCGGAAAGATAGGGGGTATAGGCGATCGGCACGCCGTAAAGCTCCATCGTCGCGTCGTAGAACTCGACGATCTTTCGCGCCTGATCATGCACCATGCGCGCGGCCTTGATCTGCCAAAGAGGCGGCGCCGTGGGATCGTCCGCGCAGAGGTCGCAGGGGGAATAGACGCCGCGACGGATCTCCGTGACGTTACCGTCGGTGCGCCGGGCCGTATTGCCGGCGGCGCGCGAGCGATCTGAGAGCAGCGTGCGCACGTTTTGAATGAAGCCGTCGCGCAAGTCGTCCGTGAGCTCCATGTAGTCCCCGAACACCACCTCGCCCGAGGGGTCCAGCAGGCTGACGTGGCCCGATGCGGTCACCAGGTTGGTCTTCTGATTGTATGTGACGATGTCGGCCAGCAGGGTCTGGTCCTTCTGCGAGAACTCGACATGGCCTTTCGCCACCACAAGGCCGAGCTGCTCGTCCTCTTGGATCTCGTCGGCGACGAACAGCACCGGCTGATCCCGGTTATGTCCGGAGGGGCGAAGCGTCGTGGCCGCCTCGGCGGCGGGAGTGCCGAGATGCACGGCTGCGAGAACGGCGATGGCGACGGCAGGCCGGCGCATCGGCGCTTAGCCGTCCTCGAGGTAGAGCAGGAGGCTCGTGCCCAAGAGCCAGCTGACGCCCGCGGGAGTCCAGGCGGCCAAGTTGACGGGGATCGTCGCCGATTGGCCGAGCGCAAACACGACATTGGAGAGGAGGTAGAGCAGGAAGCCGCTGGCGACGCCTGCGGTGATCATCAGCGTCGTGCCGCCGCGCCGTTGCATGCGCAGGCTGAACGTCGCGGCGATCAGCACCATCGCGGCGAGTAGGAAGGGGCGAGCCAGCAGCGCGTTGTACTCCAGCCGGTGACGCTGGGTGGAGAAGCCGGACTGCTCCAGCAGACTGATGAAGCCGGGCAACTCCCAGAACGACATGGTCTCCGGAGAGGCGAAGCTCTGCTCCATCTTGCTCGCCGTCATGCTCGTGGCGATGGTGATCTCGCCGAACGGCTCCTGCGCCTTGCCGGGCTGCCACCGCGTGCCGTTGGTGATCCGCCAATGACCGTTCTCGAGCCGGGCTTGCTTGGCGTCGATCCGTCCGGTGAGCCGATCGCTCTTGTCGAAGAACAGGATCAGCACGTCCTCGAGCGTGATGCCTCCCGGCGCCAGACGCTCGGCGTGAATCACGGATGGAAGGCCGCGCTCGTCGCTCTGCCGAAGCCACAGGCCCGAGTGCGAGAGATTGAGCTGCTCGTTGTTGTTCTTGAGGACCCGGTTCTCCAGCTTCTCGTAGCTCAATTGCATCGCGGCAGCGATGGGATTGAACACGGTCACCACCAATATGCCGATGCCGAGCGCCGCGATAACCGCCGGCGCCAAGAACTGCCAGACCGAGACCCCCGTCGAGCGCGCCACCACGAGCTCGTTGCTGCGCGTCATGCGCCAGAAGGCGAGCATCGCGCCGAACAGGATCGCGAAGGGCATGATCTGTTGCCACATGTACGGCTGTTTTAATCCAGCCATCTCGAGCAGGACCAAGAGAGTGGCCTCCGAGTGCGAGCCGCCCCGCCGGATCAGCTCGACGTAGTCCAGCAGGAACACGATGATTGCCATGGTGAGAAAGACGATGAAGCACCACAGCAGGAATTGCCTGGCAATGTAGAACGCGAGAGTTTTCCAAGTCGGCATCAGCCGGCCCCTCGCGCGACAGCCGCCGGAATCGGCCGAGCGAACCACGGCCAGCGTCCGTCTCTCAAGAGGAGCCAAGTGGCGAAGCCGATCGGCAGGAAGGTCTCGAGATAGAGCAACGGTACCGCGGTCACGTTGTGGCTGGCCAAGTTCTTCGTGCCGAGGTCTAGGACCTCGAAGAGCATCGCGAAGATCGTCGCGGCGAGTATCCGGCGGCCCTGGCCGCGCCGGTTGAAATCGCCGGGCAGCAGACAAGCCAGCGGGATGAGCGCGAACACGACGGCGTCGAGCGGCGCGACCAGGCGCAGGTGCATCTCGGCGATAAGATTGGGTGCGGTGTCCGCCTGGAGCAGTTCGTGGAAGTAAAGCTCCTCCGCTTCGCGCGGACGGACGCTGGACATGTCCTTGTTGCTGGCCAGCTCCACGGTATACCGATCGAAGGACAACACGGCGAGCTTTCCTGTTTCCAGCTCATACTGCTGACGGCTGCCGTTCACCATCAATACGCGGGGTCCGTCCGGGCCGTCGACCAGGGCGCCACGCTCGGCGAGCAGGGTCACCGGCTTCTTGGGGTCGCGCATGTCGTGAATGAGGATGCCGCCCAACTCGCCGCGGCGATCGCGGGTGCGAATATAGACGGAAAACCGATCCGAGATCGTGTTGAATACGCCCTCCTGGATAAGGGCCGACGCGAAGCGCCCGCGAACCTCGAATTGCAGGTCCTTGAACTCACGAAAGGCGGCCGGCAGCAGGTAGGTGGAAAGCGCCAGGAGCGTAAGCACGCCAGCGCCGGCGAGCATAAGCGCGGGGCGCGCGAGCGTTATCTGGCTTAGGCCGGAGGCACGCATCACGATGAGCTCGCTCTCGGAGATAAGCCGGTTGTAGCTGAACAGCACCGCGAGAAAGATCGCGATCGGCAGCACGATCTCGATGAAGCGAGGCAGAATCAGCACCGCGAGCTTGAGGAAAATCCCGAGCGAAAGGCCGCGGTTGACGATCAGGTCGATCAAGCGGAGCGACTGTACCAACCACACGGCAGCCGTGAATACGAACGCGAACGCCAACGTCAGCATCAGCGTCTGCCGCAACACGTAGCGTGTGAGGCCGTTCATGGGGTGCAATTATAGGTGCGACCCCGAGTGGGAGCCTAGCGTCAATTGCGCGCTCGGGTGGCCCTGGCTAACCAGACGACGCGCGAGATCCGGGCGATCCTGACCCGCGGCCAGCCTTATCGCGAGCCACGAGTAGCCACCGCGCATGACTAGGCGAGACACCGACCAGCCTGGGACGGGTGAACTGGAGGTAACGCCAGCACCGCGAACAAATACGCGCTGGCGACCAGCGCAGCCCACCACGAATCTGTCGTGATCTCAAAATTGGCTAATGAGACGGTGAGGGCGGAAGCAAAGGCCGCGTAACCGAAGGGCTGAAAGTGCGGCGTGAAAGACTTGCGGATGCGCGCCAGGGCGACAAGGGCCAGCGTCAGCGCCAGCGCCACCCCGATCGCACCGGTCTCGAGCCACAGCTGCAGCCATTGGTTATGCGGATAGATCCCATGAGCATCGGCGTAGACGTATTGGGACAGCTCATCGGGGCGGATCGGCACGAATTTCGAGCTCCACAGCCCCCAACCGAGAATCGGGCGTTCGAGGACGCGCGCCGACATGTAGTCCCAGATTTCGAGACGATGGAGGCCGGATACGTGAAGGTGGGAAGTGAGGAGAAGGTGGGTAGCGATGAGACTCCGGTTCTCCGCCAAGGCCCGAAGCAAGAGCGGCGTAAAGACGGCAAGCACTGCCGTTCCGGCGACAAGACAGCTCGACGCAATTCGCCGCGAGAGAAATGATGCTCCAAGGACGGCGGCTCCGACGAGCGCCGCGAGGCGCCCCGTGGCGCTCGGCGCCAAGGCGAGCACGCATATTGCCGAGACCGACAGGAGCAATACCCCCAACCACTCCCGGCGTGACGACGCCCGCGCCAAGAGTGGCCACGCAATGAGCACAAGATAGTCCGCGCCACGGCTGTATTTCGTGGCGGGCGTATCTTTGCATGCCGCGAGCAAAGCTTGGAGGTGATAGCCCGTCCACGCGTCGAGGGCGATCATCACGGCACCCAACGCGAAAGCGATTTCCATGGAACGAAAAAGCAAATCGGCCGTATGTTCCGACGGAAGCCGATTGCCGAGCACGATGATCGAAGCCGCGAATATGCCGGTTATTTGCAAAGCGCCTCGCCAGCTTCGATCTGGAACGATTGACCAGATGACGGCGACCCAACATAAGCCGGCGAATGCACAGGCAAGCCAGAGAAGAACCGGGTCGGGCGCTGACAGCGCTCGGCGCGCCAACAGCAAATGAACCAACTGAACGATGCCCAGCCCGAATATCAACGGGGCGAAAGCAGGCCCCGCGACCAATCCCACGATCGGAAGAGCAGTGAATACAGCTACGGGCAGCCGACCTGCAATGCGTTCTACCGCAGGGTAATTCATTGGGCGATCGTCCGCATTGCCTGGCTTGTACAGATTGCGTCTTCG
>DATNIT010000206.1:0-2990 GCA_035604335.1 Allostellaceae bacterium | reverse complement strand
CCGCCACTCGCCGCTCCGGCGGCGGCTCGCGATCGCAGCGCCCGGGGATCGCGAGCGCGCAGCGGATGCGGAAGGGACAGCCGAGGTCCCGAGGCATGGCCGCGCCGGTATGATGCGCCGGGACGCGAGAGCAGATTCATCGACCGCACCATCTCGACCGCTCAGGTCCCGCCCTCGGCGTCCCTGTACTGCGCCTCGCGCCAGCGCACCGCCGCAGCTAGCCCCTGGGTCGCTGCGAGTTCCTTGAATTGGCGATACATATCTGTCGGGGTGGCGTCGAGTATGGCGCCGGTCTCGATTCCGTAGTTGATCGCTTCGCGAAACCCTGCGATTTCGGCTCCACGGTTGATCGCAGCTTTGGTCGTCTTAAGCGCAACAAGCTCGGTGGCGGCGATGCGTCGCGCGAGGCGGAAGGTTTCCGCCTCGAGCTGATCGTCGGGTACAACATGGTTGATCATGCCCAGGCGTAGCGCCTCTTCGGCATTGATGATGTCGCCAGTATAAAGCAACTCTCGCGCCTTCTTCAGGCCCACGAGCCATGGCATGACGACCACGGGCGGTGCGGTCGAGAAGCGGATCTCGGGCTCGCCAAAGAGCGCGGTGTCGGAGGCTATGGTGATGCAGCACATCATCGCCACTTCGCAGCTGCCGGCGAGGCAATAGCCGCGGACCATGGCGATGACCGGCTTCTCGCAATCCCACGGCGCAAACTCGTATGCCGCCGCGTCACGCAGCATCTGCCGGGTGCTCATGGCGGTACGCCCGGCGCTGCCGCCATAGGTCGAGGCCCAATCGATTTTAAGGTCATAGCCGGCTCCGAAGCACTTGCCGGCGCCGCTAAGTATGATGGCTCTTACCGTCTCGTCCCGCTCTGCCTGGAGGACTGCCTTCGGCAGCTCCTCCATCATTTTGAGGTTGATTGCGTTCAGCGCCTCGGGACGGTTGAACTGAATATGGGCGATGCGGTCCTTCTTCTCGTAAACCAATGTCTCCCACATGGCGATGATCCTCCTCCTGTCATTGCCGCGCCGGACATCAACAGCGGCGCGCTCTGGGGTCAATCATAGCATTGATGCCAGACAGCGTGCCGCGATGGCCCGAGTCTACAGCGCTCGCTCTTATGCAATGTGTTGTTTGTTTGCTTTGCCGTGCTAACGTTGCCGTCGTCAGCGATCCGAGGGTGCGATGGGCGATGGCGTGACCTTTGACGAGAGCGGCATCCTCCTCCCCTTTGAGCCGTCGGAATATGTAGCGCGCCTGGGATTACTGCGGCACCGCATGGAGGCGGCCAGACTCGATGCGGTAATCTGCGTCAGCCCGGCGACTCTCTATTATTTCAGCGGCTATGACGGGCAATCCTACGGCGATGAGCAGGCGCTCGTGGTGACCTTGGACGAGCGGCCACCGGTGCTGATCGTGCGTGACATCGACCTGTCGCTGGCCAACGACATCGCCGGCAGCGCCTGGGGCGAGAAGCGGCCCTATCACTACCCGGACGAAGATCCGGCGCAGTTCGCCTGGGAGATTGTTGCTGCGGCGCTCAAGGGTGGCGCGCGGCGGGTCGGGCTCGAGGAGGATCAGTGGTATCTCTCCGCTAGCTACTATCGACGTTTCCTATCTGGCATGCCTGAGGGATGGCAGCTCAAGGACGCAACCGAGCTCGTGAACGCAGTGCGCTTCGTTAAGCGCCCGGCGGAATGGCGCTACATCCGCGAAGCGGCGGGCATCGCTGCCACCGGGCTCGACGCTGCGAGACGCTGCGCGCGGGTCGGCATCCGAGAGGTCGAATTCGCCGCCGAGATCGAATACGCGACGCGGCGCTTCGGGAGCGGCGTGCCCGGCATTCCAACGTTTGTCGAGAGCGGGCGGCGCACGGTCGCTGCCCACAGCGCGCCCACCGACCGCAAGCTCGGCTCCGGCGAACCCGTGCGCTGCGCCTTCGCTTCGGTCCGTCGGCGCTATCAGGTGACGACTTACCAGGCCTTCCACATCGGCGAGCCGCCCCCCGCCTACCGCCAAGCCTTCGAGGGCTGCCGCGCGGCGCTCGAGGTGCTCAAGGCCGAGATCCGTGCCGGCGCGATCATTGGGGCGTGCTGCCGCCGTGCTCGAACGACACTCAACCGACATTGGATATCGGCTGGCAATATGGGGCGCTGGGGATACGGCGTCGGCATCGCCTTTCCGCCAAGTTGGGCCGAGCCCTACGCCATCAACGAGCCGTCGACCCGCCTGTTCGAGCCGGGCATGATGTTCTGCCTGCATGTGACCATGTCGCAGCCCGCGGAAGGGTTCGGTTTCACATTTGGCGCCAACTACGCGCTCACCGAGCATGGGCCGGAGCGGGTCAATCACGAGGAGCCGGACCTCATCGTGGTGGCGTGAGGTACGGGCCACCAGAGCGACGGCGTGCTTCGCCTACTACGTCTATGATCATAAGAGCCGCGCTTGGGCTCACTAAGGCGGCGGCCGGGAACGGGTCTTTCAAGAGACTTGGGTCGATCATCGTAGTACCTCCCTTGTTTCTCTCTATGAGAGGGCGGACGTCCCCACGATATCCGCCTGTTTGGTTCGAGGCGTGCGGCGCTGCATGCTCGGCAGCACCCCCTGATTGGAATTATGATCCGCGCCCGGCAATTATCCAGCGTATAAATTGCGTGCGTTCCCGAGCGCGTTTCCGGTCGATGGCATTTTCGTAAGCTGGAACCGCGCCGGACCCAATCAAGCCCGGAGATTTGCGCATGAGCCAGCCGTCCATCGCCGATCGCACGAACCGAGCCGAGACGATCCAGGCGCGGATCGATCTTGCGGCCGCCTTTCGCTGCGCCGCGCGGCTCAACATGCACGAGGGAGTGTGCAATCATTTCTCGATGATGTTGCCGGGGCGAAGGTTTCTGATAAACCCCAAGGGAACCCACTTCGAGCGCATGACCGCCAGCAGCCTGATCGTCATCGACGAAAACGGCAGAACGCTCGAGGGCACCGGCAGGCCG
>DATNIT010000205.1:0-63646 GCA_035604335.1 Allostellaceae bacterium | reverse complement strand
CCCGGAGCGGCGCTGGCGCGAGCAGTCGGTTGGCTGCCGCCACGGCCACCACGGCACCAAAGGCTCGCGCCGATGTGCTTGCTGAGAGCCCACGCATCCGCATCGATACGCCCAAGCTGCACGGCTCGGTCGCCCTGGTGGGTGGTCATCTCGACGATCTCTCGCTCGCGGCCTACCACGAGACCATCGATCCGAAGAGTCCGGAGATCGTGCTGCTGTCGCCCTTGGGCACGCAGGATCCCTATTTCATCGACGTCGGTTGGTCCGCGAGCGACAAGTCGATGCCGGTGCCGGGCGAGGACACTCGCTGGACCGCGACGAGTCAGGGCGCGCTAACGCCGACCCATCCGGTCGAGCTCACTTGGGATAACGGCAAGGGCCTCACCTTCACGCGCCGGATCGCGGTCGACGACAGTTATCTCTTCACGGTGAGCCAGAGCGTCGCCAATCACGGCGAGGCTGCCGCGACGCTCTATCCCTATGGCTTCATCTGGCGCGAAGGAAAGCCGCCGGTGTCGCCCAGCTATCTCCTGCACGAGGGCCCGATCGGCGTCATCGATGGCACCCTCAAGGAGATCAAATACACGGCCCTCAAGGGCGAGAAGCCGGTCGAGCAGAGCACGACCGGCGGCTGGTTCGGTTTCACCGACAAGTATTGGCTGACGGCCTTGATCCCGGATCAAAGCACGGAGGTGAAGACCGCCTTCCGCTTCACCGGCACGACCGACGCGGCTGCGATCGAGCGCTACCAGACCGACTATCTCGGCAGCGCCGTGACCGTGCCGCAGGGCGGCACCGCCGGGACCTCCGACCACATCTTCGCCGGCGCCAAGGAAGTGAAGCTCCTCGACCAGTATCAGGCGTCGCTGAGCATCCCGCGTTTCGACCGCGCCATCGATTTCGGCTGGTTCTATTGGATTACCAAGCCGATCTTCCTGTTCCTCGATTTCCTCTATGGCAAGATCGGCAACTTCGGCATTGCCATCATGCTGTTGACGCTCAGCATCAAAATCCTGTTTTTCCCGCTCGCCAACCGCTCCTACCGGGCGATGAGCAAGATGAAGCTGCTGCAGCCGGAGATCCAGAAGCTGCGTGACAAATTCGGCGAGGACAAAGCCAAGCTGAACCAAGAGGTGATGGCGCTCTACAAACGCGTCGGCGCCAATCCCATGGCGGGCTGCTTGCCGATCTTCGTGCAGATTCCGGTGTTCTTCTCGCTCTACAAGGTGCTCTACGTCACCATCGAGATGCGGCAGGCGCCGTTCTATGGGTGGATCCACGACCTCTCGGTGCCCGACCCCACGAACTGGCTCAATCTCTTCGGCCTCGTTCCTTGGGACCCGGCGGTGTTGTACACCGCGCCCGCCATCGGCAGCATCCTGCACCTCGTGTCGATCGGCGCGTGGCCGCTCATCATGGGCGTCACCATGTTCCTGCAGCAGAAACTCAATCCCGCGCCGGCCGATCCCGTGCAGGCCAAGATGATGATGGCGCTGCCGATCGTCTTCACCTTCATGCTCGGCCAGTTTCCGGCCGGGTTGGTGATCTACTGGTCCTGGAACAACCTGCTCTCGATCTGCCAGCAATGGGTGATCATGCACCGGGCGGGAGCGGCATAAGCAGCAGGAGGGCGTCGCATGACGGCGGATGTGGCGAGCACGGTCTATCCGCCGGAGCATGCGCGCGACGCGACCGCGATCGAGGCGGGCCGCCTGCTGTTCGCCGCCGCCTGCGATTTCGTAGCGGGCGCCATGACCGCGGACGCGATTCCGCCGGACACGCTGCCCGAAGTGGCCGTCGCCGGCCGCTCCAACGTCGGGAAATCGAGCCTGCTCAATGCGCTCACGGGGCAGACTTCGCTCGCGCGCGTATCCAATACGCCCGGGCGCACACGACAGCTCAACTTCTTCTCGCTCGGCGGCAGGCTGATGCTGGTGGACCTGCCGGGCTACGGCTATGCCGAGGCACCCAAACACGACATCGCGCGCTGGACCGAGCTCATGCGGATTTACCTCAAGGGCCGCGCGAGCCTGCGCCGGACGCTGCTTCTGGTCGACGCACGCCACGGGTTGAAGCCGATCGACGATCCCTTGATGAAGATGCTCGACGAGTCCGCGGTGTCGTTCCAGCTGGTGCTGACCAAATCGGACAAGCTCTCGCCGAAAGCGCTCGCCCAGCGCATCGAGACCACGGCGGCGGCGCTCAAGGGCCACGTCGCCGCCCATCCAGCGATCCACGTGACCTCCGCGCAAGCCGGTACGGGCATCGCCGAGCTCCGCGCGGAGCTGGCGACGCTGGCGAGCGCCGCCTAGGCTTGCTACTCTCGCGCCGCACCGCAACTTGACCGAGCTTCGCCCCATGACGGTCGATCCCAACACCCGCGCCGCCGTGCTGTCGGAAGCCTTGCCATACTTCCGGCGCTACGCAGGCAAGACCGTGGTGGTGAAGTACGGCGGCCACGCGATGGGCGACGAGGTCGTCGCCGAGCGCTTCGCGCGCGACGTAGTGCTCCTGAAGCAGGTCGGCATCAACCCGATCGTCGTGCACGGCGGCGGGCCGCAGATCGGCGAGATGCTGAAGCGCCTCCGGATCAAGAGCGACTTCGTCGACGGCCTGCGCGTCACCGACCGCGCGACCGTCGAGATCGTCGAGATGGTGCTCTCGGGCTCTATCAACAAGCAGATCGTCTCCGCGATCAATGCGAGCGGCGGCTATGCGATCGGGCTTTCCGGCAAGGACGCGAACCTGATCCGCGCCCGCAAGCTGACGCGCACCAAGGTCGACCCGGACTCGCACATCGAGCGCATCCTCGATCTCGGCTTCGTGGGCGAGCCGGAGGCGATCAACGCGACGGTCCTGGAGACGCTGCGGAATTCCGCGATCATTCCGGTGATCGCGCCGATCGGCGTCGGCGACGACGGCCAGACCTACAACATCAACGCCGACACCGTGGCGGGCGCCGTCGCGGGCGCGGTCAAGGCCTCGCGCTTCCTTCTGCTCACGGACGTGCCGGGCGTGCTCGACAAGTCGAAGAAGCTGATCCCCGAGCTCACCGTGGATGAATCGCGCCGCCTGATCGAGGACGGTACCATCGCCGGCGGCATGATCCCGAAGGTTGAGACTTGCCTCCAGGCGCTTTCCGACGGCGTCGAGGCCGCCGTCATCGTCGACGGCCGCGTGCCGCACGCGATCCTCCTCGAGCTCTTCGCCCAGGGTGGCGCGGGCACTCTGATCAAGCGCAACGCAAGCACGCCATGAGCCCTCCGAAGGTCCTCGGCCTCGATCACGTGGTGCTGTGGGTCACTAACCTTGACCGCGCCCGCGACTTCTATTGCGACGTCCTCGGCTGCCGCGTCGAAGTGTTCCAGAAGAAGGTCGGGCTGTTGCAGCTGCGCGCCGGAGACTCCCTCATCGACCTCGTGCCGGTGGACGGGCCGCTCGGAAGACAGGGCGGTGCTTCGCCCGGCGCCGAAGGCCGCAACATGGATCACTTCTGCTTGCGCGTGAAGCCGTTCGACCCGGGCGCGATCATGGCCCATCTGCGCGACCACGGCGTCGATCCCGGACAGGTCGAGCAGCGTTATGGTGCCGAAGGCATGGGACCCTCGATCTATCTCCGGGATCCCGACGGCAATGTGGTGGAGCTCAAGGGCCCCGCCACCTCGAAAGAGCCGCCCGCAGGCACATGAGCGCGAGCACCTCCCGCGGCCGCCCGCTCAACGAGATCGAGACCTGGATCTTCGACCTCGACAACACGCTCTATCCGCATTCCTGCAACCTCTTCGCGGAGGTCGAGGCGCGCATGGCCGAGTTCATGTGCGCGGAGTTCGGCATCGACACGGCGGCGGCGCACGCGCTGCGTCGGCGGTATTTCATGACCTACGGCACCACGTTGCGCGGCCTAATGAACGAGAACGGCATCGATCCCCGCCGCTTTCTCGACTACGTCCACGCGATCGACGTGACGCCGGTCAAGCCGGCGCCGGAGCTCAAGGCGGCGCTCGCGGCGCTCGAGGGACGCAAGCTCATCTTCACCAACGCCGACCACCGCCACGCCGAGCGCGTGCTCGAGCGCCTCGGCCTCGCCGACGCCTTCGAGGCGGTCTTCGACATCCACGCGGCCGATTACCTGCCGAAGCCCGACCACAGCGTTTACGCGCGCTTCGTCGCCCGCTTCGCCATCGAGCCGCGCGGCGCCGCCATGGTCGAGGACATCGCGCCCAACCTGGTGCCGGCCCACGCGCTCGGCATGACAACCGCCTGGATACCCGGCGGCCCCGACTGGACCCGCGCCGAGCCCGACGCGCCGCACGTCCATCACGTCGTCGAGGACCTCGCGGAATGGCTCGCCCGGGTTCCATCCCGGCCCAAGGCCCGCAAGATCGATGGGCGCGGCCGATCTTCAATGTAATCCGGCGCTCGCGAGCGACACCGAGCTGCTGCTCGGCCTCGCTCGAGCGTTCCACGCCGAGGATGGTCACCCACTGAGCCCCGAGGGCGAGGCGGCGTTGAGCGGAATCACCTTGGGCGAGCCCATGGCGCGGTGCTGGATCGTACGGCGTGCCGGGCAGGCGATTGGATACGTCATCGTCACACTCGGCTACAGCATCGAGCATGGCGGCCGCGACGGCTTCATCGACGACCTCTACCTCGTGCCCTCCGCGCGTGGGGGCGGCACCGGAGCGGCCGTGCTCGACTTCGCTCTGGAGCAGGCGCGTCGAACCGGTATCGCAACCCTCCACCTGGAAGTCGATCCCAAAAACGACCGCGCGACCGCTCTCTATCGCTCGCATGGATTCGCCGAAAACGGTCGGTGCTTGATGAGCCTTCGATTGCGGGCGCACGGTTGACATCGCTCAGGCGTCGCCGCATGTTTCGCCCGTCTTTTCAATAGCTAGCCGGCACTTCCATGACCACCGCCGATCTCGCAGGGATCATCGACGCCGCCTGGGAGGCGCGAGAGACCGTCACGCCCGCGACCAAGGGACCGGTGCGCGACGCCGTGGCGGCCGCTCTCGACGGGCTCGATCAAGGCAAGCTCCGCGTCGCCGAGAAGCACGATGGCGCCTGGACCGTCCACCAATGGCTCAAGAAGGCGGTGCTGCTGTCGTTCCGGCTCTCCGACATGGTGGAGATTCCCGGCGGTCCCGCGGACGCCGCGCGCGGGCCGGCGATCTGGTGGGACAAGGTGCCCTCGAAATTCGCGGGCTGGGACGCCGCGCGCTTCCGCGGCGCGGGGTTCCGCGCCGTGCCGGGCTGCGTCGTGCGCCGCTCGGCGTACATCGCGCCCAATGTCGTGCTGATGCCGAGCTTCGTGAATGTCGGCGCCTACGTCGACAGCGGCACCATGGTGGACACCTGGGCGACGGTAGGCTCCTGCGCGCAGATCGGAAAGAATTGCCACCTGTCGGGCGGCGTCGGCATCGGCGGTGTGCTGGAACCGGTGCAGGCCAATCCCGTCATCATCGAGGACTATTGCTTCATCGGCGCGCGGAGCGAGGTGGTGGAGGGTGTGGTGGTCGAGACCGGCTCGGTCCTCTCGATGGGCGTCTTCATCAGCGCCACCACGCGCATCATCGACCGCGAGACCGGCGAGGTCTTCCGCGGCCGCGTGCCCGCCTATTCCGTGGTGGTGCCGGGAACGTTGCCGGGCGGACCGCTGCCCGACGGCAGGCCAGGGCCCAGTCTCTATTGCGCCGTGATCGTCAAGCGCGTCGATGCGCAGACGCGCGCCAAGACCGCGATCAACGAGCTGCTGCGGGAATGACCGTCCAGGGCAAGCCGGAGGCCGTCGATCCCGCGGCGCTCGCGGCGGAGCTCATCCGCTGCCCGAGCGTGACGCCCCAGGACGCCGGCGCCATCGACGTGCTGGCGCGCGTGCTCGAGCGCCTCGGATTCGCCTGCACCAAGCTCGAGTTCACCGAGCCCGGCACCGAGCCGGTGCTCAACCTCTACGCCCGCCTCGGCAGGTCCGGCCGGAACTTCTGCTTCGCCGGGCATACCGACGTGGTGCCGGTCGGGCGCCGCGAATCCTGGACCGTCGATCCCTTCGGCGCGGAGATCATCGACGGTGCGCTCTATGGCCGCGGCGCCGCCGACATGAAGGGGGGGATCGCCGCCTTCGTCGCGGCGGTCGCCCGCTTTCTCGGCTCGCGCGGCGGCGCGTTCGACGGCTCGATCAGCCTGCTGATCACCGGCGACGAGGAAGGTGTCTCGATCAATGGCACCAAGAAGGTGCTGGACTGGCTCCAGGAGCAGGGCGAGACGCTCGACGCCTGCGTGGTGGGCGAGCCCACCAGCGCCAAGGCGCTCGGCGACATGGTGAAGATCGGCCGGCGCGGCAGCATGAGCGCGACGGTGACGGTGAAGGGTGTGCAAGGCCACACCGCTTATCCGCACCTCTCCGACAATCCGATCCATCGCATGGTGAAAATGCTGCACAGCCTCACCATGGAGCCGCTCGACAACGGCACCGAGCATTTCCAGCCCTCGACCCTGCAGGTCACCACCACCGACGTCGGCAACCCCGCCTCGAACGTGATTCCCGGCGAGGCGCGCGCGGTCTTCAACATCCGCTTCAACGACCGCTGGTCGTCGAAGACGCTCACGGAATGGATCGAGAGCAAGCTCGCGGCCGCCGGCGGCGACCGCGAGCTCAAGATCCATGTGAGCGGCGAATCCTTCCTGACCCCGCCCGGCGTCGTGAGCGAGGTCCTGACCCGCGCGATCCGGCAGGTGACGGGACGGACACCCGAGCTCAGCACCACCGGCGGCACCTCCGACGCCCGCTTCATCCATCGGCACTGCCCGGTGGCGGAATTCGGCCTCGTCGGACTCACCATGCACAAGGTGGACGAGCGCGTGCCCGTCGCCGATCTCGCGGCGCTCGCCGACATCTACCGCGCGGTGCTCGACCTCTATTTCCCCGCGGCCTGAGCCGGGTGATGCCGAGTCTCGCCGAGATTTGGCGTGCGCTCCACGGCGCCTGGCGGCTGCTGCTCCTCGACACCCGCGGCCTCGCGGATTTCGACGGCACCCGGAGCGGGGCCCTGCGCTCGTTCTGGGCCATCGCCCTGGTGCTGCCGCTCAACATCGCCATCACGGCGATCGACGAGCTCGGTCCCACCGCGGAGGTCCTGCCTCCGCACAGCGACGCCTTGCAGCTGATCGGCGCGATCGTCGCCTGGCCCTTCCTGCTGCTGGTGATTTATGCCCTCGCCCATTGGTACGGCCGCGCGGAACGCTACTGGCTCTTCGTCACGACCTACAACTGGACGCAGATCCCGCTGGCATTGGCGGTGCTGATGATCGTCGTGCTGTTCACGGCGGCGGGCAGCCTGATCGATCTGAGCGCCGTGGGATCCGCCTCCGGCGGCGCCGCGATTGTCGCGGGCGTGGCCGTTCTTATAGCGGCGGCCCTCAGAGTCGCCGTTTACGCCTACGAATGGTACGTCGCTTGGCTCAGTCTCGATGCCGGCATCGCGCTTCCGACCATTGTCGTGCTGCTCGACATCGTCCTCGGTCTCGGCCTCGACAAGATCTCGAACGCACTGGCGTAATGGCGAGCCCCGGCACCCCCCGTGCCCGGATCTCCGAGGCCCTCGATCAGCTCCGCATGAGCCACGTGGCCGAGCGGATCAGCGTGGGCGAGCTGCTCGATGCGCTCGCCGATCACGGCTTCGGCCTGCTCATCCTCGTGCCCGCGCTGATCAACGGGATCCCGGGCCCGCACATCCCGGGCTTCTCCCTCCCGTTTGCGATCGGCCTCGTCGTGCTGGGCGCCCAGCTCGCGTTGGGTTGGCCCTCACCGTGGATTCCCCGGCGCATGCGTCGGTGGTCGGTGACATCAGTGGGATTCTCCCGCTTCCTCGATCGGGTCTTGCCGGTGATCCGCCGCGTCGAAGCGTGGCTCAGCCCTCGGCCGTCCTGGCTTACCGAGCCGGTCGGGGACCGGGTGATCGGCGTCGCCGTGGTACTTCTTAGCATCGTGCTCGCGCTTCCGATCCCGTTCGGCAACGGCGCAATCGCTTATGCGCTGGTGGTGCTGGCGCTGGGCCATATGGAGGAAGACGGCCGTGCCCTGAGCTTGGGGCTGGCTTTTGGCCTCCTTGCGCTCGCCTGGAACGCCGCGCTGATCGCGGGCGGCGCGCTCGCGATCTTGGAGCTGCTGGGCTACGTCGGGTAGATCACGGCGACGAGACAGAGACCTTGAGCGGGCGCCGTCGGGCCGCCGGCGCGGCGGTCTCTCGCCTCCAGCGCGCGCTTCACGTGGAGCGGCGACCATTTTCCGAGGCCGACCAGCTTCAGCGTCCCCACGATGTTGCGCACTTGATGGTGCAGGAACGAGCGCGACCGTACCTCCACCACGATCTCCTCGCCGATCCGCGCGACGTCGAGGCTATCGAGCGTCTTGATCGGCGACTTCGCCTGGCAGAGCGCGTCGCGGAAGGTAGTGAAATCGTGCTTGCCCAGGAGATGCCGTGCGCCCTCCCGCATCGCCGCGACATCGAGGGGCGGGCCCACATGCCAGACCCGGTCGCGCTCCAGCGCCGGCGGCGAGCGCCGGTTCAGGATGCGATAGCGATAGTGCCGGCCGCGAGCGGAGATGCGCGCGTGGAATGTCGATGGCACGGGCTCGACCGCCAGCACCGAGACGACGTGCGGACGCACGTGAAAATTGAGCGCGCCGCGGATCTCCTCGGGGTTCGCATCGCGCCGGAGGTCGAGGTGCGCCACCTGGGCCAAGGCGTGCACGCCGGCATCGGTGCGGCCGGCGCCATGGAGGCGTACCGCCTCGCCGCAGAAGCGCTCGACCGCGGTCTCCAGGATCTCCTGCACCGAGAGCCCGCTCGCCTGCCGCTGCCAGCCGACGAGGCCGGTGCCGTCGTATTCCAGCGTGAGCTTGTAGCGCGGCATCAGAGCCGCGTGCCCGGCGGCAGCGGGTAGCCGCGCAGGAAAGCCTCGGCGTCGACGGCGGCGCGACCCGCGCGCTGCAGCCGTGTCAGGCGCAAGGCACCGGAGCCGCAGGCGATGGTGAGGGCGGCATCGACCACGGTGCCCGGCGGCGCTGCGCTACTCTCCGCCGAGATTGCCGCCAGCACCTTGACGCGCTCGCCGCCGCGCTCGAACCACACGCCCGGCGCCGGATTCAGCGCGCGCACCGCGCGCTCGAGTTCGACGGCTGACCTGCTCCAGTCGAGCCGACCTTCGTCGCGGCCGAGCTTCTTCGCATAGGTGACACCCGCGGCCGGCTGCGGATGCGCCGAGAGGGTGCCGTCGGCGCGGCCCGCCAGCGCCCGCACGATCAGTCGCGCGCCCAACGAACCCAATTGATCGTGCAGCGTTGCCGCCGTGGTGTCCGCCCCGATGGCGACGGACTCAGCAAGCAGCATCGGGCCGGTGTCGAGCCCTTCGTCCATTTGCATGATGGTGACGCCAGTCTCGCGGTCGCCCGCCAGGATCGCGCGCTGTATCGGCGCGGCACCGCGCCAGCGCGGCAGCAGCGAGGCGTGCACATTGAGGCAACCGAGGCGCGGCGCCTCCAGCACGGGCTTCGGGAGAATAAGGCCGTAGGCCGCCACCACCGCGGCGTCGAGCGCGAGGGTGCGGAATTGGTCCTGCTCCGCCGCGTCGAGCTTCGCGGGCGTGCGCGTGGGAATGCCCGCGGCATCCGCCGCGCGGTGCACGGGCGACAGCTGCGGTCGATGTCCGCGTCCGGAGGGACGCGGCGGCTGGGTATAGACCGCCACTACGCGATGTCCCGCCGCCAGAAGCGCCTGCAGGATCGGCACGGCGAAATCGGGCGTGCCCATGAAGGCGAGCCGCAGCGTCATGGGAGGGCGCCGCGGCGGATCGCCATGCTGCTCAGGCGGGAACCTCGGCCTGGCGCTTCGCTTTCGCGAGTTTGCGCAAGATGATGTTGCGCTTGAGGGCGGAGATGTGGTCGACGAACAGCGTACCCTCGAGGTGATCCATCTCGTGCTGGATCACGGTCGCAAGCAACCCCTTGACGTGGAACTCGCGGATCTCGTTCTGGTAGTCGAGATAGCGAAGCTTGATCTCGGCCGGCCGGGTCACGTCGGCGTAGTGCTCGGGCAGCGACAGGCAGCCCTCGCTGTAGGTCGCGAGCTCTTCCGCCCGCCAGAGGATCTCGGGATTGGCAATCTTGAGTGGCGCTGGCTTCTCGCCCTCTTGGGCGACGTCGAGCACCAGCACGCGCTTGGCGACTCCGACCTGCGGCGCCGCGAGTCCGATGCCCGGCGCGAGGTACATGGTCTCGAGCATATCGTCCATCAGACGGCGAATATCGTCATCCACCGCCGCAACCGCCTTCGCCTTGAGCTTGAGGCGCGGGTCGGGCGCCGTGATGATCGGCAGAATCGACATGCGGAATTCCCAGCGAGATCGGCCCCTTACGTAGGCCCGGGGACGCGGCGCGTCAACCCTCGGCACCCCCGGCGACGCCCGCGCACTCGGTAGCGCCGATGTCCCTAAAAATCGCGCTTGAAGTGCTTACGTTCCCGTTTCGTCCTGATAGGATGAAACCGGCAATTGGGCATCTCTCGGGACGTCGCGGATCACCCATGGACCTGTTCCTGACGCTCGGATTCGTGGTGCTGGCATCGGGCGCATCGGTCGTCATCACCGCGCTGTGGCTGCGCCGGCGCGAGAGCCAGGCGGAAACCGCGTTGGCCACGTCGGAGGCGCGTCTTGCGGCGGCGCTGCGCGACCGCGAGTCCGCGATCGAGGCCCGCGTCGCCGCCGAGCGGGGCGCCGCGGCGGCGCAGGCGGAGCTCACGGGGGTGCAGGCCCGGCTCGAGGATTTCGAGCGGCTGCGGAAGGAGGTGATGGACGCCGCCAAAGTCGCGGTGACCGACACCGCGGCGCAGGTCTCCTCCAAGCTGCTCGACGACCACAAACGCGAGACCACCGAGGCGAAACGGCAGACCGAGGAGCGCGTCCGCCAGGTCAACGAAACGCTCCTGAAACAGGTGGCGGAGGTCGCGCAGCTGGTCGCGGTGCTCGATAACCGCGTCAGCAAGACCGGCGGCGAGATGGAACTGCTGATGCGCTCGGTGACGAGCCCGGGCGGCGCGGGCCAGCTCGCCGAGATCGGTCTCGCCAACACGCTGCAGTCCTTCGGCCTCGAGGTCGGCCGCGATTTCGTGCTGCAGCAGACCACGGTCGACGAGGAGACCGGGCGCCGGCTCAGGCCCGATGCGGTGGTGTTCCTGCCCACCGACACCGTGCTGGTGATCGACTGCAAGGCGTCGAAATTCATGCTGGAGATCGCCAAGCACGAGGGCACGGAGCAGGAAGCCGCCGCCTACGACAACCTCGCGCGCACCATGAACCAGCATCTGCGCACGCTTTCGGAGAAGGACTACCGCAACGCCGTCTACGCCGCCTGCAAGCAGGCGGGCCGCGGCGGCGACGATCCCCACATCATCAGCCTGATGTATCTGCCGAACGAAGCGGCGCTCGAGCGGCTCCGCCGCGCGGACGCCGAGTTCTTCCAGCGCGCTCGCGAGGCGCAAATCATCCCCGCGGGGCCAGCGGGCTTGCACTCGGCGCTGCTTATGGCCAGCACCGAGATCCGGCGTCTGCTGCAGATGGAGAATCAGCAGGAAATCGTGGAGAAAACCCGCGCGGTGCTCGAGGGGCTCGCGGTGGTCCTGAGCCATGCGGCACGCACGGGCGCGGGCCTCAAGAACGCCGTGGACAATTTCATGAAGTTCACCGGGTCGATCAATGCGCGGCTGCTGCCGCGCGTGCGCAGCCTCGCGCGGCTCGGCGTCGAATCGCCCAAGGCCCTGCCGCAGAGCCTACCGAGCTTCGCGGTGCAGACCGCGGAGGAAAGCACGCTGATCGAGGTCGAGCCGGCCGAGCCTGCTCTGGAGCCGGAGCTCCAACTTCCGCCACGCATGGTGGCGGAATAGCGACGTCTATAGCGGCCGTCGCTGCGCGAGCGCGGCGCTCAGCGTGCCCTCGTCGAGATAGTCGAGCTCGCCGCCCACGGGCACGCCGTGGGCGAGCCGCGTCACCGCGACGCCGGTGCCGGCGAGACGATCCGTCACGTAATGCGCGGTGGTCTGGCCCTCCACGGTGGCGTTCAGCGCCAGGATCAATTCCCTGACCTCCCCTCCGGCGGCGCGCGCGATCAGCGCGTCGATGCGGAGGTCCTCGGGTCCCACGCCCTCGAGCGCCGAGAGCGTGCCGCCGAGCACATGGTAGCGGCCGCGAAACGCCGCTGTCCTCTCGATCGCCCAGAGATCCGCCACGTCCTCGACCACGCAGAGCAGGTGAGGATCGCGCCGGGGATCGCGGCAGAGCGCGCAGGGGTCCTCGGTATCGAGATTGCCGCAGACCGAGCAGGTGCGGATCCGCTCGGCCGCCGCCCGCATCACCTCCGCCAGCGGCTGCATCAGGCTCTCTTTCCGCTTTACCAGATGCAGCGCCGCCCGCCGGGCCGAGCGCGGCCCGAGACCCGGAAGCTTTGCCAGGAGTTGAATGAGGGCGTCGAGGTCGGACAAGGGTGCCTCGGCTGCCCCTTACGGCGTCACGCTCGGCAGAAGCCCGGCCACGACGGTGAAGAAACGCAATGGGGCAATCAAAACGGCAGCTTCATTCCCGGCGGGAGTTGCAGGCCGCCGGTGACCTTGCTCATCTCCTCCGCGACCATGGCATCGACGCGCTGGCGGGCGTCGTTGACCGCGGCCACCACCAGGTCTTCCAGCACCTCGATCTCGTCTGCCTTTGCGAGCGATGGATCGATCTTGAGGCGCCGGAGCTCGCCTCTGCCGGAGAGCGTCGCCTGCACCATGCCGGCTCCGGATTGGCCGCTGACCTCCATCTCGCCGAGGCGGGTCTGCAGCTCCGCCATGCGGGTCTGCATCTGCTGCGCCTGCTTCATCATCTGTCCGAGATTTTTCATGCGTCTCCTTCGCCGGCCTCGTCGGCGGGCGTTTCGGGATCGAGAGGTGCCGCGGCATCCCGGCCGATGTCGCGCACGGCCTCGATGCGGGCGCCCGGGAAGGCGTCGAGCACGGCGCGCACCAACGGGTGCGCCGCGGCCTCATGACGGAGCGTCTCGTCCCGCGCCGCCGCCTGCTCCCGCAACGTCGGCTCGCCTTCGTTTTGCGAGATGCTGACCACCCAGCGCTCGCCGGTCCAGTCGCCCAGCAGCTTGCCCAGGCGGTTGGCAAGGTCGCGCGGTGCGCCCTCGGTGGGCCGGAGCTCGATGCGGCCGGGCTCGAAGCGCACGAGGTGCACGTTGGCGAACAGGTGCGAGCGCAACAGCGCCTCGCGCTTGCGGTCGAAGAGCGCCACCACCTCCGCGAAACTCTGCGGAATGGATTCGGGACCCGGAGCCAGCGCCGTCGCGGGCTCGGCCGCGCGAGCCATGCGGGGTGCGCCCGCGGGCTCGGTTTCGCCCACTGCGGTGCGCCGCGCGCTCGGGGCGCCCGTTCCGCCGCCCAGCATCGAGGGCGCGGCGGTGCCTGTGCTCATGCCGGAGGGCGGGCGCGCGCCGGACGCGGGTGACGCGGCGCCGTCGCCCGAGAGCGCCTTCACGACGTCGGCGGGCGCCGGCAGGTCCGCCACGAAGGCGAGCCGCACCAGCACCATCTCCGCGGCTTGCAGCGGCGAGGGGGCGGTCTGGGTTTCCGCGAGGCCCTTGAGCAGCATCTGCCAGGCGCGCACCAGCACCGGCACCGAGAGCTTGGCGGCGAGCGGTTGGCCACGGCCGCGCTCGCCCTCGACAGCCGGATCGCCCTCGCCCGCGCTCGGCGTCAGCTTGAGCCGCATCAGGAAATGCACGAGGTCGAGCAGGTCCTGCACCACCAGCACGGGGTCGGCGCCGCCGTCGTAGAGCGATCCCAGCCGGCCGAGCGCGCCCGCGGCGTCGCCCTTGAACACAGTCTCCAGCAGGTCGAACACCAGGCCTTTGTCGGCAATCCCCAGCATGTCGCGGACGGAGGCTTCCGCAATCGCGCCGCCGCCCGAGAGCGCGATCGCCTGGTCGAGAAGCGACAAGCCGTCGCGGACGGAGCCGTCGGCCGCGCGCGCCACCAGCGCCACCGCCGCGGGCTCGGCCGCCACGTTCTCCGCCTCCAGGATCTTCGTGTAATGCGCCTCCAGCAGCTCCGCCGGGACCCGGCGGAGCGAGAAGCGCTGGCAGCGCGACAGCACCGTCACCGGCACCTTCTGGATCTCGGTGGTGGCGAAGATGAACTTCACGTCCGGCGGCGGCTCCTCCAGCGTCTTCAGGAGCGCGTTGAAGGCCTGCCGCGAGAGCATGTGCACTTCGTCGATGATGTAGATCTTGTAGCGCGCCGCCACCGGCTTGTAGCGCACGCCGTCGGTGAGCTCGCGGATGTCCTCGACGCCGGTGCGCGAGGCCGCATCCATCTCCAGCACGTCGACGTGCCGGTCCTCCGCAATCGCGCGGCAGGGGTCGCATTGGCCGCAAGGCGAGATGGTCGGCCCGCCCTTCCCATCGGGACCCACGCAATTGAGCGCCCGCGCGAGGATGCGCGCGGTGGTGGTCTTGCCGACGCCGCGCACGCCCGTGAGGATGAACGCGTGCGCGATCCGGCCGGTGGCGATGGCGTTGGTGAGCGTGCGCACCATCGCCTCTTGCCCGATCAGCTCGGCGAAGGTCGCCGGCCGGTACTTGCGGGCGAGCACGCGATAGGTGGTCTGGCCGTCGGTCATGAAGAAGCGCTCAAATGAGGCGCGCTCACGGTCGGTCTGGCGCGGAGGTGGGAGGCTGGACAACGACCCGAGCTGAAACTCGTTACGGCTGCTTCCTTCCGGACCTGACCGGGTTGGCGAGACGCCCGTCCGCCGCCAACCTCCCGCCGCACTATATCAGGCGAGACACCCTCCGAGGCAAGGCCGAGCGCCGCACGTTTCGGAAGCCGCGCTTGCTCTTCCGATGCGCGGTATGCGAGTGTCCCGCACATCGATGAAACCGCCGAATTTCTACGCCGCGAACGGGCTCGACCGGGCCGGCCACCGCCGCCGGGAGCCCGACTGGCTGGCGGCGCAACTCGCGCATCCCGAGACCCTGTTCGTGCCGGTCTGGCGCGGGCAGAACCTGGTGGCGAGCACGTCGAAGGGCGCGCCCAGCGCGATGCTGGTGAGCCGCGAGGCGCTGGTGTCGCTCGAGGGCGAGGCCGTGTTGCTGGGCTTGCGCGAGTCGCGCGCCTATTTCGCCCTCGACCTGTCCCACCGCGAGGCGCCGTTGGAGGCGATCCGCGCGGAGGGTGCGATCGAGTTCACCGATCTTCGCCGCGTGGGGCCGCTGCTCGCGCGGCTCGACGGCGCTCTGCTCGCTTATGCCCGCGGCATCCTGCACTGGCATGGCCGGCACCGGTTCTGCGGCGTCTGCGGCAGCGCGACGCGGAGCGAGGAAGGCGGCCATGTCCGCCGCTGCGTGGCTCCCGAGTGCAAAACCGCGCATTTCCCGCGCACCGATCCCGCCGTGATCATGCTGGTGACCGACGGCGATCGGGCGTTGCTCGGGCGCCAGAAGATTTGGCTCAACGGCATGCATTCGACCCTGGCCGGTTTCGTCGAGCCCGGCGAGAGCCTCGAGGAGGCGGTGGCGCGCGAGGTCCGCGAGGAGACCGGTATCGTGGTCGACGATGTCCAGTACCATTCCTCGCAGCCCTGGCCGTTTCCCGCCTCGATCATGCTGGGCTTCACCGCGCGCGCGGTCACGACGGAGCTTCACGTCGATCCCGAGGAGCTCGAGGCCGCCCACTGGTTCGACCGCAGCTTCATCCTCGGCCACGCCGAGGATGACACCTTCCGCCTGCCCCGCCGCGACTCCATCGCGCGGCGCCTCATCGAGGATTGGCTGCAGCGGTAGGGCAGCGCGTCCGACCGGGAATCGTTGGGACGCAAGGAGATCAGGCTTTGGAGAGGGGCTCGACCACCACGGCGGTGCCGTAGGCGAGCACTTCCGCCACTCCCGACATGATCTCGGTGGCGTCGTAGCGCGCGCAAATGATCGCGTTGGCACCGAGGTTGGCGGCGTGCTCCATCATGAGATCGAACGCGTCCTCGCGGGTTCGCTCACAGAGGCCGGTATAGAGCGTGATATTGCCGCCGAACAGGGTCTGCAGCCCCGCGCCGATACTGCCGATCACCGAGCGTGACCGGACGACGATGCCGCGGACCACGCCGAGGTTCCGCGTGATGCGGTAGCCCGGCAGCTCGAGGGCGGTGGTGACGAAGGCGGGATCAAGCTCGGTGCGCGCCATGCGCGCTGTGGTAGCACTTTCACGCCGCCGGCGCTAATGGCGTGGCGCTTTTCAGGGCCTCTCGCTTCGGCTAAGACCGAAGCATGCTCGTATGGGCCGCATTAGGATTTTGGCCATGTCCGAGACGCTGGATATCGCTCGCGTGGGTTCCCTGATGGGAGACCCGTCGCGAGCCTCGATGCTGATGGCGCTGATGAGCGGCGAAGCCCTCACTGCGACGGAGCTCGCCTTCCGCGCGGGCGTCGCATTGCCGACCGCGAGCGGCCACCTCGCCCAGCTCGTCGATGGCGGCTTGTTGGCGGTCGCCAAGCAGGGCCGGCACCGCTATTACCGGTTGGGCGGCCCGGCGGTTGCCCATGCCGTCGAGACCCTGAGCGACCTGGCGATCCAGGTCTTTCCCTCACCTCGCCGCGTCATGCCGGAAGACGCGCCCTTGCGCCGCGCCCGCACCTGCTACGACCACTTCGCGGGCCGACTCGGCGTGGCGCTGGCGGACGGGCTGGTGCGGAAGCACGTCCTGCGTCGCAGGGATGCCGACCTCACGCTGGTGCGGCGCGGATCGGGAGAAGCACTCCTGAACTCCTGGGGTATCGATATCGCGCGCCTCGAGAGCGCGCGGCGGCCCGTGGTGCGCACCTGCATCGATTGGACCGAGCGCCATCCGCACCTCGCGGGGGCGCTGGGCGCCGCCATCGTCGATCGGTTCCTCGATGCCGGCTGGATCCGCCGTCGCCGCGACGACCGCGCGGTCACGGTGACGCCGCTCGGCCAGCGTCATCTCAGGGAAGAGCTGGGTGTGGCCGCTTAGCGCTCAATCCACCTCCGCCTGGTTCACCGCCAGGCGGAAGGAGTGCGCGGGGTAGATGCCGAGGATCTTCATCTCGCGGGTGAAGAATCGGAGCTCGTCAAGGGCGAGCTTCACCGGCCGGTCCTTGGGATGACCCTCGATGTCGGCGTAGAACTGCGTCGCCGTGAACCGGCCGCCCAACATATAGCTTTCCAGCTTGGTCATGTTGACGCCGTTGGTGGCGAACCCGCCCATGGCCTTGTAGAGCGCCGCCGGTACGTTGCGCACCCGGAAGACGAAGGTCGTGATGACGAGACCGCCGTCGTTCGCGGCGACCCGCGGCGCCTTCGACATCACGAGGAACCGGGTGGTGTTGTGGCTGGCGTCCTCGATGTCCTGCTTGAGGGTGACAAGGCCATAGATTTTGCCGGCGAGCTCGGAGGCGATTGCAGCCTCGCTGGGATCGCGGCGCTCCGCGACCTCCGCCGCGGCGCCCGCGGTGTCCGCCACGACGATAGGCTTCAGCTTGAGGGCCCGGATCAACTGCCGGCATTGGCTCAGCGCGTGAACGTGGCTCCGAACGGTCTTGATGGTCTTGAGGGTGGCGCCCTTGGGCGCCAGGAGGTGGTGGCTCACGCGATGGAAATGCTCGCCGATGATGTGCAGGCCCGACTGCGGCAGCAGATGGTGGATGTCGGCGACGCGGCCGGCGACGGAGTTCTCCACCGGCAGCATGGCAAGCCGCGCGCGGCCCTCGCGCACGGCGGCGATGGCATCCTCGAAGCTGTGGCAGGGCAGCGTCGCGAGGCGCGGAAACACCTCGCGGCAGGCGAGGTCCGAGTAGGCGCCGGGCTGGCCTTGGAACGCGATGGTATTGGCGGGCGAGCGACGCATGGGATTGTGGGAAGAGCGGCGAGGGAAAGGCACTAGGCGCGGGGCGCCAGGATCTCGCGCGCGCGGGCGAGGTCGGCCGGAGTATCGATACCGAGCGGAAGCGTGTCAACGAGCGCCACGTCGATCCGCATGCCCGCCTCGAGCGCGCGGAGCTGCTCGAGGCTCTCCCGCCGCTCGAGCGCGCCTTGGGGCAACGCGACGTAGCGCTCGAGCGCCGCCCGCCGGTAGGTGTAGAGCCCGATGTGGTGGTAGTGCGGCCCCTCGCCCCAGGGCATCACGGTGCGGCTGAAATAGAGCGCGCGCGCGATGCGCCGGCCCGGCGCGAAGGCGACCGCGATCTTCACCACGCTCGGGGCCTGCCGCTCGTCCTCGTCGCGGATCTCGGTGGCGAGCGTGCCGATGTCGACGCCGGGATCGTCGAGCGGCTCGAGCGCCGTCCGGATCGCCTCGGGAGCGAGCGTCGGCAGATCGCCCTGCAGGCAGACGATGGCATCGTGATGCCGCTCGGGATCGACCTGCCGCAGCGCCGCGGCAATGCGATCGGAGCCCGACGGCAGGGCCGGGTCGGTCATGACGGCACGGCCGCCCGCCCGCTCGACGGCCTCGGCAATCTCGGCGTCGCCGCAGGCGACCACCACGGGCCCCACCCCCGCCTCGATGCCGCGGCGCCAGACATGGGCGATCATGGGCTCGCCATGAATGTCGGCGAGCGGCTTGTTCGGCAGCCGCGTCGAGGCGAGGCGCGACGGGATCAGCACGATGGAATTGCGGGGCTTTTGGCTCATAGCGCCGGCATTCCTGGGTCTCCAAGCGGACGCTGGCTCCCGCCCGGCTCCGATCCCCGGTGTTGCGGCGTTATGCCGCACGGGATTCGGGGTTATACGGGCGGTCGAAGCGGCTCTATCCGATGGCGCATCAATCACATTTCGTTTGAGTTGTCAGCGAAAATTCGGTTTCTTCCTTGCGGCACGGGACCGGCGTGGTCGGCTCTCGCCCTGCCTCAGGTCAGCCCCGAAGGGACGCGGAATGTCGTCGTTTGAGCTCAACAAGATCGTGGCCTCGGTGCTGCTTGCGCTGATCGTGGCGTGGGTATCCGGGCTGCTCGCGAGCAAGCTGATCGAGCCGAAGGCCCCGGCAAAAAGCGCCGTCGCGGTGGCGACCGCGCCCGCCCAGCAGCCGGCGCAGCCCGCCGGCGGCGAGCAGGCGGCGGGACCGGAGCCGCTGGGTCCGGTGCTCGCATCCGCGAGCGTCGACGCGGGCAAGGACGTCGCGAAGAAGTGCGCGGCCTGCCACACCTTCGACAAGGGCGGCGCCAACCGAGTGGGGCCCAATCTCTACGGCGTCTTCGACGAGCCGGTCGCGGAGGGCCGCGGCGGCTACGCTTTCTCGGATGCGCTCAAGAAGAAGGGCGGCACCTGGTCCGTGGACGCGCTCAACGAGTGGCTCTGGAAGCCCCAGGCCTTCGTCAAGGGCACGAAGATGACGTTCATCGGCCTCCCGAAGGCGAAGGACCGCGCCGACGTGATCGCCTATCTCAACTCGCTCTCGGATTCGCCGAAGCCGCTCGCCAGCCAGTGACGAGGCGCCGCGCGGCATGACGACACCGGTCGACGCCGCGCTGATCGCTTTCGCCAACGAGCTTGCCGACTCCGCAGGCGAGATCGTCCGCCGCTACTTCCGCCGCGGCGTCGCGGTCGACGACAAGCCCGACACGAGCCCGGTCACTGTCGCGGACCGCGAAGCGGAAATGGCGCTGCGCACGCTCATCGAGCGGCGCTTTCCCGATCATGGCATCCTCGGCGAGGAGCATGGCTCCGTGCGCTTGGACGCCGAGCGGATCTGGGTGCTCGATCCCATCGACGGCACCAAATCCTTCATCAGCGGCGTGCCGCTGTTCGGCACGCTGATCGCGCTCGCCGAGCGCGGCGTCCCCGTGCTCGGCGTGATCGACCAGCCGATCTCCAGAGAGCGCTGGATCGGCGCGCGCGGACGCCGGAGCACGCTCAATGGAGCTGAGATCTCGACGCGGCCCTGCCCGTCGCTCACCTCGGCAACGCTGTTCGCGACATCGCCCGACATGTTCAAGGGCGCGGACGCCGACGGCTTTCAGCGCCTCAAAGCCGCGGTCAAGCTCGCCCGCTTCGGCGGTGACTGCTACGCCTATGGCCTGCTGGCGGCGGGGTTCGTAGACCTCGTGGTGGAGGCGAGCCTCAAGCCCTACGACTATGCCGCGCTGGTGCCCGTGATCGCCGGTGCCGGCGGCAGCATCACGGATTGGCGGGGCGGTCCGCTCGGCCTCGCCTCGGATGGCCGCGTCCTCGCCTGCGGCGATCCGCGCCTCGTCCCCGCCGCTCGTGGCCTTCTTTCGGGCAGAGCGTGATACCGGGCGGCGGAGTGTGCCTCCGGCCAGCGGTTTCCACTAGAGTGTACCGTCACCTGCAAGGAGCTTGCCCCATGCGCGCCAGGGCCATTGTGCTCGCCGTCCTCCTCGCCGCGATCCCGCTCGGCGTCGCGCTCGCACAGGACGGCGTGACCAAGAGCCACGGGCTCTCGCTCTTCGGCGACCTCAAGTACGGGCCGGATTTCGCGCATTTCGACTATGTGAACCCCGAGGCGCCCAAGGGCGGCAGCGTGCACTACAGCGCGATCGGCACCTTCGACACGCTGAACCCCTTCACGCTCAAGGGGAACGCTGCGGCGGGGTTGGGCCTCGACACCGACACGCTCATGGTGGGATCGCCCGAGGAGCCGGCCTCCGCTTACGGCCTCATCGCCGAGACCGTCGAGGTCCCGGCGGACCGCACCTGGGTGCAGTTCAATCTGCGCAAAGAAGCCTGGTTCCACGACGGCACCCCGATCACGCCCGCCGACGTGATCTGGACGTTCGAGACGCTCAAGAGCAAGGGCCATCCGTTCTACCGCAGCTACTATGCCGACGTGCTCAAAGCGGAGCAGGTGGGCGAACGCAGCGTCCGGTTCACCTTTCGCAACGGCAACAACCGCGAGCTCGCGCAGATCGTGGGCGAGCTGCCGGTGCTCTCAAAGGCTTATTGGGCGACCCGCGATTTCGAGCAGACGACGCTCGACCCGCCGCTCGGTAGCGGACCCTACAAGATCGAGGCGGTCGATCCCGGCCGCTCAATCACCTTCCGCCGCGTGCCCGACTATTGGGCGGCGAACCTGCCGGTCAACCTCGGCCGGGAGAATTTCGACGTGATCCGCTACGACTACTACCGCGACATGACGGTCGCCCTCGAGGCCTTCAAGGCCGGCGCCTACGACATCCGCTCGGAGAATACCGCCAAGCTCTGGGCCACCGGCTACGACGGACCGGCGCTCCGGGCGGGCCTCATCCAGAAGGTCGAGATCCCGCACTCGCGCGTGTCGGGCATGCAGGCGTTCGGATTCAATACGCGGCGCGATTTCTTCGCCGACCGCCGCGTGCGCGAGGCGATCGGCTACGCCTTCGATTTCGATTGGACGAACAAGAACCTCTTCAACGGCGCCTACACACGCACGCGCAGTTATTTCGACAATTCCGAGCTCGCTTCCACCGGCGTGCCCACCGGCGACGAGCTGCGGATCCTCGAGAAGTACAAGGGCATGATTCCCGGGGAAGTCCTCACCAAGCAATATGACCCACCAAAGAGCGACGGCTCCGGCAACATTCGCGACAACCTCAAGATCGCGCTCGATCTCCTGAATCAGGCGGGCTGGAGCGTCAAAGGCGAGAGCCTTGTCAACGACAAGAGCGGCAAACCCATGGCATTCGAAATCCTGCTCGACCAGCCGGAATTCGAGCGCATCGTGCTGCCGTTCATCGCCAATCTGAAGCGGCTGGGCATCGTGGCGCGCGTGCGCACGGTCGATACCTCGCAATACGAAGAGCGCATGCGCAGCTTCGACTTCGACATGGCGGTGGTGGGGTTCGGAGCCTCGCAATCGCCTGGAAACGAGCAGCGCGACTTCTGGGGCTCGGCGACCGCCGACCAGCGCGGCAGCCGAAATCTGCTCGGCGTCAAGGACAAGGTGGTGGACGACCTCATCGATCTCGTGGTCTCGGCATCCGATCGCGAGAGCCTGGTGACGCGCGTGCGTGCCCTCGACCGTGTGTTGCTCTGGGGCTTCTATGTGGTGCCGAACTGGCACTTGAGCGTCAGCCGCGTCGCTTACTGGGACAAGTTCGACCGGCCGAAGGAGTCGCCGAAATACGGCGTCGATTTCATGGCCTGGTGGGTCGACGCGGCGAAGGCGGCCAGCTTGGAATTGCGCAAAGCGAGCGTCGCACAGTAGGCGGGCTCCCCTCAGGAGGCGCGACCGGACCGACGCCATGCTCGCCTACATCATCCGCCGGCTCCTGCTGATCATTCCGACGCTGTTCGCGATCATGGTCGTGAACTTCGTCGTGATCCAGGCGGCACCCGGTGGGCCGATCGACCAGCTGGTGGCCCAGCTCGAGGGGCGCGCGATCAGCGCCACGGCGCGGGTGAGCGGCGGCGGCGGCGAGACAGTCTCCTCCGGCGTCAAGGTCGGCGGCTCCGAGCAGACGCGCGCGTCGCGCGGCATCGACCCCGATACCCTCAAGAAGCTCGAGCGACTCTACGGCTTCGACAAACCGCCGACCGAGCGCTTCCTGATGATGATGCGCAACTACCTCACCTTCGACTTCGGCAGCAGCTTCTTCCGCGACCGCAAGGTGACGGACCTCATCATCGAAAAGCTGCCGGTATCGATCTCGCTCGGCCTCTGGACGACGCTATTCGGATACCTGATCTCGATCCCGCTCGGCATCCGCAAGGCCGTGCGCGACGGCAGCCGGTTCGACATCTGGTCGAGCGGGGTCATCATCATCGGCTACGCCGTACCGAGCTTCCTGTTCGCGGTCATGCTGGTCGTGCTGTTCGCCGGCGGAAACTACTGGCACCTCTTCCCCCTGCGCGGCCTCACGTCCGAGAACTGGTCGAGCCTCGACTGGTGGCACCGGATCGTCGACTACTTCTGGCACATCACATTACCGATCGCCGCGCTGGTCATCGGCAGCTTCGCGAGCCTGACCATGCTCACCAAGAACTCCTTCCTGGAGGAGATCAGCAAGCACTACGTGGTGACGGCAAGGGCCAAGGGCCTGAGCGAGCGGCGCGTGCTCTACGGCCATGTGTTCCGGAACGCGATGCTGCTGGTGATTGCGGGCTTTCCCAGCGCCTTCGTCAGCATCCTCTTCACCGGCGCGCTCCTGGTCGAGATCATCTTCTCGCTCGATGGGCTCGGCCTGCTCGGCTACGAGGCCGCGATCAACCGCGACTATCCCATCATGTTCGCGAACCTCTATGTGCTGACGCTCCTGGGGCTGCTGCTCAAGCTGGTGGGCGATCTCACCTACACCATGGTCGATCCGCGGATCGATTTCGGGACGCGCGGCGCATGAGCGTGGCAAACCCGCTAGCAGCGCGCGAGCGGGTGCTCGGCATGTCCGTGACGCCGCTGACGCTGCGGCGGCTTGCCAATTTCCGCGCCAACCGGCGGGGATTCTGGTCGCTTTGGATCTTCCTGGTGCTGTTCGGCGCGACTCTGTTCTCGGAGCTCATAGCCAACGACAAGCCGCTCCTCGTCCGCTACGACGGCTCCTTCTATTTTCCGGTCTTCGAGTCCTATCCCGAGACCACGTTCGGCGGCGATTTTCCGACCGAGGCGAACTACCGAGAAGCTGTGACGCAGGCGAATATCCGCTCCAAGGGCTGGATGATCTTTCCGCTGATACCCTTCAGCTACGGGACCATCAACTACGACCTGCCGGTTCCCGCGCCGGCCCCGCCCTCGGCGGTGAATTGGCTCGGCACCGACGACCAAGGCCGCGACGTGCTGGCGCGCCTGCTCTACGGTTTCCGCATCTCCGTGCTGTTCGGCCTCGTGCTGACCCTGCTCTCCTCCGCGATCGGCATCGCCGCGGGCGCGGTCCAGGGATACTTCGGCGGCCTCACCGACCTGCTGTTCCAGCGTTTCATGGAGATCTGGTCGGGGCTGCCGATTCTCTATCTCCTCATCATTCTCTCGAGCATCGTGCAACCGAATTTCTGGTGGCTCCTGGGCCTCATGCTGCTGTTCTCCTGGATGAGTCTGGTCGACCTGGTCCGTGCGGAATTCCTGCGCGCCCGCAACTTCGACTACGTGCGCGCCGCCCGGGCGCTCGGCGTTTCGAATCCGGTGATCATCTTTCGCCACGTGCTGCCCAACGCGCTGGTCGCGACCTTCACCTTTATGCCGTTCCTGTTGAGCGGCGGCGTGACCACGCTCACGTCCCTCGACTTCCTGGGCTTCGGCCTGCCCGCCGGCTCGCCCTCGCTCGGGGAGCTGCTCGCGCAAGGCAAGAACAACCTGCAAGCGCCCTGGCTCGGCTTCACGGCCTTCATCGCGCTTGCCATCATGCTGAGCCTGCTCGTTTTCATCGGAGAAGCGGTGCGGGACGCGTTCGATCCGCGCAAGAATATTGGCTGAGAGCTGATGGCCGATCCCCTTCTCTCCATCCGCGACCTCTCCGTCACCTTCGAGACGTCCGGGCAGCGCGTCGAGGCGGTGAAGCGGGTCTCGCTCGACCTCGCGCGCGGCGAGACGCTCGCGCTGGTGGGCGAGAGCGGCTCCGGGAAATCGGTGACCGCGCTCTCGATCCTGCAGCTGCTGCCGTATCCGCTCGCGCGCCATTCCGCCGAGAGCCGCATCCTGTTCGAGGGCGAGGATCTCGTGCGGGCGCCGCCGCGCCAGCTGCAGGCGATCCGGGGCGACCGCATCGCCATGGTGTTCCAGGAGCCCATGACCTCGCTCAACCCGCTCCACACCGTGGAAAAGCAGATCGCGGAGACGCTTTATCTCCACAAGGGACTCCGCGGGATGGCGGCGCGCGCGCGCGTCATCGAGCTGCTGCGGCTCGTGGGATTGCCCGAGGCGGAAAAGCGCCTCGACGCCTATCCGCATCAGCTCTCCGGTGGCCAGCGGCAGCGCATCATGATCGCCATGGCGCTCGCCAACGAGCCCGACCTCTTGATCGCCGATGAGCCCACCACCGCGCTCGACGTCACCATCCAGGCGCAGATCCTGAAGCTGCTTCGCGATTTGCAAGAGCGCTTCGGCATGGCGCTCCTGCTGATTACGCACGACCTCACCATCGTGCAGAAGGTCGCGACCCGCGTCGCCGTGATGACCAAGGGCGAGATCGTCGAGACCGGCACCACCGCCGAGGTCTTCGCGCGGCCCCAGCATTCTTATACCCGCCATCTCCTGGAGTCTGCGCCCAAGGGAGAGCCGCTCCGGCACGCGGCAACGCCGCCGGTTCTGCTGCAGGCCAAGGGCTTCAAGGTCTGGTTCCCGATCCGCGCGGGCGTGCTCCGCCGGATCACCGGCTATGTGAAGGCGGTCGACGGCATCGATGTCACCGTGCGCGAGGGCGAGACCCTGGGCGTGGTCGGCGAATCCGGCTCCGGCAAGACCACGCTCGGGCTCGGCCTGCTGCGCCTGCTGCGCAGCGAGGGCGCCATTGTCTACGACGGCAAGCGCCTCGACGCGCTCGGCACCAGCGCCATGCGGCCACTCCGCCGCGAGATCCAGATCGTCTTCCAGGATCCGTTCTCGAGCCTGTCGCCACGGCTCTCCATCGGCCAGATCGTGGAGGAAGGGCTCAAGGTCCACGGCATCGGTGAGACGCCGCAAGCCCGCCGCCCACTCATCGAGGAGGCTCTAACAGCCGTCGGCCTCGACCCCGCCGCGATCGACCGCTATCCCCACGAGTTCTCCGGCGGCCAGCGCCAGCGCGTGGCGATTGCGCGGGCGCTGGTGCTGAAGCCGCGGCTCCTGGTGCTGGACGAGCCCACCTCGGCGCTCGACATGTCCGTGCAGGCGCAGATGGTGAACCTGCTGCGTGATCTCCAGGCGCGCCACGGGCTCGCCTACATCTTCATCAGCCACGACCTCCGTGTGGTGCGCGCGCTCGCCCGCGACGTGCTCGTGATGAAGGACGGCGTCGTCGTGGAGACGGGAGACTCGACCGCGATCTTCGATCGCCCACAGCACCCCTACACCCGCGCCCTCATGGCCGCCGCCTTCGAGATCAAGGCGGAGGACGGCGGCACGGTGCGCACCTAACAAGAGCGCGCAGGCACATTGCCCGCGGCCACGGCTGACCGCTAGAGTGCGCCCTCATCGTTTGGGTGCCTCATGGTATTGCTGTACCGGTCCAGCTTCGATTCCGCCGCCCTCTGGCTCACGGAGCTCCGCAAGTTCATTCCCGAGCTCGAGATGCGCGTCTTCCCCGAGATCGGCAATCCCAAGGACATCGACGCGGCGCTGGTCTGGAAGCCGCAGCCGGGATTGCTCGCCTCGTTGCCGAACCTGAAGATGATCGTGTCACTCGGCGCGGGCGTCGACCATCTGCTGGGGGACCCGACGTTGCCGCGCCACGTGCCGATCGCTCGGCTCGTCGATCCCTACATGACGGAGGCGATGAGCGAGTACGTGCTGACGCAGGTGTTGCGCCTGCATCGCCAGGATTTCGCCTATCGCGCGCAGCAGCACGCGCGCAACTGGCGCGAGCTGCCGCAGCCCAACGCGTCGGAGCGGCGGGTCGGCGTGCTCGGCCTCGGCGAGCTCGGCAGCGACGCCGCGCGCAAGCTCGCCGTGCTGGGATTCTCCATCGGAGGCTGGAGCCGGCGCGAACGGCGGCTGCCGGGGATCGAGAGCTTCGATGGTCCCGACGGCCTCATGGCCCTCGCGCGGCGCAGCGATATCCTGGTCTGCCTGTTGCCCCTCACGCGCGAGACCACCGGAATTCTCGACGCGAGGCTGTTCGCGGCGATGCCGAAGGGGTCCGCCATCGTCAACGCGGCCCGGGGCCGTCACCTGGTCGAAGCGGATCTGCTGTCGGCCCTGGAGAGCGGACAGCTTTCCGCCGCGGTGCTCGACGTCTTCGACCAGGAGCCGCTGCCGAGAGAGCATCCGTTCTGGAGCCACGAGAAGATCATCGTAACGCCGCACGCGGCGGCGGCGACTCATGCGCCCACCGCGGCCGCGGGCGTCGCCGAGAACTTGCGCCGGCTCAGCGACGGCCGTCCGCTCATAAACCTGATCGATCTCGAACGCGGCTATTGAGAGCGCGCGGCCCTCGCCACCAAGGTCGAGAAATCCGACAGGAACACGGCGCCTTTCACGGTGCGCTGAACCAGAACATTGCGCCGGTCCGCCTCGTCGCGCTTGCGCCGCGCGAAACCCAGCATGCCCAGCCGATCGAGCGCGCGGGAGATCGCGGGCTTCGACACCCGAAGCAGCTCCGCCAGGCCGCGCACCGTGTGCGGCGGCGGCGTCAGGTAGACCGTGAGGAGCAGTGAGAGCTGACGCGCGGAGAGATCGGGCCCGCCGCCGCGCACGCTCTCGACCAGCACGCGCCGCCACAGATCGAGCGCGTCGCGAGAGTGGCTCGGCACCGTCTCCTCCAGTCGTTTCGCTTCAGAAACGATCCTCGCCGAGCGCGGTTGAGGAAGGGTTAACGAGGGCGGCACACGGACGATCCGAGCCCGCTCCATCCTGCCTTAAATAAAAAATAACGATGAGCGATGGAAAGTCGCACTTGAGGAAGGTTTGATTGACCGAAGAAAAACCAATGGATTTCCAGCATGTCGTCATCGTATCCGGACAGCGCGCCGCGGGCTCGCTGCAATCCATGGCTTCCGAAATCCACTGGGCCCTCGGAGCCCATGGTGTCGCGGCCGAGATGGTCGACGTCGACGTGTTGCCCGGGTTCTGCAAAGCCGACACCGCCAGGGCCGCATCGACGCTTTTCCTGACCTTCAGTCATAAAGTCGCGTTCCCCTGGCGCCAGCCGGTGGTCTCGATCATGGGCGACCATCCCTGCCACCGCGTGCATCAACTCTCAATCGGGGCATCCGAGGATGCAGTGACGGCATGGAGCGATGCCAGTCATCTGCCGGCGCTGAAAGCGCTCGGCTTCTCTCATCGCGCGGTGTTTCTGCCGCACGCCGGTCCTGAGCCGACAGAGAAGGTGGTTCCGCATAACGAGCGCGACATCGATCTGCTCTTTGTGGGCACTCTCCGCGAGCCGACTGACCGAGCCGAGTGGCATGCGGCGAATCCCGGCGTCTCGCCAATAGTCCCGGACTTGATCTTCGACACGATCGATGTGGTCGAGAAGACGGGCGCGCCCATTCTTCCAGCCACGCTGGATACCATGATGCGTCACCGGGTTTCTCCGTCGCTATTTACCCGCGATGATTTCGCGAGCCTGATGTCGAAGATCCAAGATATCGGAGAAGTGAACCGACGGGTAAGCATCCTGGCCGCTCTGCCAGACGATCTCGAGATCGCGATCGCATCGAATCACCTGCCTCTGGTACTCCGCGATCGACCCAACCTCCGCTACCTCGGGTACATCGACGATTTCGATCGCGTTCGCGGACTGATGCTGAATTCGCGCATCGTTCTCAACACGACCTCGAAATTTCCGGCCGGTTCGCACGACCGGATATGGTTCGCCATGGCCGAGGGAGCCGTCGTTCTCACCGACGCCAGCCTCTTCATGAAGCAGGATTTCCGCGACGGCGAGAGCATCCTCTACTTGCCGCAGAAGCGTCTCGACGACGAGGCTCTCGAGCCGATGGTCGCTGCCGCCAAAGACACACAAGAGCTTGCACGATTAGCGGATCGAGCCGGCTCGATTTACCGCGATCGTCATACCTGGCGTATGCGCGCGCCCCTCTTGATCGAGGCCATGCGGGCGGCGTGAGCCCAACAGACCCGAAGGCGACGTGATCGGCTTCCGAAATTGTGTTAGGTGCGCGTCGAATTTCGGGCCCGCCGTGCGCTCACCGCGGTGTTACGTCGTAGCCGAACCATTTCTGCGACAGCCTTTGGATGGTCCCGTCGGCCTTCGCCGCAGTGATCGCCGCATCAAACATGGTCTTGAGCTCGGGGTCGCTCTTGCGCAGCCCGACTGAGCTTCCGCGGCCGAGGACGCCGCCCTGGAAGCGTGGGCCCACAATAGCGATCTCGGAGTTCTCGGTCTTCGCCACGACACCCGAGAGATACGCCATCGAGGCCATGATGAGATCGATGCGCTCCGACAGCAGATCGAGGTCGTGCTGCTCGGTCGTCTTGTACTCGCGGGCCTCGACCACGCCTTTCAGATACTTTTCGATGAAGCCAGCCGCGATAGAGGCAGTCTGAACGCCGATGATCTTGCCCTGCAGCATCGGCTTCATCGCTTCGATCGCCTTGAGCGCGCCGGCTTCGTCGCTTTCGAGCGAAAAGATCTGACCCTGCCCCGGCAACGCGGTAAGGGGCCCCGATTTCAGCACGCCGAAGGTCTGTCCGGTCGTGCCGTAGGACACCGAGAAGGCGATCACCTCCTCGCGCTTGGCGGTCGCCGACATGCCCGCCATGATGGCGTCGAACTTACCGGCGTTGAGCGCGGGAATCATGCCGTCGAAGGACTGGGCAGAGATCTCGCAGGAGACTTTCATCCGCGCGCAGAGGTCCTTGTAGAGATCGATCTCGAAGCCGTTGAGACTGCCGTCTGGCTCGGTGAAGTTCCAGGGGCGGAAGGCGCCTTCGGTCGCGATCCGGATCACAGTCCATTGCTTGCCCTGTGCTCCCGCCGGTGCCGCGGCGAGGAGCGCCGCGCCGGCGAAGACAAGCGCTAGAATTCTCGAGATGCTCATGGTTGTCCTTCCCTGTCCTGATCCTCAGCCCGCAACAAACCGGCGGAAGCGCTCCGATCCCCGCGTGCCGAAAAACTCGTCCGGTGTTCCCTCCGCCTCGACCACCCCCTGATGGAGGAAGACCACGCGGCTCGAGACCTCGCGTGCAAAGCCCATCTCGTGCGTCACCACCAGCATGGTGCGTCCCTCGTCGGCGAGGGCACGCATGACGCGTAGCACTTCGCCGACGAGCTCGGGGTCTAGGGCGGAGGTCGGTTCGTCGAACAGCAGGAGCGCCGGGCGCATTGCGAGCGCGCGGGCGATCGCGGCGCGTTGCTGCTGGCCACCCGAAAGGTGTGCGGGATAGTGGTTCCGCTTCTCGGCAATCCCGACCTTGGCGAGCAGCGCCTCGGCCTCGGCGGTGCAGTCGGCGCGTGGCCGCTTCTGGACGTGGATCGGCGCCTCGATCACATTCTCGAGGACCGTCTTGTGGGACCACAGATTGAAGCTCTGGAAAACCATCCCGACGCGCGAGCGCAGCCGCACGACCTGCGCGGGCTCGACGGGCCGGGTCTCGCCGCGGCGGTTGCGCGCGAGCCGCACGGTTTCGCCCGCGACCGTGATCGTGCCGCTGTCGGGAACCTCCAGCAGGTTGATGCAGCGGAGCATCGTCGACTTGCCGGACCCCGAGGCACCCAGGACCGACACGACCTCGCCTTCGCGCGCCGTGAGCGAGATGCCCTTGAGGACCTCGAGCGGCCCGTAGCTCTTGTGCAGATCCTCGAGGCGGAGTGCGATAGGAGGCGGCACGCCGCCGGCATCCTCGCCCGCGGCACCGCTCACCCAGCGTCTCCAGTGTCGAGCGCAATCACGGGCACCGGACGCAGGTGCGGCGTCAGCCAGTACTCGACCGCCATGACGATGCGCGTCAGCGCGAAATTGATGGCGAGATAGAGTGCGCCGGCGGCTACGAACACCTCGATCACGCGATAGGTATCGGAGACCAGCTTCGCGGCGATGCCGGTGATCTCCATGAGGGTGATGATCGAGGCAAGCGAGGTCGCCTTGACCATGAGGATGAGCTCGTTCCCGTAGGCCGGCAGCGCCTGGCGCAGCGCGAGGGGCAGGATGATCCGGCGGAAAGCGAGGCTCCGCGACATGCCGCAGGCGCGCGCCGCCTCGATCTCGCCCCGCGGCACCGACAGTAGCCCGCCGCGGATGATCTCGCTCGCGTAAGCGGCGGTGTTGAGGGTGAGCGCCAGTACCGCGCACCAATAGGGTTCGCGCAGGAACGGCCATAGGAAGCTCAGCCGCACCGCGCGGAATTGGCCAAGCCCGTAGTAGATCAGGAATATCTGGACCAGCAGCGGCGAGCCTCGGAAGGCAAACACATAGAACCGCGCCGCCGCGTCGAGAGCGGCGATACCGGAGACACGCATGGCGGCGAGCGCCACCGCCAGGGCACCGCCGAGCGCGGTCGCGAGCAGCGCCAGCTGCAGCGTCAGGGGCACGCCAGCCAGCAGCTTGCCCCACGCCTCCGACATGAACGCGAGGTCGATCACGCTCTCGCCATCCCTCTCGAGAAGTGGCGCTCGGCCCGGCGCATCATCCAGCCGGACAGCGTGGTGATGCAGAGGTAGAGTGCCGCGGCCGAGATGAAGAAATCGAAGGGCTGACGGGTCGAGCCGGCGCCGATTTGCGCCTCGCGCACCAGCTCGACCACGCCCGTGACCGAGACCAGCGCCGATTCCTTGAGCACGAGCTGCCAGACGTTGCCGAGCCCCGGCAGGGCGTAGCGCAGGACCAGCGGAGCGATGATGCGGCGGAAACAGAGCATCCGGCTCATGCCGACGGCGCGCGCCGCCTCGATCTCGCCGCGGCTCACCGCGCGGAAGGCGCCGCGGAACACCTCGGTGTGATGCGCGCCGGAGACGACGCCGATTGCGAGCGCACCGGCGGCAAAGCCAGGCAGGCTGATGAAACCGCCCTCACCGAACAAATGGGCGATCGAGGACAGAACCATCCCGCCCCCGAAATAGAACAGGTAGATCACCAGCAGGTCGGGGATGCCCCGCAGCACCGTCGTGTAGAGGTCCGCGAGGCTGCGCGCGACCCGGCCGCCGGCGATCTTGGCCCAGGCGCCGAGTGTCCCGATCGCCGCGCCCAGCAGGAACCCGCTGCCGGCGACGGCGAGGGTCATCAGGGCGCCGAAGAGCATGGAGGGACCCCAACCTTGGGGTCCGAAACCCATCAACTCGAGAAAGCCGACCTGGTTCATCGGTTCCGCGCAGCGCCACGATCCTGGTCGAGTCTAGCGCGATCCCCGGCGCGCGCCGACGCTATTCTGCCGGAGGCAAGGTCGGCGTGAGATCGATCTTGCTCCACTTCACAGAGAGTTTGCGGATGGTGCCGTCCACTGCGGCTTCGCGGATCGCCTTGTCGAATACGGCCTTGAGCTCGGTCTCGCCCTTGCGCATGCCGAGCGCCACCTCGGTCGCGAGCATCGCGCCCTTCATCAGCGGACCCGTCATCGCGAGGTCCTCGTTCCCGGGCTTGTCGAGGGTCGAGGTCGCATAGACGCCGCTGTCGAAGCCGGCATCGATCCGGCCAGCGCGGATGTCGAGGTCGCGCTCGGGCGAGCTCTTGTAAGTGCGGATCTCGACGGCATCGCCGAAATAGGCGCGGATCAGCTGCTCCTGGCTGGTCGACTGCACGACGCCGATGGTCTTGCCCTTGATGAGCTTACCGATCTCGGCCATGACGGGGTCCGCCACGGCCTTATCATTGAGATTGATCCGCTCGCCGGTCATCGGCATCGCGGGGACGGCACCGTTCTTTGCAATGATGAAAGTCGCGACGCCGCTGGCATAAGGAATGGTGAAGTCGACGACCTTCTTGCGTGCCTCGTTGATGCCCAGCGTGAGCACGAGGTCGAACTTGCCGGCGTTGAGGCTGGGGATGAGGCTCGTCCACTCGCCCGCGATGAGCTCACACTCGACGCCGGCGCGCCGGCAGAGATCCTGACTGAGATCGATATCGAAGCCCGCGAGCTTGCCGTCCGACCCGATCATGTTCCAGGGCGGGAAAGCACCCTCGACGCCGACCCGCACATGGCTCCAATCTTTCGCATCGCCCGGCACGGCAGCGAGCGTCGATGCCGCGGCTAGGAAGACGGCGGGTAACAGGCGGCGCGATATGAGCATGGCAGCGGGTCCTTCCTTGATGAGTCACGCGACGCCGGCGAGCGCGCGATTCGCCTCGGCGAGCGCGTGAGCGATGCGGTTGCGGGTCCGGCGTGCGTGGACGAGGTAGAACTGCAGATCGGGCGAGGCCGGGTCGAGGCGCGCCAGCTCGCGCAAGCCGTCGAGCGACGGCCAAGCGGGATGCGTGAGCGCGGGATCGTGCCGGAAGCGGTCGCCATAGGTGTAGTTGAGCGGCACGAGGGCGCGGGAGGCCCGCATCAGCGCACGATCGATCCGCCGCGCCTCGGCGTCGATGGCTTGTGACGCGCGTGCAGCAATGGCGGCCGCGTTTCGCCGCAGCTCGGCGGTGGCGCTAGAGAGACCGGAAATGTCGAGACGCCCGTCGAGCGCGCCGGCGATCCGGTCGAGCTCGGCGGCGAGCGCATCGCCATAAGCCGCATAGTCCAGCGGCAAGACGCGATCGGTGAGCAGCCGACCGAGGACGCGCAGCACGATGCGCGTGTCGCGCGCGTGGTTCTCGGGATCGATGTTGTCGATGAGGTCATGCGGCGTGTGCCACCACCAGCCGAGCGCGCCCGGCGTCTTGATGGGCCCGCCGGGCGGATGATGGCTGAGACTGCCGAACATCGACGGCAGACCGACGCCCCAGAAGGAATGATCGGCGACGCGGCCATGGCGTCGCCCGGCATGGGTTTGGCCGGTAACGTCGCGGACCGCCTCGGCCGCGAGTCCCTTTAGCTCGTCGATCACTCCGGAATTGGTCAGGAGGTCGGCACCCTTGCCTCCGGTCGAGTCGATATTGACGTGCGCGACGCAGCGGCGGTCGAGCTCCTCCCAATATTCGTCGGCGTACCAGGCCGAGCCCGCATACCGTCCGTGCGAATGGCCGGACCAGAAGCAGATGCGCAGGCCGCGCCGCCAGTCACCGCGGCGGTCGGCGAGAAGGCGCGCCGCCTCGAGCATGGTGGCGTTGGCGCTGCCGTTATCCATGACGCCGTAGTGCCAGGAGTCGTGGTGACCGGAGAACAGCACGAAGGGCGCTTCGGAATCGCCCGCCGGCATCGACTCCGCGACCAGCAGCGGGATCTTTCGCCAGCCGGTGTCGACCTCGGCCGTGAGCGTGGCGCGCACGCTCTCTCCGCGCCGCAGGCGCTGGCGCAAGGCTTCGCCCTCCTCCTGCGGGATTGTGCAAAGCACCGTCTTTGGCAGCTGGTCGCGCGTATGCTGGGACGGGCTGCCCCAGACCGGCGACACGCACATCTCGTAGAGGTATTGGTTTGGGCTGACATGGAGTTGGCCGAGGGCGCCCGCGGCCGAAGCCGGCGCGGCGACCTCCTCGCTTGCGATCCCCTCGACGAGAAGAATCTTGCCGCGCACGTCGCGCGCCGCGATCGTCACCGCATCGCCCTGGCCGACATCGACCAGCTCCGCCGAGACGCCCGTACTCGGAGTTGCTCGTGACATCGAATGGGTGATGCTGCGGATCTCGCGGCCATCGACGACCACACGGGAGCGGCCGGGCAGGCTGATATAGGCATCGTGCAGGAGGAGCCGTGTGGCGTAACCGAAGCCCCGCATGTAGGCCTCGAGATAGCGAAAGCTTTCGAGCTCCTCGGGTGTGCCTGAGAGCTTCACGCGCCGGGCGAATTCGCGGAGGTGCGCCCGCAACCGGTCGCCGTCGACCTCACCGTGCCGCCGTGTTTCGCTCATGCGGGCGCCGCCGCGGCAATAGGCGGGTCGACGTCGTCGGGAATCGGATTGACGAAGGGCTTACCGTCCAGCCGCTCCCGATGATCGGCCTTCGCGCGATCGATCAGCCGCGGGTCGGCGATGAGGTCGATCGCGGTGCCGGCCATGACCTTGGCAACGTGCTCGAGCCCCTTGTGCGCCGCTGGTGCCTTGCCCTGCGCCACGAGCTGCCAGGAATGTCCGGGCGTGCCGATCGCATAGGTGGCGCAGCGCATCTGCACGGTCGGCACGACCCAGCTGACGGTGCCGACATCGGTCGAGCCCACGAAGTTGCCATCTCCGCATTCGGGTGGAATGATCGTGTCACAGAGCGGCACGCCCTTGCGCGGCTTGAGGCCGAAGCGGGCGAAGGAGGAGGCGACATCTTCGTCGGTGAGCGTCGCCTGGATCTTCGCCGCGAAGGCGCGGTCGGCGTCGTCGAAGGGCACCGGGCCCAGCCGCTCGACATGGCGATGCATCAGGTGCTCGAGCGGGGTGTTGCCGACCAGATTGGCGTCGCCGCTGATGATCTGGCTGCGCACGGCGGTCTCGGTCATCAGCGCCGCTCCCTGGGCGATCTTCTCGACGCGCTTCAGGAGAGAGTGCAGTTGCTCGAGCTCGCGGGCGCGGATGAGATAGCGGACGGTCGCCTTTGCCTGCACCACGTTGGGCGCGGTACCGCCGCCATCGATCATCGCGTAGTGAATCCGCGCCGTGCTCGGCATGTGCTCGCGCATGTAGTTGACGCCGACATTCATCAACTCGACGGCATCGAGCGCGCTCCTGCCCTGGTGTGGCGCCGAGGACGCGTGGGCCGCTCTACCGGTGAAATGAAACTCGAGCTCGTTGCAGGCGAGCGATACCGGGTTGTTGACCCCGGTGAAGGCGGCCGGGTGCCAGGAGATGGCGACGTCCACGTCATCGAACGCGCCCGCCCGGACCATGAAGCCCTTGGCGGATCCTCCTTCCTCCGCGGGACAGCCGTAGTAGCGCACCCGCCCGGGGATCCGATGCACCGCAAGCCAATCCTTGACCGCTGTCGCCGCCAGCAGCGAGGCGGCACCAAGCAGGTTGTGGCCGCAGCCGTGGCCATTGCCATTGGGCTCGATCGGCGCCTGCTCGGCGGCGCCGGCGTGCTGGCTCAAGCCCGGCAAGGCGTCGTACTCGCCAAGGATGGCAATGATCGATCCACCCTCTCCCGCTTCGCCCACCAGAGCGGTCGACATGCCCGCGACTCCCGAGGTGACGCGGAAGCCTTCGCGCTGCAGCATGGCGCGGTGTGCCGAGGCCGAGCGGAACTCCGTGAAATTGAGCTCGGGCGTGTCCCAGACCTGATCGCTCAACGCGCAGAATGGCCGGTGCTTGGCCTCGACAAGCCGCCAGATCTCCTCGACGTTGTGCATGGGGTCCCGGGCGGCCTCCGCAAGCATTCGATTGCCGGATTGTTGCACAAATTGGCGCCAATTTGGTACGCTTTTTTGGCGGCACCGTGCCGGTTCAGGAACTAAGATCATGAGCAAGCCTCGACGCAAGGCGAACACGCTCGATATCGCCGAGCGGATCGCGCGGGACATCCAGTCGGGCGCGCTCGCGCCGGGCATGTGGCTGAAGCAGATCGACCTCGAGCGGCGCTACCGATGCACCCGGCTCGAGGTGCGCCGAGCGCTCGACCGGTTGGCTCAGCGTCGCCTCGTCCAGCACAACCTCAACCGCGGCTATCAGGTGTACGAGCCGGACGGCCGGCAGACGGCGGAGGTGCTGGAGATCCGCTGCATCCTCGAGACGGCAGCGGTGGACAGCATCGTCGCCCATGCCGATGCCGCGGCGATCGATCGGCTCAGGGCACTCGCACGCGGCTTTGACGACCTCATACTGATCGGCACATTGCTTGAGCTATACGAGACGAACCTGACGTTTCACGGCGCTCTGCTCGCGCTGTGCGCCAACCGTGAGCTCGCGACTCTCGCTACCGATCTGCGCGGCCGCACATCCTCGGCACCAGCCGGTCAATGGCGCACGCGCGCCCGCATCGATCAATCAGCCCGCGAGCACCACGCGATGGTGGATGCCCTCGCCAGCGGCGACGCTCGTCGCCTGAAGCGGATCCTAGCCCTCCACATCCGTCAACCGGAAGCGCCTGTTGCAATCGGCCAAGAGGAGCAACGATCCGCTAAGGAAACGCAGGGCCGATCCGCGCGCGTGGCGCGAGAGGGCGAGTCTTCGGAGCGCGTCGATGAGCGCTACGTCCGCCCCGCGAATCGCCGCTCGAGCGCCTTGTAGAGCGCGCGCAATCCCAGCGCCTCCGCGCCTTCCGGCCGGCCCGGCCGCGAGGTCGGGTTCCAGGCGTAGGTGTCGATGTGGGCCCAGGGTGTCTTCGGCGAGACGAACTCTGCGAGGTAGAGCGCCGCGATCACCGCACCGGCGAAGCCCGATTCGGAGACGTTGTTGAGGTCGGCGACCTTGCTGTCGAGGAGCTTGCGGTAGGGTTTCCAGAGCGGCAGGCGCCAGAGCGGGTCGCTCTCGGCGGTGCCCACATCCAGCAGCGCCGCGGCGAGCGCGTCGTCGTTGGCGAAGAGCGCGGGCAGATCCGGCCCCAGCGCCACGCGCGCGGCGCCCGTCAGCGTCGCCATGTCGATGATGAGCGCTGGCTGCTCGCTGTCGGCCTCGGCGAGCGCGTCGCAGAGGATGAGCCGGCCCTCGGCGTCGGTGTTGCCGATCTCCACCGTGAGGCCCTTGCGCGTGTGGATCACGTCGAGGGGGCGGTAGGAGGTCGCTGAGACGAAATTCTCCACCGCCGGGATCAGGACACGGAGCCGGACCGGCAGGCCTGCGTCCATGATGGCGCTGGCAAGTCCGAGCAGCGTCGCGGCGCCGCCCATGTCCTTCTTCATCATGCGCATGCCCTGGGACGTCTTGAGGTCGAGGCCGCCGCTGTCGAAGCAGACGCCCTTGCCGACCAGCGTGAGCTTGGGCGCCTTGGGATCGCCCCAGACCAGGTCGATGAGCCGCGGCACCCGCGCGCTGCCGCGCCCCACCGCGTGGATCATGGGATAGTTGTGCTTCAAGAGCTCGTCGCCCACGAGCACGGTGCAGCGCGCGCCCTGCTCGGCCGCCAGCTGCTCCGCCGCGAGCGCGAGCTCGGCGGGCCCCATCTCCTCCGCGGGCGTGTTGATGAGATCGCGGGTCAGATGGATCGCGCGAGCGAGCCGCTCGGCCTCCGCCCGGTCCGCCTCGGCGGGCCAGACCAGCTCCGCCGGAGCGCGGCTCGGCGCCTTGTAGCGGGTGAAGGCATAGGCGCCCAGCGCCCAGCCGAGGGCCATGCGGGTGGCCGCTTCCCGGCCCAGGCGCGCATCGAGGGCGTAGTGGCCCTTGGGCAGGGCGTCGGGAAGGCCGCCCAGCGCCCAGATCGCCTCCTTGGGGTTCCACCCCACCAGAACCCGCCCGAGGCCTCCGGTGGGCGCCGGCACCAGCGCCGTCGCTCCGGGTTCCGCCTTGAAGCCGAGGCCGGCGACCCAGCGCCGCTCGAGCTCGGTCAGCCGCGCCAGCACCTCCGGCAAGCTCTCCGCGGTCACAGGCGTGATCGGAACGGTTTGGGCAGCGGCGGCGACGAGCGCGAGCGGCATCGGGGATCCTCCGGGATCAGTCGGCGATTTGAGCGGGTTAGAATGCGGGCTCCCGCCGGCCTTGCAAAGCCATCCAATTGCCCCGCATGGGTGGGTTGCGACCCGCCGGCATTCCCGCCAGAGTAGGCCGCTTTTGTGCGTTGCCGGGGGAGCTAAATGGCGGATTTCACACTCTATATCGGGAATAAGAACTACTCGTCCTGGTCGCTGCGCGGCTGGCTCATGGTCAAAGCCTCGGGAATCACCTTCGAGGAGGTCCTAATCCGGCTGCGGCAGCCCAACACGAAGGCCGAGGTGTTGCGTCACTCGCCCTCCGGCCGCGTGCCGGCGCTGGTCCATGGCGAGGTCTCGGTCTGGGAGAGCCTGGCGATCGGCGAGTACTTGGCCGAGCTGTTCCCGGATGCCAACCTCTGGCCGCGCAGTCGGGCTGCGCGCGCCGTGGCGCGATCGGTGAGCACTGAGATGCATGCGGGCTTCTCGGCGTTGCGGACCCACTTTCCCATGAACATGCGCTCGAGTTTCCCCAACCGCGCGTCGACGCCGGAGGTGCAGGCCGACATCGACCGCATTACGGCGATCTGGCATGACTGCCGCACCCGGTTCGGCAAAGATGGGGCCTTCCTGTTCGGGAGCGCCTTCAGCAATGCCGACGCCATGTACGCGCCGGTGGTGAGCCGGTTCCGGACCTACAAAGTGGAGCTCGACCCCGGCGCCCAGGCCTATTGCGACGCGGTCTGGTCGTGGCCCCCCATGCAGGAATGGGCGACCGCGGCCAAGAACGAACCCTGGGTCATGGAAGATTCCGAGTTCTGACAATCGGTTACCGGAATAGGTCACGGCTGATGGTGTCGCCATGACACGGCGTTGCCCGCAAAAGGCTTTGTGCATCGCAGCATAAATGCTCCAATATGACGGCTCGTGTCCAAACCGACGTTTGGAGGAGGCCGTCATGTCGTTCATCTCGCCAACCACGCTGCTCGGCGTCCACGTCTCGGGCCGATTGAAACCCGGCTATGACCGGGTGCTCACGCCCGAGGCGGTCGCCTTTGTGGTGGAGCTGCAGCGCAGGTTCGGCGCCGAGCGCAAGCGGCTGCTCGAGCGCCGCGCGGCGGTGCAGGAAAAGCTCGACCAGGGCTGGAAGCCGGATTTCCTGGCGGAGACGCAATCCGTGCGCGAGGCCGACTGGACCGTCGCGCCGCTGCCCAAGGACCTGCTCGACCGTCGCGTGGAGATCACCGGCCCGACCGACCGAAAGATGGTGATCAACGCGCTCAATTCCGGCGCCAACGTGTTCATGGCTGATTTCGAGGATGCGAACACGCCGACCTGGGACAATCAGATCGAGGGGCAGATCAACCTCACCGACGCAGTCGCCGGCACCATCGCCTTCGACGATCCCGCGACCGGCCGACGCTACGTGCTCGGCGACAAGCTCGCGACCCTGCTCGTGCGCCCGCGCGGCTGGCATCTGCCGGAGCGGCACGTCATGGTCGACGGCGAGGCGATCTCGGGCTCGCTCTTCGATTTCGGCCTGTTCTTCTTCCACAACGCCAAGCCGCTGCTCGCCAAGGGCAGCGGCCCCTATTTCTACCTGCCCAAGCTCGAGAGCCATCTGGAGGCGCGGCTCTGGAACGAGGTGTTCCTGCACGCCCAAGCGAAGCTCGGCATCCCCACGGGCTCGATCAAGGCGACCGTGCTGATCGAGACCATCATGGCCGCCTTCGAGATGGACGAGATCCTCCACGAGCTGCGCGAGCACTCCTCGGGGCTCAACTGCGGCCGCTGGGACTACATCTACAGCTTCATCAAGAAATTCGCCGAGGACCCGAAGGCAGTCATGCCGGATCGCGGTCAGGTCACCATGACCGCGCATTTCCTGCGCTCCTATAGCCTGCTGCTGATCAAGACCTGCCATCGCCGCAACGTGCACGCCATGGGCGGCATGGCCGCGCAGATCCCGATCCGCAGCGATCCCGAGGCGAACGCCCAAGCGATGGACAAGGTGCGCGCGGACAAGCTCCGCGAAGCCGGCGACGACCACGACGGCACCTGGGTCGCGCATCCCGGTCTCGTGGCGATCGCCAAGGAGGTCTTCGACCGGGAGATGCCCGGCCCGCACCAGATCGCCCGACAGCGCCAGGACGTGACCGTGGCGGCCGCCGACCTCCTCAAAGTGCCGGAGGGCACGATCACCGAGGCGGGACTGCGGCAGAACATCAACGTCGGCATCGGCTATCTCGAGGCGTGGCTGCGCGGCACGGGCTGCGTACCGCTCTACAATCTCATGGAGGACGCGGCCACCGCCGAGATCAGCCGCGCGCAGATCTGGCAGTGGATCCGCCACGGCGCCAAGCTGCAGGACGGCCGGCAGGTCGAGCGCGCGCTCTGCCACGATATGGTGACGCAGGAGCTGCAGAAGCTCCGGACGAGCGCGGGCGAGGAGGCCTATGCCAAGGGCCGGTTCGAGGATGCCGCCGCCCTCTTCCGCGACATGATCGACGCGCCGCGGTTCGTGGAGTTCCTGACCCTGCCGGCTTACGACAAGGTGATCGCCGAGGGCGGATGAGGCGGGGCTCGCTCGAGCCGCGCCCTCTCCTCGCCTACTTCACGGTCACGTAGCGCAGCGGGAAGTAATCGTCGGCCGGCAAGACCAGCTGCACGTTGTCCTTGGTGGCCCAGATGATGACCTGCTGATGCAGCGGGATCGTGGCGACGTCGTCCTTCGCGATCTTCAGGGCCTCGTGGATCATGTCGAGGCGCTTCTTCTGGTCGACCTCGACCTGGATCGCGTCGGTGAGCTTGTCGAGCGCCGGATTCGAATAGCCGCCCAGGTTGAAGTCCCCCGCATGGGTCTTCGGGTCCGGCGTGTGCAGCAGGTTGAGCAGCGCGTTGTGCGTGTCGATGGTGGTCGGCGTCCAACCGATCATGTAGACGCTCGTCTGCAGGCTCGGCGTATTCACCTTCGCGAAGAACTTGGCGCGCGTCTGCGCCAGCAGGTTCACCTTGATGCCGACCTTGGCGAGCATGCTGACGATCGCAAGACAGATCTGCTCGTCGTTAACGTAGCGATCCGTCGGGCAGTCCATGCCCGTCTCGAAGCCGTTGGGGTAACCGGCCTCGGCGAGGAGCTTCTTCGAGGCCGCGGGATCGTAAGGCAGCCGCTTATTGAGGTCCTCGGCGAAACCCTTGACGCCCGGTCCTACCATGAGCGCCGTCGGCAGCGCCTGGCCGCGCATCACCTTGGTCGCGATCGCGTCCTCGTCGATCGCCTGGTACATGGCCTGGCGAACCCGCTTGTCCTTATAGGGGTTCTTGCCCTTGACGTTGGACTCCAGCAGCTCCGGCCGGAACTCGTCGAGGCCGAGATAGATCGTGCGCAGCTCCGGCGCCTGCACGATCTTGAAGCCCTTGGTGTTGGCGATGCGGTCGACGTCCTGCGGCGGCACGGTATAGAGCATGTCGAGCTCGCCCGAGAGCAGCGCCGCCACGCGCGTCGCGGGGTTGGCCACGCGCTGGAAGATCGCCTCGTCGAGATTGTGCACGGGCTTGTCCCACCAAGTCGGGCTCTTCGCCAGCACGGTGCGCACGTCGGGCTCGCGCTCCTTCAACATGAAGGGGCCGGTGCCCATCGCGTGATTGGTGGCGTAGCTCTCCTCGTTCTTGGTGAGGTCGGCGGGGTGCGCGGCGTTGTTCTTCTCGCACCACGCCTTACTCATGATGTCCCAGTTGGTGATCTCGTCCGGCAGGATCGGATCCGGCGAGGTCGTCGCGAAATCGACGGTGAGATCGTCGACCTTCTTGACCTCCTTCACGGTGGCCAGGACGCTCTTCATGTTGGAGCCCGGGTCGAGCACGCGAGTGTACGAGAACACGACGTCGTCGGCGCCGAACGGCGAGCCGTCCTGGAACTTGACGCCCGGCCGCAGCTTGAAACGCCAGACCGTCGGCTCGGTCTGAGTCCAGGAGATCGCCAGCGCGGGCTCGAGGCTCAGGTTGTGGGCATCGCGTCGGACCAGCGGCTCGTAGATGTTGCTGTCGAAGGACAGCAGGAAGGTTTCCTGCCGGGCATAGGGGTCCATCGAGTTGGAATCGGCGTCGTTCGCCCATCGGAACGCCGCCGCCGTGGCGGTGCCCGCGATGCCCAGCGCCACCGCCAGCGTCAGCGCGGCCCCCAACACCCATCGCTTCATGTCCCTGTCCCCTGTCGTTTGCAGAGCGCATCCCCCGCGCCCCGGTCGTGCCATTTCTCCAAAGCCGAATAAAGCTTTGCTTGCCCAGAAATGCCAGCCTTTGCCGTGCCGAACGGCGAGTCAAGCGGCGGCGAAGCCGGTCGCCGCTCGGATCGCAACCGCGAGTTGCGGCGTCGCGCCAGGTACCCGCTGCGGCGCCTCCAGCGCCGTGAGCGCCGCCGAGGTGCGGCGAGTGCTCGAGGGATAAACGGGCACGCGGCGGCGATCGGGCTGCCTATAACGGCAGACCCAGCCCTTTCGGGAGCGTGCCCGACGTGACCTCGCTCGCTCGCCTCAGCCTCGCCGCAGCCGGCCTCGCCGTGCAGCTCTTCACTCTTCCCGCCGCAGCACAGACCGCGCCGCCTCCCCCACCCGGTCCGCAGCAAGGGACCCCGCTCACCTTCGATCAGTTCAAGGCGCTGCAACTGCAGCAGATGCAGCGCGTGCAAGCGCTTCTGGTGCAACGCCTGGCCGCTGCCGACCTGCCGCCCGACCGCCGTCAACGCCTCGAGCATCAGCAGGCGCAGCTCGGCAAACTCGCGGCACTCCCGCCCGACCAGCTGGATCAGCTCCTGCGTCGCCGCTTCGACCGCATGGACGCGAACCACGATGGCGTCGTCGACCCCGGAGAGCTGCAGGCCTTCCGTCAGGCGCAGCGCGCGCGGGCCCAGGCGAAGCGGGACGCCGCCGCGCCCGGCAGCAAGGACGACGATTTCTGGCCGAGCCCGGATTGAAGGGCAGGCTCGCCGCGGATTACTCTTGGTTCGAGGGCCAAGGCGCCGCGCACCGCGCCATCGCGCTTCCTGCGAAAGAGGCCCCGCGCCGCGCCGGAGGTCTCAACGACTGCGGTAGAGCGCTGCGGCGTTGTCCCACGAGATCTTCCGTGCGAGATCGGGCGGCAGCTGACCCGCGACGCGGCGATACGTCGCGACGATGGCGGGATAGGCGCCCCATCCGACGCGCGTCGTCGCATAATCGTCCGATCCATACATCAGGCGATCGCCGTATTTGATCAGGACCGTGCGCCATTCGGGCAGCAACACGCCGCAGGCATCGGTCATCGGCGGCCCCAGCTTCGCCTGCTTGGCGGGGTCGACGAGCTTGTAGCGTCCATCGACCAGGCGCGAGATGATTCCTGAGACGTTCGGATGCGCCGAGAGGATGGCGTCGGCCTTGTCCGGCGACCCATAGGCGAGGCTCGGCAGGACGAACCGCTGCGCGGGCCAACTCGCGTAAAGCCGATCGAACCGCGGCCGGTCGCGCTCCCACGCCCAAGCCTCCCAGTGCGTCAGCAACGGGACGTCTCGGCCTTTGAGCCCAGCGAGAAGCCGCGACGTTCCCGCGGCCAGTGGATCCACGTAGACCTCGCCCATCCGCGTCGGGGGATGATCGGGCTTGTCGCCGTGGGTATAGAGGATCTCGCCGATGAATCGGTACCGGCCGCTCGCGATGCCGGACAGGGTTTCGGACACGAAGTCGCCTGGCAGGTCCCCGCCCTTGATGAATCCGATCTTGGGTGCGCCGAGGGTGATCAGGCCGGGATGGTCCCGTGCCGCGGCCTCGACCGCATCGACAGTCTCGGTTCCCCCGGCCTTGCTGTTCGCGAACAGAGCGATCCGTTTCACGCCGGCTGCGGCGAGGCTCGGGATCAGCCCGTCCAGATCGAGGTTCCATGCCTGCACGTTCGCGTCGAAGATCGGGCCCGCATAGGGCGCCGGCGACGGCGGACACTCGGCGGCATAAGCATCGTTTCCAATGGCGATGCCCATGCAGCAGAGCGCGGTCAGGAATGCGCCCAGACCGCGCATCGCGTTGGCCCACGCACAGTCGCGACCGGGCGCCGCTATTGCTCGGTCTTCACCTGGATCGCGTTCACCATGGCTGCGGCCGCGGCCGCGTCGAGCGGCTGCCCTGGCGCCTTGCAGAAGAAGCCGATCATCGTGAAGAGATGACCCTTGCCCGAATATCCCGCGGTCGGTCCCAGCTTGATGAACGTGAAGCACTTCCCATCCCGCTTCTGGTTCTTCGCGTCGAAAAACATCACGCTGATGTCGGTGCCCACGGCCTGCATGGCGGACCAGTGCGTCGCCTCGCCCTCGACGAACTTGTGCACGTGCTGCATGGCGCTCGTGGGATCCTCGAACGGGATCGTGGCGCAGACTTTGCCGCCCTTCTTCGGATATCTCGCACGCGCGTAAAAGCGCGGCTCGGTCGCTTCGCTGGGAAATCCGAAGGAAACGTTGGAGAGCCTGCACGCAAAGTTCTGGCCGTGGGGCTGGGTGAACGGCCCTTCAAAGCAATTGGCGTTGAGCCCGGGCGGCGGCACGAGACTGGCGCTTGCGCAGTCGACCTTGGTCCATGGCTCCTCTTGCGCGAGCACGGAGCCACCGAGGAGCGACGTCGCAGAGAACGCAGCGATCAGCCAGATCAGATGCCTCATCGCGACGATGCTTTGTATCCGGCGAGAGCTTCTCACGGGAAGGCCTCCTCACTCGAACCGGGCGTTCGCACGGATGAATTTCAGCAAATGCCGGGTGGCTACTTCTCCGTCATGGCGATCTCGGGGCTGAGCGTGCCGGCGCGCAGGCGCTCGAGATGGATCTCGACGCAACCGTCGTAGGGATTCTCGGCGTAGAGCTCCTCGAAGAGCGCCAGCGTGTCCTCGGCACCGGCCTCGAGGTGCTCGTAGGCATGCTGGTAGCGCTTGATGTAGTCGCTGGCGGCGCGTTCCTCGCTCAAGGGCTCGAAGACGCCGAGCGCCTGGGTCTTGCCCTTGACGATCACCAGGCCCATGGGCCGGAACGGGATGCCCTTGCACTCCGCGCGGGTCACCTCGGAGACGCACATGCGGGTCCCGAAATATTTGTTGAGGCCCTCGAGGCGCGAGGCGGTGTTCACGGCGTCGCCGAGCGCCGTGTACTCCATCTTGTCATGCGAGCCGAAGTTGCCGACCGTCGCCATGCCCGAGTGCACGCCGATGCGGGTGACGCCGAACGGCACGCTCGCGGCGTTTTGCTCGGCGCGGAATTTCTCGGCGAAGCGATCGAGGTCGAGCGCGCAACGCACCGCGCGCTCCCAGTGATCGGGCTGATCCAGCGGTACGTTGAACATCGCGAACACGGCGTCGCCGATGAATTTGTCCACCAGGCCGTCGTGCTGCTGGACGACGCGCACCATGCCGTCGAGATAGAGGTTGAGGATGCGCGCGAGCTCGGCGCCGGTGACCGCCTCGGACATGGTGGTGAAGCCCGCAACGTCCGTGAACAGGAACGTTGCCGCCCGGCGCTCGCCCTCGAGGGTGAGCTTCGCGGGGTCGCGGATCAGCTCTCCCACCACCTTGGGCGAGACGTAGCGCGAGAACACGCCCTGGATGAATTCCTTCTGCTGGCGCGCCTCGTGGCCCATCACCGCCTCGGTGCCCCACATCGAGCTCGCTAGCGATATCGTCGGCGTCACCAGCGCCAGCATGACGCCGGTATAGTGAAAGAGCGCGCCACCGCCTACCCACCAGACCACAGCGATCATGATGCCGAGCACGACCCGCACCGGCAGCGAGATGGTCGTAATGCCGAGCACGGCGCCGAGCGCGGCCAGGAACACAGCCGTGCAAAAGTCGACCAACCTGCCGAGGCCGGGCGGGCGGCGTCCGGTGAGGAGTCCATCCGTCGAGTGGGCATGAATGACGATGCCGGGCAGGATTCCCTCATTGCCCGCCCGGGTCGAGGCGAAGGGCGTACGGTGCCGGTCGGTCAGACTCAGGTCCGCGCCGATCAGCACGATCTTGTTCTTGAAAAGCCGGGTGGCCAGCGCATCGGGCAGCTTGACCACGGCTTGCGCGCCGATCTCGGGGAATGAGTCCTTGCCCGGCGCCATGCCGCGCCACGCGATCTCCGTCTGCTCGGCCGGCGTCTCGATGCCGATCTTCTCGAGGACGCCGCGGGCAAAGCCCGGAACATAGCTGCCGTCGGCGAGCGTCTCGCCCGGATAGACCCAGCGCGCCGTGCCGTCGAACTTGTCGGTCGCGATATTCGCCATCACGCGATCGGCGGGTGGCACGCAATCGTTCAGGAACTTACGCTGCGCCTCGTCCACGATCTCCTGGTCGGAGACGTAGCTCACCACCAGCGATACCGAGAGGCCGGCGACCGCCGCCTTGAACGCCTCGTCCTTCCCGAGCTCGGTCGCCTGATCGCACAGCACGTCGAGGCCGATTACCCGGGGCTTGGCCTTCTCCAGTTTGTGCAGCAGATCGGCCAGGAACTGGCGGTCGACCGGCGATCGATAGGCGAACTGCTTGAGCGTGTCCTCGGCGATCGCGACGATGGCGATGTCGGTGCTCTGTGGCTCCGGCGGCCGGAATTCCGAGAGTTCGACGTCGCGCACGAACTGCTCGGCTTGGTGGACGAAGGAAATATAGGCTGCCGCCGCCGTCGCCAGCGCTGCGGACAGCACCGCGACCGCGACCGGGATCAGCTTCTTGAAATCGAACCGTAGTTTCGCCACGTCTCCCCCTTGGGGGATCAGCCTATCGTTGCGCCGTCTTGAGCAGCGCCTCAGCTTGCGCGACGCAGCCCTTTTCCAACATCCAGGCGGCTTGCATGCGCGGGTTCGTCACCTTGGGCGGAATCTGGGTCAGCGTGACAGCGACCGGCTTGCCGCCGAAATCTGCGAGATAGGTGCGGCCGTCCTTGATCGGGAAGTTGCTGGGTGCCTGCAGGGTGGGGCTGCCGGCGGGCCATTGAGTCTGGGCTCGCCAGCTGCGGTCGGCCGGCATCATCGTGAGCATGCCGCTGCCGGCATCGCTCGCGCGCCACAGCACCGGCCGCTCGCCCTCGCGCAGGCAAGCGACGCCAGGATGACTCACGTCGACCAGCCACGGGTTGGGCAGATGCACGTCCGCCGCTGCGGAACGGACCACACCCGCGACGTTCTGTGACTTGCCGGTCGTGAGCGCGCCGAGCGCGCTGGCGACATCGACGCCCCCGCCGCCGCCTGAGGGCGCCTGGTCGTAGGGCCCGCGAAGAGTGAGGATGCTGCCGTTCTCGGCCACCAGCGTCACCAGCTGACCGTCCTTGAGCGTGAGGGGCTTTGCATCGTCGATTACGTCGCCTTGCTTGAGGTCGACGCCCCGCGCCTCCACCACGACGAGCTCGGCCGCCATCGCGGCCGACGCCGTCCCGAATATCAGCGCTGCAAAAGCCAGCGCCGGAAGTCTGCCCGTTGCCCTCATGGCTTACTCCGACATGGTAGTGCTCGCGGCGTTCACGCCGCGCCGCCCGCCGTCTCCCAATATGGTAAACGCCGCCCAGTAAAACGGATGAGCGGTCTGTGCTTGACCCGCCAGCCCAAGTTGCGCCTCGCGCAGCGAATCGGCAAGCCCATTCGAAAGTTTCGGACCGACCCGGTCGAAGAAGCCAGTCATCAGCTGCGCCGTGGCCGCCGACGGCACCTGCCAGTGACTTGCCACCAGCGTGCGGGCGCCCGCATGGAAGAAGGCGTCCGCCAAGCCCGACAAAGATCCGCCGCCGAGCCGCCCGCCGCCTTCCGCCGTGTTGCAGGCCGAGAGCACCACCAGGTCCGCGTTGAGGCGCAAGCCCGCGATCTCGCTCGCCTCCAGCAGGCCGTCATCCGCCGCCGACTGTGTCCCGCCCGCGGGCGGCGAGAGCGCAAGGCCCGGCTCTCCCTGGCAGCGCAGCTCGCCCGGCAGCAGGCCGTGCGTCGCGAAATAGAGCACGTTGTAGTCGCCGAGCGCCTGGCGCCGCAGGTTCGCCTCGCTGGCGGCGGCGCCGGTCAGGATCGAGCCCGGATCGGCGCCGAGGCGCTGGCCGACGCGCCGAACCTCGTCGGCGGTTTCCGGCAGCGGCGTCAGCGCGCGGATCAGCTCCGCCGGCATCGGCCCACCCTCACGGCAGGTGCTGGCAAGCTGATCGAGCGCGGAGGCTTTGCCGGGCGCGTTGGCGCCGCCGGTGAAGCTGGGATTGCCGACACCCAGGAACGGCCGCGGCGCCGGCTTCGCCTCGGCACGGGCCTGGCGCAGCTCGATGAAGGCGCGCGGCGAGGGCACCTCGCTCACGGCCATGCGGCGGATGAGCCAGGCGGCGCTGGCGTAGGAGCCTTGTGCCGAGGGCGCGGTGACCAGGAGCCCGAGCGGCAGGCTCGCGAGCGCGCCCTCGGGCGCCGCGATCACATGCTTGACGTCGGCGAGGTCGGTCTCCACCGGCCCGAGGAGTTTCTTGTAGAGCGCGTTGGAGCCCTTGAGATCGAACTCCGGCAGCGCGCCCAGGCGCGGCACGAAAGCCTTGCGGAGATCGGCGACGGCTTGCGTCAGCTGCGCGTCGGTGATGTCGATCGCGCGTACCGCGAGGCGATCGCGCCGGACCGCCACAACGAACGCCTTTTCCTGACCCACCACGAAGGTGACGAACGCTTCCTCGGGCCCCAGCATCTTCTGCATCGCCACGAGCTTCACGGGCTCCGGCTGTGCGAATTTCGCATAGGCGGGGAAGGCCTGCACGAGCCGCGCCTGAAGCGCCGCCGCCTTGGCGGCGGCCTCGTCGGCCTGCTTGGCAAGCGCGTCCTCGATCAGCTTGCCGCGCTCCTCCAGTGGCTTCACCTGCTCGCCCGAGAGCTGCAGTCTCGCGGTATCGCGGGCGCGCTCGGCTTCCTGAAGGTCGCGCACGAGATCGGCGATCGCGGGATCGCCGGCGGCGAGCCGTACCGCGGCGTGCGCCACGGCCTGGTCGGCGACGCTCGAGCCCGTGTACTGGATCGCCTCGAACATGGTGTTCTCGAGCTCGGCCCGCCGCGCGGCGTCGCGTGCGGCGGCAGCGGAGGCGGCGACCAGGAAATAGGCGATGTCGTCGGGCGTCACCAGCGTGCGCGCGACGTCGTCGTGGCTCAGGATGTCCGTCGCGGAATGGAACGCTTCGATGGCGTTCGGATAGTCCTCGCCCTCGGAATAGAATCTTGCCTGCTCGAGATAGGCTTCCGACGTGGGTGCGGTTTTGGCAAACACACGCTCCCACACCTTCACGCTCGCAGCCATGTTCCGCTCGGCGAAAGCATAGCGGCCCTGCGCGGCCTCGATCTCCGCGAGCTGACTCAGCGCCTGTGCCCGCCACCATTGCGGTAGGCCGCGAACCTGCACCAGGTACTGCAGCGCCTCGTTGAGGTCGGCCTCGGCGCCGGCGATGTCGCCGGTCTTGAGCAGCGCGTCGCCTTCGACCATCAGCGAATGCACGAGCTCCCCTTTCGCCCCGATCTTCGGATCGGCGCCCGTGAGATCCGCGAGCGTGTCGGCGCTCGGGTCCACCTCTCGCCGGCGGAGCGCCATGCTCTCGCGTGCGTAGCCCAACGCGTCTTGATATCGGCCTTGCAGCGAGGCATCGATCGCGAGATAGGCGAAGAGCCGGCCGCGCACAACACCTTCGAGGCGCTGCACGATGGGCTCGGCCCGGCGGAACAGCGAGCCCGCCTCGTCATACCGGCCCTGGTGGCTGACCGCGAGCGCCAGCTCGAGCAGCACCTCGCCGGAGCCCGGCCCGTCCGCTCCGAAGACCCGCGTCTGGATCTCCAGCGCCTTGCGGAAAGAGTCCTCGGAGGCCGGGTAGTTGCGCGTGCTGTTGTAGAGCCGGCCGAGGCGCATGAGCTCGTTGAATTTCTGGAAGTCGCCGCTGGCGACGCCGCCGCCCTTGGATCCGAGCGCCGCCGCCGCGCTCGCGAGCGCGCTCGCGGCGTCCGCCGAAAGCACCGGCCGGCCCGCGGCTTGCTCGATGGCCTTGGCGAGCACCGACAGCATGCCCGGCAGGCCTTCGGCCTGATAGAGCCGATTGCCCGCCCCCACCATCAGCACCGATTGGGGCCAGCCGCCGTCACGGAGCGTGCAGGTGTAGAGCTGCACGCTCTGGTCGCCGCCCATGGCCTGGCCGGCATCGCAGCGCATACGCCGCGCGATGCTCGAGCCCTCGAGCGTGCGCTTCGCCGTCGCCTCGAGCGCCGCCTTGCGCGCGGCGCCCTCGCTCGGAACGCCAGCATCCAGGCCGTCGATCCAGACCGCGCCGGTCGGGGTCTTGCCCGCGCCGCAGAACACGTCGAGCGGCGCCGGCATGCCCGGCACCGGCGGCATGCCCGGCCGCGGCGCCCATCGGCACTCCTCACCCGCGGCGGTGTTGCCGAGCGGTCCCCCGGAGGTGGCAGCGTGTAGCGGCGATGTGCCAAGCGCGAGCGCCACGAACGCCGCACCGAACAGCGCCGAGGCGAGACGAGGAGAGCGGATCGTCATGGCGCGTCTCCCCTACATCGACGGCGGGTCGTCGAGCGTCCCGCCGTTGTCGCCGCCAGCGGTACCGCCGGTGATGCCGTTGTTCGTGTACTGGTACAGGTTCGGCAGACCCGTCGACTTCGAGTTGCCGCTGTTGCTCGGCGTGTTGTCGGGCGTGCCCGTGGTGTCGGACAGCGCACCGCTGGCGTCGTCGGCCGTCGTCCCGCCGCCATTGCCCGCGTTCGGTGGTGGCGGAGGCGGTGGAGGCGGCGGCGGTGGCGGCGGTGGCAGCGGCGGAGGCGGCGGTGGCGGCGGCGTGTTCAGGGCCGTCGTCACCGACGTCGCGGGTGGCGGAGGTGGCGGCGGCGCCGGAGGTGGCGGCGGCGGAGGTGGCGGGGGTGGCGCCCCGCTGATTGCCGTTGCTGGGTTGAAATCGCCCTGGCTGAGGCCCGTCAGGCCGGTTTGCACTTCCCAAAACGAGATCTGGGTTCCGCCGGTGACAGTGGGCGTCCCGCTGTCGAACGTCACCGTGTTGGCCGACGCGAGATTGAGCTGTCCTGTGGCGCCGGCGACGGAGATCGAGACGTGCACCTCGAGCGGCGTCCCCGCATCCGTCATGAGCACGCTCACATTGCCCATCGGCAGGTCGGTCTGGATGTTGTCGGCGAGTGGCGTGCTGATGCCGGCGACGCCGTGGTCGTTGATGTCGTTCGCCTCGATGATCACGAAGCGGCTCGACAGAGGCCCGGTATTGGCGACCGTGTTCATGAATTGTCCGACCCACGTCGTGCCGCTGAGGCCGAGCGTCCCCGCCGTGCGCAGGTCGATGCTGCCGTCGAGGAAGGTCGCCACGGTCGAGATGCCGGAGATATCGCCGTTGCCGAACTGGACGAAGGAGCCGTGGGTGGCGTCGAAGGTGATCCCGGTGGTGGCCTGCGCCTCGACGTTGCCGATGATCGCCGGCGTGGCGATCGCGGTGGAGTAGTTCGCGAAGACGCCCGCGCCGCCGCTGCCGATCTGGGCGTAGGCGATGCCGAGCGTGTCCGTGCCGCTCAGGTTCGTGCCGCCGGCTGTGAGCGCGAGCGAGCCCAGCGCGATGACCGTGACGTCGCCCATGATCGTAACGCCGACCACGCCGGCGTCGGTCGCGCCCGAGGCAAAGCCCGCGCCGCCATGCCCGATCTGGACGTAGCCCGCGTCGAACGTGCCGCCGGAGGTGCCGCTCACCGTGCCGGCGTGCATCACGATATTGCCGGTCGCCTCGACGTTGATCGTGCCGGAGAGCGTGCTGTTGCCCGTGAGGGTGGAGTCCTCGAGTCCGCCGCCGCCGCCGTTGCCGATCTGCGCGTAGTTGCTGATGCCAAGCGTCAGCTCGGGGACATTACTGTTGTTGCCGCCCGTGAGGGAGATGTTGCCGACGCTGAGCACGTTCGTGCTCGACGCGTTGCCGACCTGCACATTGATATTGCCGGTATCCTGCAGCGAGCCGCCGGTCGGCGAGGCGCCGGCGCCGCCGTTGCCGATCTGCGCGAAGGAGCCGCCGCAGAATGCGATGGGATCGCTGCAGGAGGTCGCCGCTACGTTGCCGTTGCCGAGCGAGATCGGGTTGGTGCCCGTGCCTCCGGTGAGCGCGAGCGTGCTGATCCCGGTCGTGGCGCTCGCGCCCACGTTGACGGTGATGTTGCCGCTGTTGGTGACGTCGGCGACCATCGTGAATTCGGTGCTGCCCGGCGGCGTCATCGGTCCGCCATTGCCGACCTTCGCATAGCTGACTGCGCCGGCGCCGCCGCTCAGCGAGAGCGTGCCCGCGAGCGCGGTGGTACCGACGTTGACCAAGATGTTGCCGGTGTTGATCAGCGCCACGGTCGCGACACCGCTGCCGCCAGCGCTGCCGAGCGCGGCATCGCCGCCCTGCCCGATTTGCACGAAGCTGTCGCCGGCGGCGCCGCCCTGCATGAGGATCGAGCGCGTCGCACCGACCGTGATGTCCCCGCTGTTCTCGACCGTGCTCGATCCGAAGGACGGGAAGTTGGCCTTGGAGAAGAACTCGTTGCCGCCGTGGCCGATCAGCACATAGTCGTTGCCGCTATAAGTGCCGCTGAGGCTCCCGCCGGTCATCGCGAGCGTGCCGCCGTTCACGCCGGACCCGACTATGACGCCGATGGTGCCGCTGTTGGTGAAGTTGCCGGCGTAGCCGAAGCCGTACTGGCCCGCCTTCTTGCCCTGCTGGGAGCCGCCGTGGCCGATCTGGACGTAGTCCTCGTTGCCGGTGCCGGCGGTGAGGGTCGCGTTGCCGCCGACGGTCACCGTTATGTTGCCGTCGGGACCCGCGGCGAGACCGCTCCACCCGAAGAAGCTGTCGGCACCGCCGTGGCCGATTTGCGCGAAGGCGTCGAGCGCGCTCACGCCGCCGAGCATCGAGAGATTGCCTGCGACGGCCGTGACGTTGATCGCGCCCGAGAGGGTGCCTTGACCTTGGAAGAACTCGAACGCACCGCCGCCGCCATGGCCGATCTGCGCGAAGGACATCTGGGCGGGACCGGTGGTGCCGACGCCGGAGCCGCCCTGCATGAAGATCGACCCGCCAGCCTTTACGTCGATCGCACCGGTGATGTCGGCGCTCGCGGCCGTCGCGGTGCCGAACACCGCGTACCCACCGTGCCCGATCTGCGCGTAAGCGTCCTGTCCGCTGCCGCCGAGCACGGACAGAGCACCGGCCACCGTGACGTCGATCGCGCCGGCGATGGTAGCGCCGCCGCCGAGGGTGGCCGAGCTCAGCGCGAAAGCGCCGCCGTGGCCGATCTGCGCGGCGGCGCCGTATCCGGAGCCACCCGAGAGCCAGATGCCCCCCGCCCCCGCCATGGCGGTGATGTTCCCGCCGAGATCGACGCTCGAGGCGGTGAGCGCCTCGCCGAAGGCGCGGCCACCGTTGCCGATCTGAGCGAAGCTCCGGTCGTAGCTCCCACCTTGCAAAGACAGCGATCCGCCCGCGGCGACGTCGATCGCGCCCATGACGGTCGCACCGCCACTCAGACTGGCCGATGCGAGGAAGGCCCAACCGCCATCGCCGATCAGCGCGAAGGCCGCCGAGGTGGTGCCGACACCGCCGGCGCCGAGCAGCACGATATTGCTGCTCGCGGTGGCCGTGACGTTGCCGGTGACGTCGAGACCGCTGGCACTGAGCGTGGCCGCGAAGGCGCGGCCGCCATCGCCGATCTGGGCAAAGGCCTGATACCCGCCGGCGCCAACGGTAAGCGTGCCCCCTCGTGCGCCGACCACGATGTCGCCGCTGAGCGTGGCGCCGCCCACAAGAGTCGCTCCGCCGAGCGCGTATCGCCCGCCGAGGCTGATCATGGCGGAGGCGCCGGTGCCCGCTCCTCCCAGCACTGAGATGGAAGTGGCTGCGATGGCAGTGACGGCGCCGCCGATGTCGGCGCTGGCTGCGACCATGTTGCCGCCGAAGCCCCGGCCGCCGAGCCCAATCTGAGCGGAAGCCCTGTCGCCCACGCCGCCTTCGACCAAGAGCGATCCGCCCGCCAATACCGAGACGTAGCTGGCGACGGTAGCCCCACCGGAGAGCGTCGCGGAGCCCAGCACGCCCTGTCCGCCAAAGCCGATCTGGGCAAGCGGCACCGCCCCTCCAATGAGCGCACTCGCCGTGGCGGATCCGCCCACGACCGAGACACCACTCGCGGCTGTGACCGTGATGCCGCCGCTAACGTCGAAACTGCCGGCGTTCATGCGGTAGCCGAAGCCCCTGCCGCCGCCGCCAATCTGCGCGAACGCGCTGCTGCCCGTGCCTCCGGTCACCGCGATCGACCCGCCGGAATCCACTGCAATCGAGCCGATAACGGCAAGGCCGCCACTGAGCGTCGCGGTCTGCAGCGCAAAATTGCCGCCGTGACCGATCTGAGCGAAGGCTCTGTAGCCGCCGCCGAGGACCGAGACGGAGCCGGAAGTCGCGTCCACGGTGATATTGCCGGTGACGGTAAACCCAGCGGCGTTTAGCTCGTGTCCGAACGAGCCACCAAGGTGGCCGATCTGGGCGGAGGCATATTTGCCGCTACCGCCGGCGACCGTAACGCCGCCGGCGCCGAGCGGATCGACGGCAATGTTGCCGGTGATAGCGACGTCGCCGGAGGCGGTTGCGTGCGCGAGCGCGGCGTAGCCACCATTACCGATCTGGGCGAATGAGTACTTGCCGGTCCCGCCGAGGACGGAGACGCTGGTAGCGCCGGTGACGCCGATGTTCCCGCCGATCGTGACACTCGAGACAATGGCGTGATTGAGGGCGGCGTAGCCGCCGTCGCCGATCATGGCCGAGGAGCCCGTACCGCCTCCTCCCTGAAGAATGACATCGCTGGCGGCCGTGGCGGTCACGTTGCCGCCGATGGCGACGCTGCCCGCCTGAAGGTGAGAGCCAAAGGACTTGTCGCCGTTGCCGATCTGGGCAAAGGCTTCATAACCAGCGCCACCGCCGAGCGTGAGCGACCCGCCCGCTCCCACGGTGATATCGCCCGTGACGGTGACCCCGCCGGTGATGGTCGCCGTCTTCAGCACATAGCGGCCGCCGTTGCCGATCATCGCCTCGGCACCCGCGCCCCCGCCCAGGAGCGAGATGTCGCCGACGGCAGTGACCGTGATGTTCCCAACGATGGCAACGCTGGTGGCGCTGAGGGCGTAACCGAAGGACCTGCCGCCGCCGTTGCCGATCTCGGCGGAGGCGGCATAGCCGTTGCCGCCGCCGAGCGAGAGCGACCCACTAGCCCCCACCGTAATGTCGCTGGTGACGGTGACGCCACCAGTGATGGTCGCGCTCCTCAGCGCGCGATAGCCGCCATCGCCGATCTGCGCCCAAGCTTGGCCGCCGGGACCGCCGAGAACCGAGATATCGCCGAGGGCCGTGGTTGTGATGCCGCCGCTGACGACCACGCTGGCAGCATGCATCCGAAAGCCGAACTCCCTGCCGCCATCGCCGATCTGCGCGAAGGCGTTGTAGCCGCCGCCGCCAGCGAGTGAGAGGGACGCACCGGAACCGACGGAAATACTGCCAGTGACGATGACGCCGTCGGAGAGCGTCGCCGACTCCAGCACGCGAAAACCCCCGTGGCCGATCTGCGCGGAGGCCGCGAAGCCCGTGCCGCCCATGACCGAGACGCCGCTCTGTGCCGTCGCCGTGATATTGCCGCTAATGGCGACACTGCCGCCATGCAAGGCGTAGCCGGAGCGGGCGCCGCCATCGCCGATCTGGGCGAAGGCCCTGTTTCCGCCGCCGAAGAGCGAGAGCGATCCGCCCGTGGAATCCACGAAGATGTCGCCGGTCACCGCGCTTAGGCCCGTGACCGTGGCAAATGTGGTCGACCCGCCAGCCAGAAAATTTCTGCCGCCATTGCCGATCTGGGCTGTGGCATAGTTACCCGAGCCGCCTTGAACAGTAATGTTGCCGGCCGCGGTGTTCCTGATGGTGCCTGCGATGCTGACGCTGCTCGCGCTGATATAGGAGCCGAAGTTGCGGCCCGCATTTCCGATCTGCGCGAAGCTGCGGTAGCCGGTGCCGCCCATCACCGTGAGCGAGCCGCCCGCCATCGCGGTGACGTTGCCGAAGACGGTGACGCCGCCCGTGAGAGAGGCCGTGGTAAGTACGTTGTCGCCACCGAGGCCGATCATGGCGAAGCCGTCGGCATAGGTTCCGCTGCCGCCACCCCCGAGGACCGAGATATTGGTGCCTGCAGTGACGCCGATCCCGCCGGTGATCGCGACGCTGCTGCCGCTCATTTTGTAGCCGACAGCTTCGCCGCCATGGCCAATCTGTGCGTAGTCCTTGTAGCTGCCCGCGCCGGTGCCTGCGGCAACCGTAACGGAGCCGCCCGCGTCTACCGAGATGTAGCCCGCGATCGTAGCGCCGCCGGTGAGGCTGGCGGATTTCAGCGCTCCCTGGCCGCCGTGGCCGATCTGGGCGAAGTCGCCGCTGCCGGTGCCGCCTTGGACCGTGATCCCGCTCGCCGCCAGGGCAGTGATGCCGCCGCTGATCGCGGCGCTGGCGGCCTGCATTCGGTAGCCGAAGTTTCCGCCGCCATCGCCAATCTGGCCTTCCGAACCATAACTGCTGCCGCCGCCGCCGACCGAGAGCGACCCGCTGACCGAATTGACGGTAATGTTCCCGGTAACCGTGCTCCCGCCGGTGAGGGTCGATGCGCCCAGCGCGTATCGGCCGCCATTGCCGATCTGGGCATAGGTCCGATCGCTCGTTCCGCCCTGAACCGAGATATTGCCCGCGGCGGTGTTCACGATGTTGCCGGCGATGCTGACGCTGCTCGCGTGCATCCCTGAGCCGAAGTCCCGGCCCGCGTTGCCGATCTGCGCGAAGCCCCTCGAGCCGTTGCCGCCGATCACCGAGAGCGCACCGCCCGCCGTCGCGTTGATATCGCCGGCGACAGTGACGCTGCCCGTAAGATGCGCCGTGTCCAGGACGTTGTCGCCGCCGTTGCCGACCATGGCAAAGGCGCGGATGCCGCTGCCCGTCCCGCCGAGCACCGCGATATTGCCCGCCACGGCGGTGAGCCCGATGCCGCCGGTCAAGGCGACGCTGCTGGCGGAGAGCTGGTATCCGAAAGATTCGCCGCCATGGCCGATCATCGCGGCGGAATTGGTGCCGGCGCCGGCGCCGCCGGCGACCGTGATCGATCCGCCCGCCATCACCGAGATATAGCCGGTAACGGTCGCCCCGGCGGTCGCGGTCGCAAATGTCAATGCGTCCAGACCGCCATGCCCGATCTGGGCGTAGGCGCGATCGCCGAGGCCGCCCATCAGCGAGACGTCGTTGGTCGCGGTGGCGGTGATGTCGCCCATGATGACGAGCGAGCTGACGTTCCCGGCGTTGAGGAAGCCGGCGCCGCCATGGCCGATCTGGGCGTAGTCCAGATTGCCGCCGACGCCTTGACCCCCGAGGATGTCGAGCGTGCCGCCCGCGCCCACCGTGATGTTGCCGGTTACGGTGAGACCGCGGCCCGTGTAGCTCGTTAGATAGGCGCCGTCGAAGGCATCCTCGCCGCCGTGGCCGATCTGGGCGAAGGCCGCGTAGCCAGTGCCGCCAAGCACCGAGATATCGCCGAGCGCGGTCGCGGTGATCGCGCCCATGATGGTGACGCCATAGCCGCTGGCGTTAGCGCCGGCGCTGTGGAACGACTGCAAGCCACCGTGGCCGATCTGCGCGAACGAGTTTTCGCCTACGCCGCCTGCGACTGTCAGCGAGCCGCCGGAGCCGACCGTGATGTTGCCCGTGACCTCAAAGGCGCCGTTGGAGAGGTCGATGGTGGAGGCGAAATTGTCGCCGCCATGGCCGATCTGCGCAAAGGCGCCGGGGCTGTTTAACTCGCCAGATCTTCCTCCGCCTAGTACGGCAACGTCGCCGCTGGCGGTCACCGTGATATTGCCGCCGACGGAGTTCGGCGTGTTGTCGAAGCCCTGCATCTGCCAGAGGCGCAGCATATTGTAGCCGCCGTGGCCAATCTGCGCGTCCGAGGAGGAGTATCCGTTGCCGCCCTGAAGCGTCACGCCGCCGCTAGCGGCGGTGACGCCGATGCTGCCGGCGATCGTGATCCGGCCATATCCGGCGTAGCCGAACTCCCAACCGCCGTGGCCGATCTGCGCCTGGGCTTTGGCGTTGTAGCCGCCGGTCAGGTAGACGCCGCTGCTGCCGGTGACGCCGATGTTCCCGCCGACATAGACGCCGCCGCTCCCGCCCGTGAGCGTCGCGTCGCGCAACGCATAGGAACCACCGTGACCGATCTGCGCGAAGGCGCCGCTGCCGTAACCGCCGTGGAGCGACACGTAGCCGCCGGCGGCGGCGAGGATGGTTCCGCTGATGCTGAGCGAATTGGCGTAGAAGGTTTCGGCAAATCGACCACCGCCGTGGCCGATCTGCGCGAAGGCGCCGGGCGCGCCGCCGCCCAGCACATCGATCGAGCCGCTCGCGCTCGCGGTGATGTTGCCGGAGACGTAGAGGCCGCCGCCGACAAGGGTCGTGTTCTCGAATGCCCCGTAGCCGCCGTGGCCGATCTGGACATTATCGGCCTGCGCGCCGTTGCCGGCGAAGAGCGTGATGTCGCCGGCCTGCGCACTGACCAGGACGGTACCCGTGACCGTCATGGAGGCAGCGCCGGTCGCGGCGTTGCCGAAATAGGCGCCGCCGTGGCCGATCTGGGCGTAGGGCGCGATGTAGAGGCCGGCGGGCGAGGGAAGATTGGTGGCGAAGCTGCCAATAGCACCGACATTACCGCCCGTGAGCGTCACGCCCCCGTAGCCGTCGACTGTGATCGCACCGCTCACGGTATTCGAGCCTGCAAGCGTCGCGCTCTGGAAGCTCTGCGCGCCGCCGTGGCCAATCTGCGCGAAGTTGTTCCGCGCCAACGACGCCGAGCTGTATCCGCCGGTGAGACTGAGGGACGAAGTGCTGTAGGCGCCGATGGTAGTGGCGGAGATTGCCGTCATGTGCAGCGAGGTGATGTAGCTGCCCGCCGCGTAGTAGGTGCCCGCGAAGGACGTACCCTTTACATAGCTGCCGAGCCGCGTGACGTTGCCGCCGGTCGCTACGATCGAGCCATTCTGCGCCGTTACCGTAATGTTGCCGGTGATGGCCGCCCCGCCGAGCCCAATGGTAGTGGTGGCGAAGGAATAGGAGCCGCCATTGCCGATCTGCGCGCCCGCTCCGATGAGGGTACTGCCGGGGTGCGGGGTACCGCCGGTGTAACCGGTCAGCGTGTGCGTAGCGCCCGTGTACCCGTTCGCCATCGTGAGGTTGCCGGCGGCGAGGGTGACGTTGCCGCCCGCCCACACATTGATGCCGCCACCGATGGCGCTCGCGGTGCTGCCGGTTAGTGTCGCGCCGCGGAAGCTGTAATTGCCGCCGTTGCCGATCTGCCCGTAGGAGTCCTTGAGGGTATTACCGTAGCCGTAGGCGCCGCCGTCGCCGAAGGTCGTCGGGTTGATGCTGCCGCCCTGGACCAGGACATTACCAGCCTGCGCGGTGACGTGGACGTTGCCGCCGATGTAGGCGCCGCCGGTGGTGATCGTCGCGCTCTCGAAGCTGTGTGCGCCGCCGTCGCCGATCTGGGCGTAGACGTCGCTGACGGACTGGTTCCGGGCGTACCCCGTGATGCTCCCGCCGATCACGCTCACGCCGGTGCCCGCGACCACCGTGATGTTGCCGGCGATGGCGGCGCCCGTGCCCGTCATCTGGCTGAAGGCGTCCATGCCGCCGTTGCCGATCTGGGCGAAGGCCTGCTGTCTCGCGGTGCCGCCGAGCACCGACACGTAGCCCGCGGAAGCGACGGAAATGTCGCCGGTAATGGTCGCGCCGCCGCCCAGGGCCGTGGCGTGCCAGAACACCTTGTCGCCGCCATTACCGATCTGGGCGAACGCCTCGTAGCCGCTGCCGCCGACCGCCGCCACATAGCTGTGGCCGCTGACGGTAATCTTGCCGCCGATGTAGGCGCCGTTCGTGAAGGTCGCGGAAGAAAAGGCCCGATCGCCGCCGTGGCCGATCTGCGCGAAGGCACCTTGGCCGGTGCCGCCGTGGACCAGCACGTGCGGCGATCCGCCACTTGTGTCGGCTGCCATGATGGTGCCGCTGACGCTCAGCGTCGCGGCTTTGAGGCCGTATCCGGCTTCGACTCCGCCGTGGCCGATTTGGGCGAAGGCGTGATAGCCCCCGCCGCCGAGGAGGGCGAGCGTGCCGCCCGCGGTTACGCCGACGGCACCCGTGAGATAGACGCCGCCGGTGACCGTCGAGTTCTGGAGCGCACGATCGCCGCCGTGGCCGATCTGCGCGAAGTTGTCGTCACCGTTGCCGCCGATCAGCGAGATGTTTCCGCTCGCCGTCACGGTGACGGCGCCCATGACCGTCACCACGCCGGCGGTGTTCAGGCCGTCAGCGAAACCCTCGCCGCCGTGGCCGATCTGGGCACCGTCCTCTTGAAAGCTGCCGGCTTGCAGGACGACGGAGCCCGCGGCGCCCACGGTGACATTGCCGCTCACGTCAAGCGTCGCCGCATTGTCGTTGGAGAGCGCGGATAGACCGCCGTTGCCGATCTGGGAGCCCGAGCGCAAGGCCGTGCCTGCCCCGCCCACCAGCGAGACGTCGGCCGCCGTCGCGGTCACCAAGATGGTGCCGGTGAGGGTCACGGCCGTTGCGGTGACGGACTCGCCGAATTCGCCGCCGCCGTCGCCGATCTGCGCGTAATCGTTGGTGGCGCCGCCGCCCTGCAGCAGCACGGAGGCCGCGCCCGCGGTGATGTTGCCGGACAGCTGCACCAGCGCAGCTGTCGCGCTCGCATCGGCGAGCAGCCCGCCATGGCCGATCTGCGCGTAGGCCTCTTGGCCGGCACCGCCCGCAACGGTGAGCGCGCCCGAGCCCGCTGAGATCGAGATGGAGCCGGTGCTGCTCAGCGTGCCGGAGCCGGCGCTTGCGCTGTAGCCGGACTTGTACCCGCCGTGGCCGACCTGCGCGAAGGCGGCCTGGCCTGTGCCGCCCTGCAGCGTGATCCCCATCGCGCCCACGGTGATGACGCCCGAGGTCTCGATGTTCGCCGCGCTCGCATCGCGCGCGAACTCGAAGCCGCCGTGGCCGATCTGCGCGTAATTGTCCTGCGCGCTGCCGCCCATGACCGTGAGCGAGCCGGTTGCCGAGACCGAGATCGCACCGGCGACGGTGGCGCCGCCGCCGAGCGTCTCCTGCTGCAGCGCGTGGTAGCCGCCGTTGCCGATCTGCGAGAAGGCAGCCTGCGTGGTACCGCCCCCGCCGAGCACGGAGATGTTGCTGCCGCTGACGCCGATGTTGCCGGTGACATCGACGCTCGCGGCGCTGAGGAAACCAAGGAAATCCCGGCCACCGATGCCGATCTGCGAGGGGTTGTTGCTGCTGCCGCCGCCGACCGCGACCGAGCCGCCCGTCGAGACCACCGTGATCGCGCTGACGACCGTGGCGCCGCCGGTGAGTGTCGCCGTTTTGAGTACGCCGCGGCCGCCGTCGCCGATCATGGCGAAGGCGCCGTTGCCGGTTCCTCCCGCGCCGGAGCCGCCGAGCACCACGATGTCGGAGGCGGCGGTGACGCCGATACCGCCGGTGACGTCAATGCTGCCGGCGTGCATCGAGTCGCCGAACTGGCGCCCGCCGTGGCCGATCTGCGCGGAAGCGGAAGTGCCGGTGCCTCCCGCGACCGTGATGCCGGCGCCGGAATCGACGGAAATGGGGCCGTTGATATAGACGCCGCCCGTGACATGCGCGCCCTTCAGTGCGCCGTAACCGCCGTGGCCGATCTGCGCGAAGTCGCCGCCGGCGCTGCCGCCCTGTAGAGTGACGCCGGTGACGCCGGTCACGCCAATCGAGCCGCCGACTGTGAGCGAGCCCGTGATATGGGCGTTTTTGCCGACGTTGTAGCCGCCGTTGCCGATCTGAGCGAAGCCGTTACCCGAGGTGTGCGTACTCCCTTGCAACACCACCGAGCCGCCTGCGTTGACGAGGATGTTGCCTGTGAGCGAGTAGTTGCCTGTCAGCGTCAGCCCACTGAATGCGCCGGCGCCGCCATGGCCAATCTGTGCGGCGCCACCCTCGCCGCCGATCAGCTCGACGTTGCCGTGCGCGGTCACGTTGATGGCGCCGCTGGTGTTGACGAGGGCGCTCGCGGCGAAGGGATTGAAGCCAATCTGCGCGAAAGCACCGACGTTAACCGGGTCCGCCTGAACGGTCACGTTGTTGGCGAGCACGGTGGTGGGACCTGCGGCGCTGCCGACCGCAACGCCGCCACTGGCGCCGTTGATGAAAACGCTGCCGGTGGCGCTGCCCAAGGTTTGGCCGAAGGCGCCCGACGTGGTCGCGATGCTGTTGATCATCGCCGCCGCCGGGGTTCCGGTCGTGTTGGTGCCGGACGAACCCGAGAAGCCGGTGGTGCCGTTCCAACCGGCGACCAGATTGATCGAGCCTCCGCTCGAGCTCGCCGTGTTGAGGATGCTGGCGTTGACCGTGATGTCGCCGACGGCGAGGAGCGACAGGTCGTTCACGCTGGCGTAGATGACCGGCGCGTTGACGACGATGCCGCCGGTGCCGGAGTTGGTATCAGCGGGACTGGTCTCGACGACCACGTTCGAGCTGCCAAGATCCGTTACAATCGCGGAAGCTGCGCCGCTGTCGATCGTGAAATCCGCGGGATCGAGGAGCCAAGTGCCCGAGGTGCCCTTGGCCGCCGACGTGTCGACCTTCGCCGCCGAGGTGATGGAGAGGCTCTTGCCCGATGTCTCGACGAACCCGCCGTTGCCGCCGAGCGAGCCGCCGCGCGCGGAGACAAATCCGCCAAACGTGGTCAAGTCGTCCGACCACACCGCGACCTTGCCGCCGTTGCCGCTGGTGATGGCGCTCGCGTTGATCTTGGCGCCCGCCGAGATCGTCGTGGTGGCGGCGTTCGCCTCGGGGCCCGCGCCGTGGAAATTCCCGCCCACCAGCGCCGTGCCGCCGCCGGCGTCGCCGGAGACGTCGATATTCGCGGTGCTGGCGAGGTTCACCTCGTTGCCCAGCACCTTCACGGTGCCGCCGGTCTCGCCCGCGCCCTTGCCCGAGGCATCGAGGCTGCCGGAGACCGTCACCGCGCCGGTGTCGCCGCCGTCCAGCACGATCTCGCCGTTCACCGACTTCGCCGAGGTCGCCTCGACGATCCCGGAGCTGTTGATCACGTTGTCGATGATGTTCTTGGCCGCGCGCGCCGTGATCAGCACCGTCCCGCCCGAGGCCGAGACGGTCCCGCTGTTCGTCACCAGCGCGTTCGCCGGCGAGCCGCTGGCGTCGTTGGGGCGCTGGTCCACCGCCCCCGTCACCTGGAACGACAGCAGCTTGTCGCCCTGGAAATCCACCGCGAAGGTCTTGGCGCCCCCCAGCACCACCGAGCCCAGCTGTGCCTCGATCAGGCCC
>DATNIT010000204.1:0-18492 GCA_035604335.1 Allostellaceae bacterium | reverse complement strand
GTTCATGGCGCGCACGAGCTCGCGGCCGAGGCCCACGTATTCGGCCTTCGGCAGGAAATGCGGCGAGAGCTGCGACGGCACGAAGCTGCCCTTGAGATTGCCCTCGCCGGTCAGGCGCTCGAACTGATAGGTGAAGAGCTCCTGGGTGGTGATGACCTCGCCCTCCATCCCGATCACCTCCATGATGGAGGTCACCCGGCGTTTGCCGTCGCCCATGCGGCTCACCTGGACGATCATGTCGAGGGCGGTCGCGATCTGCGCGCGCGCGGCGCGGGTCGGCAGGCTGACGCCGCTCATGTCGAGGAGGTTCTCCAGGCGCGTGAGCGCCTCGCGCGGACCGCTGGCGTGGATGGTGCCGAGCGAGCCGTCATGGCCGCTGTTCATGGCCTGCAGCATGTCCATGCTCTCGGAGCCGCGGATCTCGCCGACGATGATCCGGTCGGGCCGCATGCGCAGCGCGTTGCGGAAGAGATCGCGGATGGTGATGGCGCCCTTGCCCTCGAGATTGGCGATGCGGGTCTCGAGCCGGCCGACGCGGGGCTGCTGAAGCTGCAACTCCGCCGCGTCCTCGATGGTGATGATCCGCTCGGTCGGATCGATCATCTGCGAGAGCGCGTTCAAGAGCGTCGTCTTGCCGGAGCCGGTGCCGCCGGAGACCAATACGTTGAGCCGCGCCTTGGTGGCGATGGTGAGCACGGCCGCCATCGCCTGCGAGATGTTGCCCTGGTCCACCATCTTGGCGAGGGTGATCGCGCGCTTGGTGAATTTCCGGATCGAGATCATCGGGCCGTCGAGGGCGAGCGGCGGGATGATCACGTTGACGCGGCTGCCGTCCGGCAGGCGCGCGTCCACCAGGGGCGAGGATTCGTCGATCCGGCGCCCGACCAGGGTGACGATGCGGGTCGCCACGTTCATGACGTGCTGGTCGTCGCCAAAGGTGATGTCGGTCGGCTCGAGCTTGCCCGCGCGCTCGACGTAGACTCGCTTGGGGCCGTCCACGAGGATGTCGCTGATGGTCTCGTCGGCGAGCAGCGGCTCCAGCGGGCCGAAGCCGATCATCTCGTCGACGAGGTGCCGGATGACGGCGGCGCGCTCCGGCGTATTGAGCTGCAGGGCTCGCTCCGCGATGATCTCGCCGACCAGCGGCTCGAGGTCTCTGACGAGCGCCTCGCGGCTCATGCGGGTCGCCTGCTCGACGTCGATGCGGTCCATGACCACGGACTGGATCTGGCTCGCGACGGTGCTCGCGCGGCCCTTGTCGAGCCGGGTACCGACAAACCGCGCGGCGCCGTCGATGACGGTGCCGGCGGGCTTGGCGCCCGCGGCAAGGACGGGCTCGGGCTCCGGCGACGGCACCGGCCGCGGCGCGGGCGCGATCGGCGGAGCCACGGGCGCCACCACGCGATGCGGGAGTCGCGCGGACGGATCAGCCGCCGCGTCCGCCGTCAGGGCTGCTTCGGGTATCGGCTTATCGCGGCGCTTGGCGAAGCGGATGCCGACGTAGCGGGACTGCGTCCACGCCACCACGCCCTCGATGCGCTCGGACTCCGAGAAGAACAGGGTGACCGGCTCCTCGACATCGAGCGCGGCGATCAGGCGGACGAGCGCGCCGCCGGGCGACAGGTCGAGCACGCGACAATCGAAGCTGCCCCGCGCGGTCATCAGCTTGCCGCGCCAGTTCACCTTCGTGCGATTGCGCTCTCGGCGCTCGTGCTCGGTCTTCGTCCCGGACGTCATACGCAAACCCGGCGGCAGTTTTCCAGGCTCTAATGTGGCAAACACGGGGTTAAGCCCAGGCTTCCGAATCCGGCGAGCGATACCCCCCGGCGGGGGTGACTCGCTTACCAACGCGTTAAGATCCGCGCCAAGCGCGTCGGGAAAGCGGCTCAGGCCGCGCTAGCGAGATGATCGGCGATCCAGCGCGTGGCCGGCCCGAGCGCCCGGTCGGCGCGGCGCACCAGGGTCATCGGCAGATCCAAGAGCCCGTCGCCGCCGCGGGGGGTATGCTCGGCCGGGCGGATCGCAACCAGCCGTCCGGCGGCGATGTCGTCCTCGACCATGTGCTTGGGCATGTTGCCCCAGCCGAGACCGGTCAGGAGCATCGAGTGCTTGGCGCTGAGATCGGCGAGCCGCCATGCCTGGGTTGCGAGCACGAAGAGATCGCGCCCCGCGGTCAGCGGGCTGCGGTCGGTCAGCACGAGCTGCACATGATCGCGCAGCACCGCGCTGGGGATCGGCCCCCTGATCCCCGAGAGCGGATGCGTCGGCGCGCACACGCAGACCAGCTTGATTGATCCCAAGGCCTGGCCGAAGAGGCCGTGATCGCCGTCGGGCAGCCAGCCGGTGACGCCGAGGGCGCAAACGCCGTCAATGACCAGTTTCGGCACCGAGCCGAGGGATTCGACGTAGAGGCGGGGCGGCACCGAGGGAAATGCCGCGCGGAATTGCGCGAGGGCGCCGACGATGCGCGGCAACGGATACATCGCATCGACGACGAGGGTGAGTTCGGCTTCGAGTCCGCGCGAGAGGCCGAGGGCGCGCGCGATCATCCCGTCGGCATCTTGCGCGACGCGGCGCGCATCGACCAAGAGCGCCCGCCCGGCCTGCGTCAGCACGGGCCGCCGCGCGGAGCGGTCGAACAGCGGCACGCGTAGTTGCCGCTCGAGATTGGCGATCGCGTAGCTCACGGCGGACTGCGCGCGCCGGAGGTGCCGGGCCGCGGCTGAGAAGCTGCCGCGATCCGCCACCGCAAGGAACACGCGCACCTGGTCGAACGTAAGAGGGTCCATCGAGCGATCTATTTATTAGATGGATAATAGTGATTTTATATCTCTTATCTAGGACAGCACAACGTCCTAAATCTGCGCCGAGAACCCTCTACCCCAATGGAGACCACGATGATCGACACCCGGACCGTCCCCTACGCCGCGCTCGTGCTGCGCCTCAGCCTCGGCGTCCTGTTCCTGGCCCATGCCGCGCTTAAGATCTTCGTCTTCACTCCCGCCGGCACGGTGCAGTACTTCGCATCGCTCGGCCTGCCGCCCGTGCTCGCTTATCTCACGATACTCGGCGAGGCCGGAGGCGGCGCGGCGCTTGTCCTCGGCGTCTACACGCGGATGATCTCCCTCGCGCTCACGCCGCTCCTGATTGGCGCCATCGTCACGGCACATGCCGCCAATGGCTGGCTCTTCAGCAACGCCGGCGGCGGTTGGGAATTCCCGGCCTTCTGGGCAGCGACGCTGGTGGTCCAAGCCCTGCTCGGCGACGGCGCCTACGCGCTGAAAATTCCCAGCCTCGGCCGGCTCGCCGTCGCGGCCCAGAGCTGAGCGCCCCGAGTCACGCCCCGATCCACCCGGTCCACAGGAGCCCACCGATGACTCAGATCGCGATCGTCTATCACAGCGGCTACGGCCATACCGCGCGCCAAGCGGAGGCCGTGGCCCGCGGCGTGCGCAACTCGGCGGGCGCGGTCGCCCATCTCATCCGCGCCGAGGAGGCGGAGCAGCACTGGTCGACGCTCGCCGCCGCCGACGGCATCGTCTTCGGCGCGCCGACCTACATGGGGAGCGTCTCGGCGCCCTTCAAAACCTTCATGGAGGCGAGTTCCAAGGCTTGGGCCGCGCAAGCCTGGAAGGACAAGCTCGCCGCCGGGTTTACGAACTCCGCAAGCCAGAACGGCGACAAGCTGGCGAGCCTGCAGCAGCTTGCCATCTTCGCCGCGCAGCACGGCATGATCTGGGTCGGTCTGGGCCTGTTGCCCGGCAACAACTCGAGCACGGGCTCGCCGGAGGACCTGAACCGCCTCGGCGCGTTCCTCGGCGCCATGGCGCAGTCGAATGCCGATCAGGGCCCGGAGCACGGTCCGACGCCGGCGGATCTCCGCACCGCCGAGCATCTGGGACGGCGGGTCGCCGAGGCCGCGACGCGTTGGCGCCTCGGGCAGCCCGTGAGTGAGGCCGCCTGAGAGGGGTTACGCGGCCTTCGTTATGCGGTCGATCTCGGTCGTGTCCGCGGCGCTGAGGGCCCAACCCGCGGCCTTGACGTTCTCCTCGAGCTGCTCGGGCTTGGTGGCGCCGGCGATCACGCTCGCGACCTGCGGCCGCGCCACGAGCCAGCTGAAGGCGAGTTCCAGCAGGCTGTGCCCGCGGGTCGCGGCGAAATCCTGCAGCCGCTCGGCGATCTGCCAATTGGCCTCGGTGAGGAAGCGGTCGGCGAGGCGCTGGGTATTGGCAAGGCGGGTGCCCGCGGGGAGCGTCGCGTTGCGCCGGTACTTGCCGGTGAGCAGGCCGCTCGCCAGCGGGAAGAACGGCAACAGCCCCATGTCGTAGGCCTGGAGCGCCGGGATCAATTCGCGATCGATACCGCGCACCACCAGGCTGTACTCGTCCTGCGCGCAGACGAAGGCATTGAGCCCGAGGTGGCGCGCGGTCCACTGCGCCTCCACCACCTGCCAGGCCGGGAGGTTCGAGCAGCCGATGTAGCGCACCTTGCCCTGGCGCACGAGGTCGTCGAGCGCGCGCAGAGTCTCCTCGATGGGCGTCAGCGGATCGGGCTGGTGCAGCTGATAGAGGTCGATCCAATCGGTCTTGAGGCGGCGCAGGCTCGCCTCGACTTCCGACATGACGTAGCGCCGCGAGGCGCCCTTGATGGTGCCTTCGGCATTCATGGGCAGGCCGAACTTGGTCGCGAGGACGACGTCCTTGCGCCGCGCGCCCAGTATCGCGCCCAGGCATTCCTCCGATCCGCCGAAGTTGCCGTAGGTGTCGGCCGTGTCGAGCAGCGTGATGCCGAGATCGAGCGCCTTGTGCACCACCTTGCGCGAGGCCTCGAGATCGATGCGCCCGCCGAAATTATTGCAGCCCAGCCCCACCAGCGAGACGCGCAGGCCGGAGCGGCCGAGATTGCGGATGTCCATTTGCTTTATTCCCTTTCGATTCGGATCAGCGAGCGTGCGTCCTTCGACGCGCTCCCTACGGTCGCTTGCTCAGGATGAGGAGCGCTGATGATGCGCCAAGAAAAGCCCTCGTCATGAGCAAGCGAAGTGCGTCGAAGGGCACGCGCGATGCCACTCACGCTGCGTCCCACTTGGGAGCCCAGGCGGGGCTGACGAGGCGCGTGTCGCCCGGGAGCGCGTCGAGGCCGCGTCGGTCCTCGGCGTCGAGGGCGAAATCGAAGATCGAGATGTTCTCGCGCGCGTGGATCTCGCTCGCGGCCTTCGGGATCGCCAGCGTGCCCGGCTGCTCCAGGAGCCAGCGCAGGCAGATCTGATTGGCGGTCCTGCTGTGCTTCTTGGCCGCGCGCTCCACGACGGGATTGCCCATGAGCTTGCCGCGCGCGATCGGGCAATAGGCGGTGATGGCGACGCCGTGCTTGCGCGCATAACCGATGACCGCGCGCTGCGCCAGCAGCAGGTGATACTCGATCTGATTGCAGACGACCACGCGCTTGAGCCCCTCCACGGCCTCGCGCATGTGCGCCACCGTGAAGTTGCTGACGCCGAGGGCGCGGATCTTGCCGGCCGATTTGAGCCGCGCCATGGCGTCGAGCGTCTCCGCTACCGGGACCGACGGGCTCGGCCAATGGATCAGCAGCAGATCGACATAGTCGGTGCGCAGCTTCTCGAGCGAGTGCTCGAGGCCGGCCGCCACCTGCGCCGCCGCATTGCCGGTGCGCGCGATCTTGGTGGTGATGAAGAGCTCGTTCCTCGGTATGCCTGAGGCCACCCAGCCCCGCCCGACCTCGGCCTCGTTCTCGTAGACCTGCGCGGTATCGATGTGGCGGTAGCCGAGCTCGATCGCCATCGGCACCGCGCGCTCGCAGGTGCTCCCGTTCATGGCCCAGGTGCCGTAGCCCAGCGCCGGCACTTTTCGTCCCGCCATATCCACGAAGATCATGCGAGTCTCCTTTGTGCGGATTCCGAGTTCACATCGCTTCGCGAGCCGGGATCAGACGACGGTCCGTGGCGTCGTCGCGCACGAGCTTGAGGTCTAGCGCCGCTACTGTAGGTTTGCGATACAGCCATTCGATATCAGCGCCGTTGGAGGTCCATTGGTTACGCAGCAAGGCCCCATCATGGCGGTTTGGAAGAAGCGGGGTGCGCTGGCTCTGGTGCTGAAGAGGACGGCGGAGTGTCAGAAGTCGATGTAGGAAGCGTATTAGTGCCCGATGGTGTCTGTACCGAGGGCGATTGAGCAGCGGAGCTAGGAGGAGGCGGAGCTTGGGTAGCCGGCCCCAAGCCACCTGAGGCCGAGCCGGATGGTGCGGGAGTTTTTGTGATGTTGCTGCCGAGCGCCCTCACTGAGCGCTCCAAAACATCCGCGCCAACGAGACGTATGAGGTACACGCCCAGGATAATGGCCTTGGCGTCGTCCGAAACGTTGGTTGCCGCCGCGAGATCCTTAACTTGCTCGGCCACGGCCTTTTGGTCCTCAGCGGTCAAATTCTGTACGAGGATAAAGCAGAATGTCGGAAGCGCGACCTGCGCTTTAGCGAAATCAACAGCCCGCATAATGCCTGCCACATCCTCAGCCCGACCTTCCGCTTGGTCTCGGTCGATCATGCGATCCGCGGCACCGAGCAACGATTGCAGGACTGCACTCGGACCGATGCCAATATCTGTACTGCCCACGCGGGCCGTGAAGAGGGATGTGCGAAAGAAAGCGATCGCTCCAAAACTTGCTAACAGAATCTCATAGAGTCGCAATGGGTGAGCGTCTTTGAGCGCGCCGGTGTAGCGGATAATAACAACTGCAGCGATTCCGCCGCCTATGTTCACCAAAATATAGGCAGGCGTCGACCCAGCGCCAAACAGTCGTCGCGGATCATCGCGGTAGCGCGACAGCAACTCGCCATAAGCGACGAGGCCGGAGAGCCCGGCCACGACGCAGTATTCGATCGCATCCTTCCAGCCTGCAGTCACAACGGGGATGAGTAGCGCCAGCCCGATTAGTGGCGCAGAGAAGACGACGATGCGCCACACGCTCCCCCACGTGTTCGCCCGGCGGGCCGCTTGATAGCTGGTGCTAGCTTGCTGAGCAGCAGCCGAGATGACGACAGGGGCGGACGCCGGCGGCGTCCCCCGCTCGGATCTACTGCGCCTAGTCCAGAACCGCGACAAGTTCGCGGCCCTTTTCGGTTAGCCGCAGCATGTCGGTATTGCTGCGCTCTACCAAACCAAGCTCTGTGAGCTGAGTTACAACGGAGAGGAGCTGCGACAGCGAATTACCCGTGATGCCGACAAGATCCTTCACCGAACGATCGCCGGACTTCAATGCCTTCAGTATCTCATTGAGAGGATCTATAGACGGCTGACTGGCTCTTTCAGGAGTCGTCACAGGTTTGCTGCTCTGCCTCTTCATTGCGTCCAGAAAAGAGCCAAAATAGTCCGTCTTGGCTACCATGATTCACACCTTCAAATTGGAGACTACGCACCGCGATCAGATGAGTCTTGGCCTCATGCCCGTCGGTTCGGCTCTCTTAGTTCCAATCATACCGTGTTCTAGTGCGGCAGAGCAAACTGACGGGGAAAGACGTCTGGACCCCGCGCGCGATCCCCGCTAGACCCGCGCCCATGGGCGAGCCGGTGACGGACATCGACGTGGCGGTGGTCGGCGCGGGCGCCGCGGGCTTGGCCGCGGCGCATCGGCTGCGGCAGCGCGGCGTCAAGGCTCTGGTGCTGGAAGCGCGCGACCGGATCGGCGGGCGCGCTCACACAGTGATGACGTCGGCGGGATTTCCGGTCGATCTCGGCTGCGGCTGGCTGCACTCCGCCGACCGCAACCCGTGGGTCCCGATCGCGCGTGAGCTCGGCTTCGGCATCGACGGGAGATTGCCGGGCTGGGGCGGGCGGCTCGTGCGCATGGGCTTCAGCGAGGCCGAGCAAGCTGACTGGTTTCGCGCGCGGGAAGCTTTCTACGAGCGGCTGGAGACAGCCGCGGTGGGGCCCGACCGTCCCGCGGTGACGCTGCTCGAGCCCGGCAACCGCTGGAACACCATGCTGAACGCCATCAGCACCTGGGCGAACGGTGTCGAGCTGGAGCGGCTCTCGCTGCACGATTACTTCCGCTACGACAGCACCGACATCAATTGGCGCGTGCGCGAGGGGTACGGCGCTCTGGTGACGAGGTTCGGCGTGGGCGCGCCGGTGCGGCTCGGCACGCCCGTGCGGCGCATCGACTGGAGCGGGCCCGCGATGGCGCTCGAGACCGATGCCGGCACGGTCCGCGCCAAGGCGATCATCCTGACCGTGCCGCCGAGCGTGATCGCCGCCGAGGGCATTGCGTTCACGCCGGCGCTGCCGCCGAAGAAGCTCGCGGCCGCGCACGGCCTGCCGCTCGGCGTCGACAACAAGCTCTATTTCGCCCTGGATGGCGATTGGCCGGAGATCGACAGAGACTGGCAAGTGTTCGGCTCGACCGAGCGCACGCGCACCGCGGCCTATCAACTGAAACCGCTGGGCCAGCCGCTCGTGGAGATGTTCACAGGCGGCGAGCTCGCGCGCGACCTCGAGCACGCGGGCGAAGCCGCGATGGCGGCGTTCGCTCTCGGCGAGCTCGCGGGCGTATTCGGGAACCGCATCCGGACATGTCTCAAGCCGCTCGCGGCTTCCGCCTGGGCGAGCGATTCCTATGCGCGCGGCAGCTATTCCTATGCGCTCCCGGGCCATGCCGGCGACCGCGCGGTCTGGGCCGAGCCGATCGGTGAGCAGATCTTCTTCGCGGGCGAGGCGGCCTCGCCACACGATTTCTCCACCACCCACGGCGCCTATCTTTCGGGCCTCGCCGCGGTGGAGCGGGCGCTCGCTCTTATGTCAGGCGCTCGCTGATCGAGTGTTGGCCCGTCAGAATCTGCGGCCGAACCCGAAGCCGAACCCGATCCCGCCGAACCCGGCCCCACCCGGCGGCGGCGGGCCGCCTTGGTCATAACCAGGCGGCGGCCCGTTCGAGCCCTGGTCGTAGCCGGGCGGCGGTCCGCCCGTACCCTGATCGCCCGGCGGCGGCCCGCCCGCGTTCTGGTTGCCTGGCGGCGGCTGCGTCGGTTGCGCCTGCTGTCCCTGCGGACTCGGCGCCGGTGTTGCCGGTGTTGGATTGCCGGCAGCCATCCTCGTTATGTCCCTGCCGGTCTGCACGCCCGCGGCATTCCACTTGGTGACGGTCATGATGATCAGACTATTTTGGTATTCGGACTCTGTCTCCTGCCGGGCGATGTTCTTGGGGTCGCACTTGGTGACCGTCCTGACGCGGCCTTGGTTGTCCTTATCCACCATCTGCCGCCCACCCGCGCCGTATGACGAATCCGGCTCCGAGTTGTGGATCCAGCCATCGGCGTAAGTCGTCTGAAATCCGCCATTCGGAAGCGCGACAGTCGTCCCGTTGTCGACCTGACCAGGAGCGCTCTGGTGGACGTAGGTGTCCTTGCAGTTCGGCCGTTGAGCCTCGGCCGACACAATGGACGCGATCAGAACGACGACGGCTAGCGCCAGCGCTTTCATGCGTACCCCCACTACCGACTTCGAAGCCCGTGCTCGGTTGATCGAGAACTATACGCCGGACGCCCAAGCGGCGCGCAGCTATTCCGCCGAAGCAACGCTCCCCTCGCTAAAAAGACGCTTGACCGCGGGTGAGTGACCACTCACTCTCCCGGCCTTCCGCACCTTTTGCTTGAGGACAGACCGCGTTATGGCAAGTTCGCCAGCCCCCCGGCTTCGCCTGGACAGCGAGGCCCGCCGCCGCCGCATCGTCGATGCGGCGCTGCCCCTGTTTGCCCGCAAGGGCTTCGCGGGCACCACGACCAAGGAGATCGCGGAGGCGGCGGAGGTCTCGGAGGCGCTGCTCTTCAAGCATTTCCCGACCAAGGCGGCGCTCTATGGCGCGATCCAGGACTTCGGCTGTCGGATCAAGGAGGAGGCGCTGGAGCGGCTGCGGTCGCTAGAGCCTTCGACCGCGGGCCTGGTGCTGATGGCCTACATGATGGTGCACCACATCGTGCACGGCGACGCCGACGACCGCCTCAGCGGCGACACGCGCCACCGGCTGATCGCCAACAGCTACCTTGCCGACGGCGAATACGCGCGGCTGGTCTTTGAGACCATCTTCGCGCAGGTATTTCCCAAGTTCGGCGCGTGCCTCGAGGCGGCCGAGGCCGCGGGCGACCTTGCGCCGATGCCGGTCAAATTCGAGAACCGCTTCTGGTTCGCCCAGCACGTGGGGGCGATGCTGGCGCTGGTCTCGCTCTCGGGCCGGCCGGCGGTGCCCTACCGCGGCAGCCTCGACGAGGTCATCCGCGAGGCCGTGTGGTTCATCCTGCGCGGCGTCGGGCTCAAGGACGCGGCGATCGCCGCCCATTACGACGCGGAGAAGCTGGCGGCGATGGCCCGCAACTTCGCGCAAACCCCGGGAGAAGCGCCATCCCCCGCCGCCGAAGCGCGGCCGGATGCAGCGAGGAAGTGAGCCCATGACCATGACCAAGAGAGTGACGCTCATCATCACGATCGCGGCGGCTGTCGCGGCCGCGACGGGCTGGATATTGAGCATCACGAAGCTGATGGCACCGGGGATCGCGATCTTCTGCGTCGCCCTCTGGTTCCTGGCTTTCATCCATTTCCGCCAGCTTTGGGTCCGGGCCGCGTTGATGGCGTTCCTGCTGGTGGTGCTCGGCGGCGGGCTCTACGGCTTCAACGCCTTCCGCGCGCAGGCCATCAACACAGCCTTCTCCACCATGAAGCCGCCGCCGACGGCGGTCGCGGTGGCGCAGGCGAAGAAGGAGGCGTTGCCGCGCTATGCCCCCGGCATCGGCACGCTGCAGGCCGTGCATCAGGTCACCATCACCAGCGAGGTCGGTGCGCTTGTCACAAAGATCTATTTCCAGGCGGGCGCCACGGTGAAGGCGGGCGATCCCCTCGTTCAGCTCAACGACCAGCCCGACCAGGGCGACCTCGCGAACTTCCGCGCCCAGGCGAAGCTCGCCGAGCTGAATCTGGCACGCTCGCGGGAACTGCTCGCGCGCCAAAACGCGGCTCAGGCGACCGTCGACCAGAACCAGGCGCAGCTCGACCAGATGCGCGCCAGCATCGCCAAGACCGAGGCGATCATCGCGCAGAAGCTGATCCGGGCGCCGTGGGACGGCGTGCTCGGCATCCGGCAGGTCGAGGTCGGGCAATACATCAACGCCGGCGGCACGGTGGTGTCGCTGACGGATCTCAACACACTCTACGTCAACTTCACGCTGCCGGAGCAGCAGCGCAGCGCGATCGCGACGGGTCAGAAAGTGCTGCTCTCGGTGGACGCCTATCCCGGCCGGGCTTTCGAGGCCGCGCTCAGCACCATCGAGCCGCAGATCGATCCGGGCACGCGTTCCATCAAGGTGCAGGCGACGCTCGCCAACGCCGATCACAGCCTGCAGCCCGGCATGTTCGCGAACATCCGCGTGGTGCTGCCGCCGGCGCCCGAGGTGGTGACGCTGCCGGCGACCTCGGTCGATTTCACGCTCTACGGCGATTCCGTGTTCGTGGTGCGCGAGGATGGCAAGGACGCCAACGGCAAGCCGGTGCTCAAGGTGACCCGCACCTTCGTGAAGACCGGCGAGCGCGACCAGAACCGCGTCGCGATCCTCGACGGCGTCGCCCCGGGCGACCAGGTCGTGATCTCCGGCCAGCTGAAACTACAGAGCGGCACCGAGGTCGTGGTCACGCCCTCGCAAGCGCTGGACCCGCCGGCGAAGCTGCCGAATACGTGAGGCGATGGGCGCTCGGCGAAGAACCCCCCACCCTAACCCTCCCCCTCAAGGGGGAAGGGGATCGGTAGAGGCTCGGCTTTTCTGCCCCTCCCCCCTTGAGGGGGAGGGTTGGGAGGGGGGTGGCTCGCCGACCTTCTGCGGGAAGAGTGAGTCATGAAATTCACCGACATCTTCATCAAGCGGCCCGTGCTGTCGATCGTGGTGAGCTTGCTCATCCTGCTGATCGGCGCGCGCGCGATGTTCTCGCTGCCGATCCGGCAGTATCCGAAGCTCGAGAACACCGTGATCTCGGTCACCACGGTCTATCCCGGCGCGACCGCGGAGCTGATGCAGGGATTCATCACCACGCCGCTCGAGCAGGCGGTGGCGTCCGCCGAGGGCATCGAGTACATGACCTCGTCCTCGACGCCCAGCAGCAGCGTGATCAACGCCTACATCCAGCTCAACTTCGATCCCGACAAGGCCATGACCGAGGTCATGGCCAAGGTGCAGCAAGTCAAATACCTGATCCCCAAGGAGGCGAACGACCCCGTGATCACCAAGACCACGGGTCAGGGCTTCGCGGTGATGTACCTGGGCTTCTCGAGCAACGAGCTGGCGCGGCCCGCGATCTCCGATTACCTCGCGCGCGTCGTGCAGCCGATGCTCTCGACCGTCGACGGCGTCTCCTCCGCCGACATCCTGGGCGGACAGACCTTCGCGATGCGCGTCTGGCTCGACCCCGCCCGCATGGCGGCGCGCGGCATCTCCGCCGACGACGTCTCAAACGCGATCCTCGCCAACAATTTCCAGTCGGCGCCCGGCCAGGCGAAGGGCTACTTCAACCTGATCAATATCACCGCCGAGACCGGACTCACCAACCTTGACGAGTTCCGCGACATGGTGGTGAAGGCGCAGGGCGGCGCGCTGGTGCGCCTCAAGGACATCGCTGTCCTCGACCTCGGCGCGCAGAACACGAATTCGAGCGTCGCCATGAGCGGCCAGCACGCGGTGTTCATCGGCGTCAACGCCACGCCGCTGGGCAATCCCTTGACCATCGTGCAGGGGGTGCGCGCGCTGCTGCCGACGATCGAGCGCGACCTGCCACCGTCGGTCAAGATGGCGGTCGCTTACGACAGCACGAAGTTCATCACCGCCTCGATCAACGAGGTCTATTGGACGCTGGGCCAGGCGGCGGTGATCGTGGTGCTGGTGATCTTCCTGTTCCTGGGTAGCTTGCGCTCGGTGGTGATCCCCGTGGTCACCATCCCGCTGTCGCTGATCGGCGTCGCCATGTTCATGCTGGCGATGGGGTTCAGCCTGAACCTGCTAACCCTGCTCGCCTTCGTGCTGGCGATCGGCCTGGTGGTCGACGACGCCATCGTCGTGGTGGAGAACATCTATCGGCACATCGAGGGCGGCAAGATGCCCGTGCAGGCGGCGCTGCTGGGCGCGCGGGAGATCGTCGGCCCGGTCATCGCCATGACCATCACGCTGGCCGCGGTCTATGCGCCGATCGGATTCCAGTCGGGCTTGACCGGCGTGCTGTTCCGAGAGTTCGCCTTCACGCTCGCGGGCGCGGTGATCATCTCCGGCATCGTCGCGCTCACGCTCTCGCCGATGATGTGCTCGATGCTGCTGACGCGCACCATGCACGAGGGGCGCTTTCCCAAGCTGGTCGACCGCGTCTTCGCGCGTGTGACCGCCGCCTATAGCCGGCGGCTCCACGCCTCGCTGGACTATCGGCCGGTGACGGCGCTCTTCGCCGCGGGCGTGCTCGCGAGCGTGTTCTTTCTCTATTCCCACAGCTTCGCCGAGCTCGCGCCGGCGGAAGACCAGGGCGTGTTGTTCTCCCAGACGAAGGGACCGCAATACGCCAACATCGATTACATGGACGCCTTCAGCGACCAGCTCGACACCGCGTTCCGCTCCTTTCCCGAGACCGATGCGACCTTCGTGCTGGCCGGCGTGCCCAACATCAACCAGGGCTTCGCGGGCGCGATCCTGAAGCCCTGGGCCGACCGCACGCGCACGGCGCAGCAGCTGAACCAGCCGATGAATACCGCCGTGAGCACCATCGAGGGCCTGAAGATCGCGGTGTTCTCGCTGCCGCCGCTGCCGACCTCGGCCGGCGGCCTGCCCGTGCAGATGGTCATCAGCTCTCCCGGCGGCTACCAGACGATCTACCAGGTGATGGATCAGCTGAAGCAGGCCGCCAACAAGAGCGGAATTTTCATCTTCACCGACAGCGACCTCGACTACAACGCGCCGGGCGCGCACTTGATCGTCGACCGTGCCAAGGCGAACGACCTCGGCGTCAAGATGCAGACCATCGGCGATACGCTGGCGGTGCTGGTGGGCGAGAACTTCGTCAACCGCTTCGACCTTCAGGGCCGCTCCTACGAGGTGATCCCGCAGGTGCCGCGCGCGCTGCGCCTCTCGGCGGACCTGCTGACCCAATATTACGTGCCGACCTCGAGCGGCCAGCAGGTGCCGATCTCGACGGTGGTGTCGGTCAAGAACGTGACCGAGGCGAACGCGCTCACGCAATACAACCAGATCAACTCCGCGACCTTCTCTGCGGTGCTGCGGCCGGGCGTCAGCATGGGCTCGGCCGTCGATTTCCTGAACGACCAGGCGAGCAAGCTGCTGCCCCAGGGCTTCAACCACGACTTCCTCTCGGAGGCGCGGCAATACGTGCAGGAGGGCGGCCAGCTGCTGATCACCATGGTGTTCGCGCTGATCGTGATCTTCCTGGTGTTGGCGGCGCAGTTCGAGAGCCTGCGGGATCCGCTGGTGATCATGACCAGCGTGCCGATGTCGATCTGCGGTGCGCTGCTGCCGCTCTTCGCGGGTGTCGCCACGGTCAACATCTATAGCCAGGTGGGCCTAGTGACGCTGGTGGGCCTGATCAGCAAGCACGGTATTCTCATGGTCGAGTTCGCGAACCAGGCGCAGATCGCCGAGCGCCTTGACAAGCGCGCCGCGATCGAGCACGCCGCGCGCGTCCGGCTCCGGCCGATCCTGATGACCACCGCCGCCATGGTGGTGGGCCTCGTGCCCCTGATCTTCGCCCACGGCGCGGGTGCGGCGAGCCGCTTCTCGATCGGCCTCGTCATCGTCACCGGCATGTCAATCGGCACGCTCTTCACGCTCTTCGTGCTGCCCGCGGTCTATACGTATCTGGCCAAGGACCACGCCGCCGCCGCGAGCGCGCCGAGGGTGAGGGAGATCGCGGAGGTGTCGTAAGTTGGTGGCATCGTGCGTCCTTCGACACGCATCGCTTGCTCAGGATGAGGAAAACCGAGTGATGCGGCAATAACCCCCTCATCCTGAGCAAGCGAGCGTGGCGAGCGCGTCGAAGGACGCACGTTCAGGGAGGGAGCCAATGAAATTCGGCTATTTCACGCTGAGCGACAATCACTACGAGAGCAATCCGCGGGACGCGAACCGGTTCGTCGCGGACATTCTCGACGAGACCGTCTATGCGGACGAGCTGGGATATCACTCCGCCTGGATCGGCGAGCATCATTTCAACTCGCTGGGCGTACTCTCTTGCCCAGACCTCGTGCTGGCGCATGCGGCGGCCCGCACGAAGCGCATCCGGCTCGCGCCCGCGGTCACCGTGCTGCCGCTGCACAATCCGATTCGCGTCGCGGAGCAATGGGCGACGCTCGATCTCCTGAGCGGCGGGCGGGTCGATTGGGCGGCGGGGCGCGGCTACGACCGGCGGGAGTACGAGCCCTTCGGCGTGAGCTTCGACGACAACCAGGCGATCTTCGAGGAGGGCCTAGCGCTGGTGCGGCGGCTCTGGTCGGCCGGGGCCACGCGCATCTCGCATCACGGGAAATATTACCGGTTCGAGGACGTGCGGATCACGCCGCAGCCGCTGCAGAAGCCGATCCCGTCCTACGTCGGCTCGTTCTCGAGACCCTCGGTCGAGCTCGCCGCGCGCCTCGGCTGCGGGCTGGTGGTGGCGCCCTTCGCAGCGGCCATGACCTTCGGTGGGCTCAAACAGGTGGCCGAGCTCTATCACGAGTGCTGCGCCAAGGCCGGCACCAAGCCCGGCCGGCTCATGTGCAGCTACTTCACGCATTTCGCGGATACGCCCGCGGAGGAGGCGGCGCAGCGCGCGCGGCAGATCCGCTACTACCGGGAATGCGTGATCCCCGCATTTCCCAGCGACCCCAAGACGGCGCCGCCGAGCTACCGCTATTTCATCGCGATGGTCGAGCGGCTCCAGAACGTGAAGCCCGAGGATTTGACCGAGAATTCCGTCCTGCTGGGCTCGCCCGCGCGCATCACCGAGACGCTGAAGAAAGTCGAAGCCGCCGGCTTCGACGAGGTGATCCTCTATTTCAATGTCGGCCTGAAGCCGCACGGCCAAGTGAAGGACGAGATGGCCCGCTTCATGAGTGAGGTCGCGCCGGCGTTTCGGTAGCGGCACCCTCCCTCTCCCACTTCGTGGGCGAGGAGCAAGCCAGCGCTTGGTGCACATAAAACCCCTCTCCCGTGAAACGGGAGAGGGAGGGACCCAGCGCGTTAGCGCTGGGACGGTGAGGGTCAGCGGTTCTTCTTCCGCTCCACGAATCTCCGGAACTGCGCGCGCGTCTCGGGATCGCGGAAGCAGGCAACTTCGCCGGCGTGCTCGGCCGCGGTCGCCTCTTCGAAGTGAGAGTCGAGGGAACCGTAGAACTCGGCCTTGGCGTGGGCGACGCCGGTGCGGGGATAGCCGGCGATCCGGCGGGCGAGTTGGGTCGCTTCGTCGAGGAGCAGCTCGGCCTCGACCACGCGGGTGATGAAGCCGATCCGGAGCGCCTCGGCGGCGTCGATGTTTTGCGCGGAGAGCGTGAGGTCGAGGGCGCGGCCCAATCCAATGATCCGCGGCAGCAGGTAGGTCATGCCGCTGGTCGGGCTCAAGCCCAAGGGCGTGTCGGGCAGGCCGAAGCGCGTGCCCTCCGCCGCGATCCGAATATCGCAGAGGCAGGCGAGCTCGAAGCCGCCGGCGAGCGCATAGCCGTGGATCGCCGCGACGATCGGCTTGGAGCAGGCTCGGAAGTCCTTGGCCATCTCCATGTAGAGCCCGATCGTGCGCGAGAAGACCGTCTCGTCCATCCCGGACATCGCCGTGATGTCGCCGCCGGCGGAGAAGGCGCGGCCGCGGCCGTGGAGGACGGCGGCGCCGGCGGACGCGTCTTCGCCGAGTCGTGCCACCGCGGCGCGCAAGCCATTCAGCACATCCTCGTTGATGGCGTTGAGCTTGTCCGGTCGGTTGAGGGTGATACGGCCGACGCCGTCGCGGATCTCGACCTGAACCGCCTCGCTCATGGCTTTTCTCCCCGATAGGTGCGGATGACGCGCCGGATCTTCTTCTCGCTGAAGAGGCTGCCCTGCGGCACCAGCGTCACCGCGCTGGTGAAATTCTGCATGCGCTGGAGCAAAGCCGCGACCTCGCGCGCGAGATCGGCATGCGCCGCCGCGGGCACGTCGCGGGCGACCTCGACCTTGATCGGTACGGCGTAGTCGATGGGCGGCGCGCGGTGGAGCTCGACCTGGAACTCGCCGGTGACCCGCGGCCGGAGCGCTACGAGCGTCGCCTGGATACCCAGCGGAAACACGTTGACGCCCTTGACGATGATCATGTCATCGGAGCGTCCCAGCACCTTGAAGCGGAAGGTGGTTCGCCCGCAGGCGCAGGGCTCGGTGAAGACCTGCATGAGATCGTGGGAGCGCATGCGCTGAAGCGGGCAGGCCTGGCGCCGGATCGAGGTGTAGACCACCTCGCCCTGCGCGCCATCCTCGAAGGGCAGGACCGCGCCGGTGTCGGGATCGATCAGCTCCATCACCGCGAAGCCGGTACCACCGTAGTGCACGCCGTTGCGATACGCGCACTCGCCGGAATGCAGCGCGAGCTCGCCGGTGCCATACATGTCCCAGGCGCGCATGCCCCAGGTCTCCTCGATCGCCTCGCGATAACCCGGCACCTGCATGCCCGCCTCGCCGGAGAAGAAACCCTTCGCGATCCCGACATCGCGCGGATTGATCCCGATCTCGCGCGCGACCTCTGCGAGGCGCACGGCATAGGAGGGCGTCGCCCAGAGGCAGACGTCGTCCTTCATCGCGGCCGTCATGCGCAAGAGCCGCTCGCTCTGGCCGACACCGTAGGGGATGGCGGTCGCGCCCAGATTCTCGAAGGTGAGATGATCGCTGAGACCGCCGGCGTAGAGGCTGAAATTCATGGTGGTGAACACGATGTCGCCGGGCCGGCAGCTCATGGCCCAGAGCGCGCGATCGGCCATCTCGTGTAGTCGGCGATGTCCCGGCGCGTCCAACCGATACGAAGCGGTTGCCCCGTGGTGCCGCCGGTCGCCTGGATGCGGACGATCTCGGTGAGATCGGCGCACCGGTTGATGCCGAGCAGCGTGCCGTCCTCCTGGGAGGCCGCGAGGTCGCGCTTCTCCATGAAGGGAATGCGCGCGAGGTCCACGACATCGCGGATGTCCGCTGGCTTCACCCCGGCGGAGTTCAGCTTCTCGCGATAGAACGCGCTGGTGCGGTGGTTGTAGGTGATCTGCTCGGAGAGCCGCTCGTTCTCGAGCCGCCGGCGCGCGTCGGCCGGCATGGTCTCGATCTCTTCGTTCCAGTACTCGCCGCGCGTCATGCCTCAGGCTAGCACGGCTCAAGCGGAGAAGAACCGGTCGAGCGCGCCTGCCACCACCTCCGGCGCCTCGAGCAGCGCGAGGTGGCGCAGGCCGGGCAGGATTGCGAGCGTGGCGGCGG
>DATNIT010000203.1:0-34419 GCA_035604335.1 Allostellaceae bacterium | reverse complement strand
ACGACAGAAAGAACCCGGCCCATCCGTTCCGCGGCGGCGTCTACACATACGAGCAGCTCGTGGCTCTCCGGAAATCCGAAAACCTTGCGGCCCAGATCACGCCGGACATGAAGCGCGACCGCGATGCCCGGAACCAGAAGCAACTGGACTTCCTCAGCGGAATAATAAAGGCGGCCAAGCTCGACGTTCTGGTGATCTTCGGCGATGACCAGCACGAAATTTTGCTTCCTGACAACATGCCTGGCTTCATGATCTTCACCGGCAAGGAGGTTCCCTTCCGGCCGACCTCGGCGGAGCGCCTTGCCGCGATGTCGGAAGGGGTCCGTGTCGCCAATTGGGCGCGGGTCCCCGAGAAGGATACCATGCTGCGCGGCGCGCCGGAGCTCGCCGAGTTGATCGTGCGATCCGCCGTCGCCGACGGATTCGACGTTTCCGTTTCCCGCTACATCGCGAACAAGGAGCAAGCCGAGACCGGCGTCGGGCACGCGTTCGGATTCTATTATCACCGCCTGCTCGGCGATCTCGCGGACACGCCCGCGCTGACGACTCTTCCAATTTTCATCAACACGTTTTTTCCGCCGAACCAGCCCCCCGTCCGGCGCGTTCTAGCGTTCGGGCGCTCGGTTGGGCGCGCCATTCGGCGGTGGGATCGCGCGGCACGCGTTGGGATCGCCGCATCGAGCGGGCTGAGCCACTTCGTTATCGACGAGGCACTCGACGAACGGATTCTAAACGCGATCGCAAAGAGAGACATTCCGACGATTCTGGACGAGCCAGAAGCACATTTTCAGTCTGGGACGTCAGAGATCAAGAACTGGATCGCCGCAATGGGTGCGCTCGAGGACACGGGCCTCGTGTTCGAGCTTTTGGATTACGTTCCGTGCTACCGCTCGCTTGCTGGCACTGGCAACGCCATGGCCTTCGGCCTTTGGCGGGCGCAAAAATGAATCTGCCAAGTTCGCGCGACACCGCACCTGAATAATGCTGCATCGGGTGTCGAGCGGCGGCTCAAAGCGGCAGACGAAATGCATTTCGTTCCGAACGTATTGATCGAGTCGCTGCGATCCAATTCGGAATGGTCGTGAACGCAGGAGAACGCGAGACCAGGTCAGTTACGCGGGCCCGCGGCGTTGGAACGATGCCGATGCAGGACCCAATGCCCGTTAATGGCAACTTCTGCGACATTCAGCGACGGTAAAAACATTTCCGCTCTTCGCACGTGGGCAGACATGAGCTGGGCCGACACGCAAGTCTGAAGTGCCAGAACCGGACTCGCCACGTGGTTGGGGCGGATCCGTCGATCTCGTTCTGGATGCTTCTCCTTATCGGCATCGCGGCAGCGATAACCGCGATGTGGTCGATCCTCTATCGGCCCGATGCCGGCCGAGCCGCGAGCCCTCGTTAATGTCGGGACGAGCGCTCGATCGGCGGCGCGAGGCGGGGCCGGCCACACAGCCCGCGGATCAGTCGAAAAGAAGTAAACCGTGGCTGCCGGCGACGGCGCCAAGGACGGTGATGACGCTCAGGGTCAGGAGCAGCCAATGCAGCTGCTCCACCCGCCTGAAAGTCGCTTCGGGTTTGGCTTTTGCGCGGACCATCAACCAGCGGTGCAGGAACAGCGGTTCCGCAACGAACAGCATTAAAGTGAAAAGCAGCCAGACCAGGACCATTGCATCCATCCACCAGTAGCTGGCGGAAGCGAAACGGTCCCACAGATCGAGGCGGATCAGCATGTCGAGGCCGGTGAGTCCCGCCAGCAATGTCGTGATCCGCGCCTGCCACGCAAACCGGCGCTCGATGGCATCGAAGAGGGCCAGGCGTTCCTCCGGTGCACTGAGACGGCGCACCGCAGGCAGCAACACCGTGGTGACGAAGCCCACGCCGCCAATCCAAAGGACGACGGCAAGAACATGCAGCGCGCGGGCAATCGCAAGCTCATTCATCGATGCACCTTGAGCTCATTCCCTGAACAGCCGGATTGGCGGTTCAAAAAGGATAGCGCCCTCGACATTTTGTACGACAGCACCCAATTACCACGTATCTACAAGATATCCGACGGTTCGGCTCCGAGGCGCCATGAGCGCAATCCCAAGCTACTCGCGGCAGACGCGCCTGGCACTATTGTCGGCGGGGTTTCGCCCGTTCTTTCTGCTGAGCGCGCTTTGGGCAGCTCTTGCGATCCCCATTTGGCTGGCCTTTTTCCTGGGGCAAAGCCCGGTGCCGACGTCGCTCTCGCCTGTCATCTGGCATGTGCACGAGATGATTTTCGGCTTCGGCGCTGCAACCGTTGCCGGTTTCCTTTTGACCGCGATCCCGAACTGGACGGGCCGGAAGCCCCTGCAAGGCGGACGGCTCGCCATTCTCGTGCTGCTATGGATCGCGGGGCGAGTGGCGATGCTGTTCTCCGCGCGCATCGGCGCCGGAAGCGCCGCCATTCTCGACCTCGCCTTTCCGCTGATGTTTCTCGCCGTCGTCGCCCGCGAGATACTTTCGGGGCGGAACTGGCGCAACCTGCCGATGCTCGGAGCGCTCGCGCTGCTGCTGTTCGGCAATTTGCTGGTTCATCTCGATGCGCTTGGTGTCGCGCGGGCGGCCGAAGCCGGCAACCGGCTCGGCGTCGCCACGCTTCTCATGCTCATCGCTTTTGTCGGCGGCCGGATCGTCCCGAGCTTTACCCAGAACTGGCTCGCCAAGCAGCGGCCTGAAACTCCGGCGCCAGCGCCGTTCGACTCGATCGATCGCGCCGTTCTGGCGCTCGTCGCGCTCGCCTTGATCGCATGGGTGCTCGTCCCCGACTCAACGCTCGCGCCCTGGGCCGAACTTGCCGGCGGCCTTGCCATCGTCGTGCGCCTCGCGCGCTGGCGCGGCGGAGCGACCTTGCGCGAGCCTCTGCTTTGGGTTCTCCATCTCGGCTATGGATGGCTGGGGCTTGGGTTGCTTCTCCTCGGCTTCAACGGTTTCGAGCCCCTGCTGCCGCAGACGACTGCGCTTCATGCGCTAACGGCGGGTGCGATCGGCACCATGACGCTGGCCGTGATGACCCGGGCATCGCTCGGCCATACCGGCCGTCCGCTCGTCGCCGGACCCGGCACGACGACGATCTATGTGTTGATTACGCTCGCCGCCATCCTCCGCCTGCTCGCGCCACTTGGTGGCGGGGAGTACGTGCCGATGCTCCTTCTAGCCGGAGCGGCATGGAGCGGCGCGTTCGGGCTTTTCGTGTTGCTCTATGCGCGGCCTCTCGCGCAACCACGCGTCAAGGACGAGGCGCCGCAGCCGACCTGACGGCAGCGGCAATTTCGCCATTCCGCGCACGCGGTGATCGCTTCCGCTTCAGCAGCATGAGCGGACATTCGCGACGCCGACACCATCCACGGCGGACAGCCGGTCAATCTTGATGATGCCGGTTTCGGGATCGACCTCGATTTCGCAGATCATGCAGCCGTTGGGCAAGGTACTCGTTCTTTCGTGCGTACCGATGCCATCGAGCCCGATGCCGAGCTTTTTGGGAACGCCGAAGCCGCTATACGACTTCTCGGCGACTTGCGCTCGGAAATCTCATGCGGACGCTGAAATTGCCCGGAACAGAGGAGCCTTGGTCGCCGCTGCCTTTTAGCTTCCGGGTACCTCAGCAGAATGATACCTTTCGCGCGCCTTCTTGGTCATCCGGGGAATGTCGGCTTAGAGAAACGAAAACGAAGGGGAAAACGCGTGGCAACGGTAGAACTCGGTACCGCGTCGCAGGGCGCGGTGACCGCGGACGACATCTCGAACCGCATCGACCGTCTGCCGTTCCTGCCGTTCCATTTGCGGATCGGCAGCATCCTCGGCGTCGCCACGTTCTTCGACGCATTCGATTCCCTGAGCATCGGCACGGCGCTCACCATGATCGTGGCGAGCTTCCATCTCGATTACCGCAGCGTCGGCACGCTCTTGAGTGCCGCCTTCGCCGGCCAGTTCGTCGGCGCCCTCCTGTTCGGTTATGTCAGCGAGCGCGTCGGCCGCAAATGGGCGTTCGTAACCGCGCTCGCCATCTTCAGTCTGTGCTCCATCGGCGTGGCGTTCGCCGGGAGCGTCAACGAGATATTCTGGGCCCGCGTCATCCAAGGCATCGGATTGGGCGCCGAAGTCCCCGTCGCGGCGGCGCTCTTCACCGAGTTCGTGCGCGGCAGCGCGCGCGGCCTGTTCGTCATGGTCTACGAGAGCGTGTTCGTGTGGGGCCTGTTCCTCGCGCCCGTGGCCGCGCTCGCCTGCCTCACCGCGTTCGGACCGGCCTTGGGCTGGCGCGCGCTCTTCGCCATCGGCGGCCTTCCGATCATCGTCGCGGTCATAGCGGCGTTCGTGCTGCCGGAATCCGCGCGCTGGCTCGCGAGCAAGGGCCGCCTCTCCGAGGCCGACGCGACGGTGCGGCGGATGGAAGAGCAGGCGCGCCGGCTCCGCAAGGCGTTCCTGCCCTCGAAGCCGCTCACGGTGGCGGGCGGGCGCACGCGCTTCAGCGAGCTCTTCCGCGGCATCTACGCCAAGCGCACGTTCGTCGTGTGGAGCCTCTGGTTCTGTTCGTATTTCGTGTCGCAAGGGTTCCAGTCCTGGGCCCCGACGCTCTACATGAAGATCGGCGGACTGCCGGCCTCGAGCGCGATCATGCTCCAGATCCTGACGAGCGGCATCATGCTCGGCGCGGTCTACGCCGTCGCCGGCACGATCGACCGCGTCGGCCGCGTGCCGTGGTTCGCCATCGGCTTCGGCCTCGCCGCGCTCGGCGCGTTGCTGGGCGTGATCGTCACGGGGCCCATGGGGATGCGGACCTGGCCCGCGCTCCTCGCCTGCGGCATCGTCATGGGCCTCGGCTCGTCGATCACCGGGCTGGCCGTCTACCTCTATACGCCCGAGCTTTATCCGACCCGCATGCGCGCCTGGGCGACCGCGACGGGAAGCAGCCTCAACAGGGTCGGCGCCTTCACGGCACCGCTCATCGTGGGCTGGCTCCTGGCGGAGTACGACGCGATCGCGCTCGTCTTCGCGTTGCTCATGGCGGTGGCGCTCTTCGCCATGATCGTGATCTTGACGGTCGGCGAGGAGACGAAGCGCCGCGCGCTGGAGGATCTCGCGCCCTAGCCGAAGCGACCGTTACGCACGGTTTTGCCGCCGTGCCTCGGTCGCCGCGCGGTCGATCGCTCCGGTCGCGCGGTCGAACACCACGCGATAGGCGTCTTCGGCCGCCTCGAGCGTGACGTAACCCTGCCGCACGTCGTCCTCGATCGCGGCAAAATCGCGCTGCTCCGGCGGGCCGAAGCCGCCGCCGCCGCCCGAGCGGATCACCATCGCGTCGCCCGCCTTGATCCGGGCGGCGAGGACCTTGGCGTTGGGACCCTCTTTCCATTCGCCATTGATGCGCAACTGCACCTTGTTGCCCTCGCCTTCGGCGCCGCCGTCGAGCCCCCAGGGCTTGCAATGCGAGCGTTCGACCCGCGCGTTCATCGTCATCGGCGTGAGCGCCTCGATGCACATCTCCACGCCGAGACCGCCGCGGTGCCGGCCGGCGCCGCCGCTGTCCTGGCGCAGCCGGTAGTACTCGACGAAGATCGGCAGCTTCGCCTCGAGCTGTTCGCTTGGGCTGTTATGCGTGTCGCCGTCATTGATGCACACCGTCGCGGACACGCCGTCCTCGTTGTGCTTCGCGCCCCAGCCGCCGCCGAGCGGACCGAAGTGATTGACGAAGAACGTGTTGTCCTTGATGCCGTGCATCACGCCGATGACCAGATCGGCGTGGTGCGCGGCAATCGTGCGATGCGGGATCGCGGGCGCGACGGCGCGAAAGATCGTGTCGATCACCGTCATCGGCGCCGACATCCAGGTGCGGATGGGGGCCGGACGAATGGCGCTGATCACGCGGCCCGGCGGCAGGATCACCTTGAGCGTGCGAAAGGCGCCGTCGTTGATCGGATAATCGGTCGGCGAGGTCAGGCATTTATAGGCGACTTGCGCGCAGCCGATGCCGGTCGTCGTGCCGGAATTGAAGCCGCCGCGGACCTGCCGGCCCATGTCGGTGAAATCGACCGTCATCTCCTCGCCGCGCACCTCGATCTTCACATGGATGGGCGTCCGCTTGCCGATGTCGAGTCCGTCGTCGTCCATGAAGGAATCGGCCTCGTAGACCCCGTCCGGGATCGAGCGCGTGAGCTCGCGCGCGATCATCTCGGATTCATCCATGATCACGGCGATGCTGCCGAGCACCTCGTCGCATCCATAGCGGGCGATGAGCTCGAGGAACCGCCGTTCGCCGGTCTTGAGCGCGGTGATTTGCGCGCGCAAGTCCCCCATCGCCCGGCTGGGGAGGCGGACATTCATCATGATGATGTCGACGATTTCCTGGTTGACGACCCCGGCCTTCTGATACTTGAGCAGGGGCAGCTGCAGTCCCTCCTGGTAAATGTCGGTCGTGATGCTCTCGAGCGTCCCTCCGATATCCGGCCAATGCGCCATGCAGCAGGCGAAGGCGACGAGATCGTTGTCGTGAAAAATCGGCAAGGTGAAGGTCACGTGGTAGAGATGGCTGCCGGTGATATAGCCGTCGTTGGTGACAAGGATGTCGCCGGGATCCAACCCTTCGCGGCCGAATTTCCGGAGATTTGCCTTCACCGTCTCGGCCATGCCGTGAATGAACATCGGCAGGCCCATGCCGATCGAGATCGTCTCGCCGTCCGCCGTGTAAATCCCGACCGTGAAATCGAGCGCCTCGTAGACGATCAGGTTGTAGGCGGTCCGCATGAGATTGGTCTTCATCTCCTCGGTCACCGCGATCACGCCATTGCGGATGATCTCGACGATCACCGGGTCGATTTTCGCGCGGTCTTTGCCCGCTTCGGTCATATGCGCTGGCCCCCGACCGTGATCAGCAGATTGCCGTGGCGGTCGACGGTGAGCGTGTCGCCCGGGAACACTACCGTCGTCGATGCGTGCTCCTCGACCAGTGCCGGCCCGTCGATCCGGTTGCCGGATTTGAGCCGTGCCCGGCTCAGGACGCGCGTCTCGACAAATCCGCCCGCCTCGCGGAAGAACACAAGGCGCGGGGCGCGGCTTGCGTCGGCATCGGGCTCGGGCGGTCCCTCGGCGATGGTCTCGAAGCCCGGCTTCAGCGTGACCCCGATCACCGTGGTGCGCAGACTGACGATCTCGGCAGGCTCGCTGGGCGCGCAGGTGCCGTAGCGCAATTCGTGAAGATCGTCGAAGCGCTTCTTGATCCCGGCGCGATCCTGCGCCTGGAACAGGGAAAGCGGCAGGTCGAGGGTGACGGCATGCTCCTGTCCGACATAACGCATGTCCGCCGCGCGCCGGACGACGATCTCCGCGGGGCGCGAAGCGGTCTCGGCGACGGCGTTTTGCCCTTCATCGGCCATCGCAGCGTATTCCTCTTCGATGGAAGCGAAATTCACGTCGGCGAGGCGCACGATGCCGGTATGGACGAAATCGTGGCGGAGATCCGCGAACAGCATGCCGGTGGCGGAGAAATGCCCGGGCGCCGGCGGGATCAGCACCTTCCGGATGCCGATCTCGCGCGCGACGAGCGACGCGTGCAACGGCCCCGCGCCGCCATAGACAAGGAGGGTGAAGGCGCCCGCGTCGAGTCCGCGCTCCGTCGTCACCGCCTTCACCGCATAGGACATGGCGGTGGCGGCAATGCGCAGGATGCCGTCCGACGCTTCCGCGGCGGACAACCCAAGCGCCGTTCCGATCTTGTCCATCATGGCGCGCTCGGCCGCCGCTTCGTCGAGCCGCATCTCGCCGCCGAGGAAATGAGCGGCGTCGAGCCGGCCGAGCAGCAGATTGGCGTCGGTCACCGTGGGTTCGCTGCCGCCGAGGCCATAGCACGCGGGCCCCGGCGCGGCGCCGGCGCTTTGGGGACCGACACGCAGCGTCTTGCCGTGGCTCAGCCTTGCGATGCTGCCGCCGCCGGTGCCGACCTCGAAAATGTCCATCATCGCGATCTGGATCGGCAAGGCGCGTTCGTATCCGCCGATCAGCGCGCTGCCCGTGGTGAGCGGCTCGCCCTTGAAGATGACGCCGGCCTTGGCGCTGGTGCCGCCCATGTCGAAGGCGATCACGTCGTCGAGGCCGATCGCGCGACTCACCGCGCGCGCGCCGATCACGCCCGCAGCCGGGCCCGATTCCAGCATGCGGACGCAATACTGGCGCGCCTGGTTGGCGCCGAAGAGCCCCCCCGTCGATTGCACGACGAAAAACGAGCCGTCGAACCCCGCGCGGTCCAGATGCCGTTCGATCTCGTCGATGTAGTCGCGCACCTTGGGGCCGATATAGGCGTTGGCGGCGACGGTCGAGACGCGCTCGAACTCGCGATACTCGCGCGACAGCTCGAAGGAGGCGGACACGAAGGCGTTCGGCATCTCTTCGCGCAGAATGTCGCGCACGCGGATCTCGTGTGCCGGATTCTTGTAGGAATGGAGCAGGAGAATGCCAACCGCCTCGATGTCGAGGGCGCGAAGCTCGGACGCGAGCGCGCGGATCTCGGCGTCGTCGAGCGGCTTGCGCACGCTGCCGTCCGCCATCAGCCGCTCGTGCACCTCGAACCGGAGCGCCCGCTCGACCAACGGCCGGTGCTTGCCGAAGAAGAGATTGTAGGCATCCGGCCGGTTGACGCGGCCGATCTCGTAGATGTCGCGGAATCCCTCGGTAACGAGCAGCGCGGTGCGGGCGCCGGTACGCTCGAGCAGCGCATTGATCGCGACCGTCGAGCCGTGGAGAAAGAGGTCGATCTCGGCAAACCCCAGCCCGGTCTTGGCGACACCGCGCTCGACGCCGTCGACCAGCGCCTGCGGCGTCGAGAGAGTCTTGGCAAGCAGGAGACGGCCTGAGCGTTCATCGAAAGCGGCGATGTCGGTAAAGGTTCCGCCGATATCGGCGGCGAGGCGAATCTGCGACGATTTATCTCCGTCCTTCACGGCGAGAGCTCCTCCCCCACTTCCCTGTCCTGTCGCCCGCCGTCACGAGCGCACCGATCGACGCGGGCGTCCACAACATCTTTTGCAAGTGCCCCCAACCTCGGCGTCCATTTAGGACGCAAATTTTATGGCATCGCCATGGGCGCGTCACCATCAGAACGTCATGCATATCCTATTGCGTTCCACACAGTCCAGGTGTCGGCGAGGGTCCAAGGGGTGGAAAGTACGAGGTTGCTACCCGCGGCGATGAGTCGCGCCTGGCCTCTGGGAATTCGCCTGACACGTCATTTTTGTCATTAAAGTCGGTCACGACGATATCGTTGTTAGATCCGTTGCTGCACCGAAAGCGGCGACAGCCTCGCGCCTCGTGCTTTTCAATTCATGCACGTTGCCGAAAATCTGTTCGTCGCTGAAACCACCGTTCCTCATTGTCCGTCCCCGGCGGAAGGGCTGTCGTATCCACTGCGGCAGGCCGCATTCGGGGTCTAACCCCGGCATGGCTCGTGATCCGCGTTCTGCGCAGGAAGAACAAAATTCGACGAAAATCCCGATAGGCCCGATTATTGGTTTCACATTCGCTTAGCGGTAGCGGTGGTTTCATTGCGCATGCACGCGGAGGAGATCTTCCGCGTCGTGTAGGAGCAAGATCGCAGGCCGGCATCCGACGCGTCTCGTCGCCGACGCAACGCCCAGGATGCCGACGATGCCGTCTCAAAGCAGGTGAACGGATGACCGACAATCTCATTCGGGCAAGCGAAGAACGGGCCAAGTCGGCGCAGGATCGCTCGACATTTGGAATGACAATTGTCGAGGCCGGTCACAAGCTGGCCGGCTACGTCGGTCGAGTGTTGGGCACCGTGCCGGAAGATGCGGCCGGTCTCGTCATCGGGGATCCGCTTTGCTTTGTCCGCTCCGCGATCGCATCGCAATACGACAATCTGCTCACCAAGCTCCTTGCCGAACGCGGCGTGAGAGAGCCGGAACCTGTTACGCCGGCACTCGCGATCCCGCTTTTGCGCGCAGCCTACGACGAAAGTCGACCAGAACTGCAAGACTTGTGGGGGCGTCTTCTTGCCGCCGCGATGGACCCGTCAAGGGCTGGGAACGTACGGCAGTCATTCATAGACGCCATAAGGCAACTCGATCCATTGGACGCGCGCCTACTCGTGTGGATGTCCAGCTATAGCGGGCCTGACATCGTCAATTTAGCGGATCGGGCATGCAAGGAACTGAACGCGAGCCACGATGAAATTCAAATCTCCTTCGTCAATCTCGCCAAGGTCGGGTGCGTCTCGCACGACGCGCAGCGAAGGCAGCAACCAGGTCTTGTGCCGTTCGGTCGAAAGCTGCTGAGCGCGTGTTATGACTAAGGACGGTCTGCATGCGCGCTCGGCGATACGGATGAGGTCATCGAATTTTTTTCAGCCAACGACGGGGCGGGGGACGAATTTCCGCATCCGAGCAAAGCGGGTGGCGTCGCCATTCCTGTCGCCGGGTATGTGACGGACGATTACCTCATCCAACATGGCAATGAATACCCCCTCGACGGCGAGAGTGTCCGGCGCCGACCTCAAACCGGCAATGATGGAGCCCGGCGCAACGGCGCAACCAGTGAGCGGATTTGCCAAGAAGCCGGTTGCCGCAGGAGCGAACCGTGTGGCGGAGCTGACGCGCGCGATGGTTCGAGTGAAGGTCGCGCCAAGCGCTGTTCCTCTCGACCTCGCCCCATTGTTGTCACCGTATGAGGGCTACAAGCACCTCTCGCTGAGAGTCGAGCGTCTGCCCACACGGGCCCGCCTATCCAAGGGCCGCAATAATGGCGACCGAACCTGGTCGCTGACGCTCGACGAGCTGGACGGTCTCGTCTACGTGCCCCCAGAAGGCATGGCAGAGGCGCATTCTCTTGCAATCAGGATCATCAGCCTCGACGACGACTATGGCGCCACGCTCGCGGTGCTCGATTTTCCCGTCTCATGCGGCGATGCCACGCCCGGGTCGCCGCCTGACGCGATTGCGACGCCGGACGGCGCGGCGGATCTCGTCGCCGATGCCGAGCTTCGTCGATTGCGCAACGAGCTGGCGGCGATGCAGGCCGCCCTCGCCGACCGTGGGACTGAGCTGAGCGCAGCTCGAACAGCCAGGGACGCCGAGCTCGAAGGGCGCATAGCCGAAGCGACGGCGGAGGCCGCGGCCAACCTCGAGCAGAGCCGCGCGGCGTGGCAGGCGGAACAGGAAGACCGCTTGGCCAAGTCGGAAGCGCGCGCTCAGGAACGCATCGAGCAGGCTCACGACCTCTGGCAGCAAGCGACTACGGCGGCCCTGTCAAACGCGGAGCAAGCTTGGAAGGTAGATGAGGCCGTTCGGCTCGCCGCGGTCGAGGCGCACTGGCGGGAGCAATCCGCGCAGGCGCTCGCGGCGGCGGCCGCGCGGTCCGAACGGGCGGAGACGGCGTTGGCCGAGATGCGCGCTCAGGCCGATGTCGAGCTTCGCTGCCAGCGCGGCGAGTTGACGGCGACGCAGGCCGCCCTCGCCGATCGCGTGGCCGAGCTGGCTCAGGCACATTCGGCCACCGAGCAGGCTCGCGAACGCTGGCAGCAAGCGGCTACGGCGGCCCTGTCAAACGCGGAGCAAGCGTGGAAGGCTGACGAGGCCGTTCGGCTCGCCGCGGCCGAGGCGCGCTGGCGGAAGCAATCCGCACGGGCGCTCGCGGATACGACCGTGCGGTCCGAACGGGCGGAGGCGGCGTTGGCCGAGATGCGCGCTCAGGCCGATGTCGAGCTTCGCTCCCTGCGCGGCGAGCTGACGGCGACGCAGGCCGCCCTCGCCGATCGCGCGGCCGAGCTGGCCGAGACGCGGCAAAAGCTGAAGCATGTCGGGGCAGAAAGGTCCGAACAGGCGATCGAGGCTGCGCTCACCGCAGCCCGGTCGGCCTGGGAAGCCGAGCTCGAGGAGCGCCTGGCCAAAGCCAAGGCGGAGGCCGCAGCTAACCTTGAGGAGAGCCGCGCAGCGTGGCAGGCGGAACAGGACGACCGCTTCGCCAGGTCCGAAGAGCTCGCGCGGGAACGCAGCGAGCAGGCTCACGAGTGGTGGCAGCAAGCGACCGCCGCGGCCGTATCAAACGCCGAGGACGCTTGGAAGCAAAACGAGGCGGCTCGACTCGCTGCGGCTGAAGCGCGCTGGCGGGAGCAATCTGCGCGGGCACTCACGGAGGCGACGGCGCGGTTCGAACGGGCGGAGGCGGCGTTGGCGCAGGCCCGCGCTAAGGCCGAGGCCGCGCGCGATACGGGCGCCGATGTCGAGCAGCGCCGGCTCCGCGACGAGCTGGCGGCGATGCAGGCCGCCCTCGTCAATCGTGAGGCCGAGCTGGCCGAGATGCGGCAAAGGCTCGAGCATACCTGGGCAGAAAGGTCCAAGCAGAGGATCGAGTCCGCGCTGACCGCAGCCCGATCGACCTGGGAAGCCGAGCTTGAGGAGCGCCTGGCCGAAGCCGCGGCGGAGGCCGCGGCGAACCTTGAGAAGAGCCGTGCAACGTGGCAAACGGAACAGGATGGTCGTGCGGCCAGGTCGGAAGGGCGCGCACAGGAACGAATCGAACAGGCTCGCGAACGCTGGGAGGAGGAGACCCGGGCGGCCTTATCAAACGCGGCGGAAGCCTGGAGGGCGGACGAGGCGGTTCGGCTCGCTGCGGCCGAGGCACAATGGCGGGAGCAATCTGCGTTGGCGCTCGCGAAGGCGACGGCGCGGTTCGAGCGGGCGGAGGCCGCGTTGGCGGAGGTCCGCACTGAGGCCGAGGCCGCTCGCGATCCGGCCGCCGATGTCGAACGACGCTGCCTGCGCGACAAGCTGGCGGCGATGGAGGCCGCCCTCGCCGATCGTGAGGCAGAGGTGGCTCAGGCGCGATCGTCCGCCAAGCAGGCGCGCGAACGCTGGACCTTGGAGGCCCAGGCCACTCTTGAGAAGGCGGAAGAAGCCTGGAAAGCCGAAGAGGCGCAGCGGCTCTTGGCGGCACGGGCGGAATGGCAAAAAACGGTGCCTGTTGCCAATACCAAGAGCGCCTTTTCCAAAGTGATCGACCGGCAACGTCAAGCGGACATCGCGCGTCGCCTTATCCGCGGTGGCGTTCTAGCCGCGTGCTTGGCGGCGGCGGCGGTGGCGGCGGCGGTGTTCTATCCGCGCGTCGAGCCGATGATCGTCGACCGCTGGTGGCCGAAGATCGACCAGCTCATTGCAACTGCGATCGAGCCGTTTCGCGGCAGAGCCGGCGCGCCGACGGAAGCCCAGTTGCCGGTGCCGGAGCGAGCGCATGTCGCGGAACGCCGCGCGATCATCGGCGTCTCTTCGGCGAAAGTTCGCGCCGGCCCCTCAACGGAGACTGCGGTGATCACAACACTGCCGCGCGACAAAGAAGTCACGCCAGTGGAGCGACGCGGTTACTGGGTGCTCGTTCGAATCGGGGGTGAAGACGGCAAGCACAAGCAGGAGGGTTGGGTGTACGGCTCGTTTCTGAACGACTTTGACAGCCGCTAAGGCCGAGCCACCGGAGAGATCGGACCCGAACTGCACACGCACCCGATGCCCGCCTTGGATCAACGGCACTCGACCTGCGAGGTCCGCGTGGCGTCCGACCATTCGGCGAGGGCGGCCGCAATTTGCGGCATGTCAATATTTTGCTTTGGTGCCAGAAGCTTCATCCATTTGTATCTGGGATTGAGCGTGGCCGGGGAAACATGTCCGGAATGTCGGCGGGGACATTCTCCGGAGGCGTGCCGACGCCGGCCTCGATCAGCAGCACCGACGTCGCCGGCGTCGCGCTCGATCGGTTCGCGAGGACGCAGCCGGCCGGGTCGCCACCGACAATGGCGTAGTCATAATCCATCGGATCGGCGCCATGCAATGCGTGCCGGCAGCGAAACCGAGGGCACGCTCCGCCCCGACGTTGCTCTTTTCGCAAACTTGAATTTATTTACGAACGCGACCAAGATCAATGCCCGTTTGAAGGGGCATGGCTTCATGATCATCTACACGCCGCCGAAGGCCGCCGACCACATTCCGGTCATCGATCTCGCCGGCACCTTCACCGCGGCCGCCGAGACGCACCGGACGATCGCGTGGGAGCTACACAAGGCCTGTCGCGAGACGGGCTTCTTTTACATCAAGAACCACCGCATCTCCGAGACGTTGATCGCACGACAGTTCGATTGGGCGAGTCGCTTCTTCGACCTGCCGCTCGGGCAGAAAATGGCGATCCACATGACGAAGTCACCGACCATGGTCGGCTACGAGCCGATCGGCGTGCAAGTCACCGACAGCCAGGATCCGAAGGCCAAGGCATCGCCGCCAGACCTGAAAGAGGCGTTCTTCATCGGCACCGAGATCGGTCCGGATCACCCCTACGCCGGCAAAGCGATCCGCGGCTATGGCTACAATCAATGGCCCGACAACATGCCCGGCTTCCGCGAGGACGTGCTCGCCTACCACGCGGCGATCTCGGATCTGTCCATGCGCGTCGTGCGGATGCTCGCGCTGTCGCTCGATTTGCCAATCGACTATTTCGCGCCGATGTTCGACATGCCGAACACGACGCTGCGCATGCTCAAATATCCCCCGCAGCCCGCCTCGGCGGCCTTCAACCAGATGGGCGCCGGTGCGCATACCGATTGGGGCGGCGTCACCTTGCTGGCGCAGGACGATGTCGGCGGCCTCGAGGTGCGCAACGCCGCCGGCGATTGGATCAGCGCCAAGCCGATCCCGGGCACGTTTGTCGTCAATCTCGGCGATCTCACCGCACGCTGGACCAACGGCCTCTACAATTCGAATCTCCATCGCGTCATGAACAATGCGTCCGGCCGGGACCGCTTTTCGATCCCGTTCTTTTTTGGGCCGCGTCCTTCCGCGATCATCGAAGCGCTGCCGACCTGCGTCAGCCACGACCGTCCCCCGCAATTCGCGCCTTGTACGGCCCAGGACCACGTCAACGAGATGTTCCGCCGCGCCTACGCCGCGCTCAAGCCGGAGCTAGCGAACGCCTGAGGCGCCGGCCCTCCCTCGGAGTTTAAATCGATGCTGAGCCGACTAACGCTCGTTTTCGCCGTGCTGACCTTGGTTGCCGCGCTGACCACGAGCGCGGGGGCGCAAGTCGCCGATCCGGCAAAATGGGCCGAAATACAGAAAGCAGCGCTCATCGAGGGCGAGCTGAACGTCACCGGGCCGCCCTCGCCGCCCCTGCGCGCCGCATTGAGCGCCGCGTTCAAGGCGCGACACGGCATCACGCTCAACTATTTTGGCGAGACGACCGGCGCGATCATGGCCCGCATCGACTCGGAATTTAAGGCCGGCAAGCTGTCCATCGATGCACATATCGGCGGCATGTCGACATGCTGGGTCTTTGCCGCACGCGGGCAACTTCTCGATATGAACGGGAAGCTCGTCGATCCAGAGCTGCTCAAGCCGGGCGTGTGGCGGCTGGGCGCGCCCAAGCTGAACGAGCTGAGCGCCACGGGGACCGGACCGAACGACCCGAAATGCGCCTTCCAGTTCACCGAATGGGTGTTCACCTTCCTGTTCGAGAACCCGTCCGTGATCAAGACGCCGATCACGGCCTGGAACGACCTGCTGAAGCCGGAATTCAAGGACAAGATCGTATCCTTCGACGTGCGCAGCAGCGGCCCCGGCGAAACGCCGGTGGCCTATCTGGGCAAGGTGATGGGCGACGCCTACACCAAGACGCTTTATGTCGGTCAGAACGTGAAATTGTCGACCGACAGCCGGCAGCTGGCCGAATGGGTCGCGCGCGGAGAATATCCTCTTGGTATCGGGCTGGTGCCGTTTGCGGTCGAGATCTATCGCAAGCAGGGTCTTCCGATCGCTGCCGTGAACGTGAACGACGGCTTTGGCGGCGCGCCCCTGACCGGCGGCTTCGGCGCCGTGATGCTGTTCAAGAACACGCCGCACCCGAATGCGGCCCAGGTCTTCGCCAACTGGATCGGGACGAAGGAAGCGCAAGAGATTTACGAAACGAATATGATGGAGACCAGCTTGCGGACGGACGTCAACACTGGCGCAGCCGTGCCCGATTATGTTCGCGTTAACCCGAACGTGAAGTATGCGGTCGACGACTATGTCTATAGCTACTACATCGGCGAGCGATCGGCTCACATCAACGCGCTCAAGCAGGAGCTGCCACGCTAGGTGAGCGCCGGACTCGCCGCCGGCGCCGAGGCGCGCGGCAATTCCATCGAACGGGGTCCGGCTTGACGTGATGGCCGCAAGTGACGAGCCGGCAAGACCCGCGACGGAACATCGCGGCTGGGTCTCCACGCGGCCGTTCCAACTCTTTCTCGGATTGCTCACCCTGACGTTGGTCGCAGCCGCGACGGCGGCTCCGGTGGTGCTCGTGGTGATCGGTTCGCTTCAGGCCAATTTGTGGCATGCCGTCTTCATCGATAGCGCCATCAACCGCGCCGCCATCGCCTACAGCTTCCTCCTGGCGCTCCGTGCCCCGTTTGCGGCAATCATTGGCTTCCTTATCGCCTGGCTACTGATCCGCGTCCGAATCCCGGGCAGCCGCTTCATCGAATTCGCCCTGTGGACGACATTCTTCGTGCCCGTTCTGCCGGTCACGTTGAGCTGGATTCTGCTGCTCAGCCCAACCTACGGGCTGCTGAACCAACTCGCGAAAACGCTGCCGTTCGTGACATCGGCGCCATTCAACATCTACTCCGTCGCGGGCATCCTGTGGGTACAGGTGCTCAGCTCCTCCATCCCCGTGATGGTCGTGGTGCTCGCCCCCGCCATCCGCCAACTGGATTCCTCGTTCGAGGAGGTGGCCCGCATGTGCGGCGCTAAGCCTTTCACGGTGTTCCGCCTGGTCACGCTGCCGATCCTGGCGCCCGCCATCCTCACGGGCGCGCTCGCCGGCTTCATCAAGAGCCTCGAAACCTTCGAGGTGGAGCGGCTTCTCGGCCAGCCGGTCAACATCTGGGTGTACTCGACTCGAATTTACGACCTGGTGTCGTTGGAGCCGCCCAATTTCCAGGCGGCGATGTCGCTCAGCACCTTTATCATGTTCTTCTTGATGCTGATCGCCGTCGCCTATCAGCGGATCAGCATCCGCTTCGACTACGCCACCATCCTCGGCCGCGGCGCGAGCTCCCAGCCGCTGCGGCTCGGGCGCTCCAGATATTTCATTTCGGCCGCGCTCTTCCTGCTCGTTGCGGTATCGCTCGCGTTTCCCCTGTTCATGCTCGCGGTCGGATCCTGCATGAAGCTGTTCGGGTTCTTCACGATCCCGTCGCCTCTCAGCCTCGGCCACTGGGCCGAAGTCCTGAACGATCCTCTCTTCGCCAAGGCGCTGCGGAACTCGCTGATCGTGGCCACCGGCGCGGGCATCGGCGGGGTGTTGATTTACGCGGGGATCGCCCAGATCGTCCTCCGTTCCAGTCTTCCCGGGCGGCGCATCATCGATCTTCTGGCCTGGCTGCCGTGGTCGATCCCCGGAATCCTGCTCGGCATTTCGATGCTGTGGATCATCCTGACCGTGCCGGCGCTGTCGGCGATCTTCTACGGCAGCCTGCTGTCGCTGATCTTGATCATCGTCATCGCCCAGATGCCGATCGGCGTCCACATGATCAAAACCTCGATCGGGCAGATCTCGCGCGAGCTCGAGCAATCCGCCCGCGTCTGCGGCGCCGGGTCGTTCACCACCTTCGTTCGCATCGTGCTGCCGCTGATACGGCCGATGCTGGTCAGCATTTTCGTGATCGTCTTCATCTCCGCACTGCGCGACATTTCGACGATCATCTTTCTGGCGTCGGGCGACAGTCAAACTTTGTCCCTTCTCATGATGCAATTCGCCCTGTCGTCCAACCTCGAAGGGGCCGCCGTGATCGGCGTCATCACCACGTCGATCATTGTGGCGGTCGCGTTCGTCGCCCGGCATTTCGGGCTTCAGGTGTTCGGACAAAGATAACGAAAGAAAGGAGGTATCCGCGGCTGCTTCCCTAATCCGCCATGAGAATGAACGGCGGCACCAGGATCGCGGCCGGGATTTTTTGCCCTTCCATCGTCTGGACGATGCGCTTGACGACGTGCGGGATCTCATCGGCGTCGCGCAGCACGTGGTAGGGAATACGCAAGGCATCGAGAACAGGCTGCGTCACCGCGCGTGTCGCTGCGTGGTAGCCGAACCGCTCGCCCAGCACCGTAGTGTGGCTGGCCAGGATCAGGGTCGGCGAGCGCTGGATCGCCGCCCGTGCGAGGATCAGTCCCGACATGCCGATCGCCGAGCCTTCCATGCTGACGGCGGAGCGCCATCCACCCCATCCCGCGCCGGCGGCGATGGCGATGCCTTCGTCCTCACGCGAGCACGACACCGTCGCGACCGTCGCATCGGCGAGGAGAAGCTCGTTCAGCGGATGCAGCACGGAGTCGGGCAGCATGACCGAGAGGGCGATGCCGTTCGTCTTGAGGCTGTCCGCGAAGATGCGGGCGACATCATAGCGGTGGGACGCCGACATCCCCGGCGGCGTTGGTCGCGCGTTGCGCGGCGTTCCCGCGCTCGCGGCGCTCCGCCGCAACATGCGAGCGAAGTCGAGCGCCTGCTCCATGACGTCAGGAGAATTGCGCGCAAAGCGCGGATCGGGCTCGCCCTGCGGCTCGACCTTGGCGATCAGCACCCACGGGCCGTCCTCGCGGAGGACACGGGGCAGCGCCGTCTCGGCCTGAGCGAGCGTCGTCACGCTCAGCGTCCTGTCGAGACCGCAGCCGCGTGCCACGGCGGCGAGATCGACGCCCGCCGCCGTCGCCGAGATCATGCCCGCGCCGAAGGTCGAATAGGACGCGTTGTCGAGCACGATGAGCGTCAGATTGGGCTGGCGGTGCCGCGCCATGGTGGTGAGGATGCCGAGCGCCGAGATCAGCGAGCCGTCGCCCTCCAGCGCGACGATGCGCTGCATCGGACGCGCCATGGCGAGGCCGAGGCACATCGCCGTCGCATACGGCATCTCCATATTGTACAAAATGGTGGGGTCCTCGCCGGTCGCAGCGAAAAGCTCGCGCGTCATCAGACCCGGACCTGTGATGGTCGGGGCGCCGCCGCGATGACGGGCGAACGCCTCGAGGAAATCCGGCCGTTTCATGCGTCCGTCCCGCCCCTCAGTAGGAATTGCTTGCCACCTTGTCCAAGATCGCTTTGTCGATGCAGTCGTTGGTGAAGTAATCTGAAGGCTTGCTGCCCGGCGGGATGACCTTCGCCTCTTCCATGGACTTCAAAGTCTGCGCCCAATCGATCTCGCTCTGCAATCCGATCGGCATGGCTTTGGTCGCTTCGGTGTAGAAGAACGGCTTGAACAGGCGAATTTGCTCCGACATCATCGGGACGGTGAAAGCTCCGCTCGAGTTCTTGGCGAAGACCGCTTCCGCACCCTCCTGTTCGTGGCCGTCGAGGATGTAGGTCCAGGCCCCGCAGACGACGCTGACGAAGCGGCGGAAGGCGTCCTTCTTCCGGGCGAGCGTATCGACCAGCGCGCTCATGCCAAGACCGGGAATGTTGAGCCCGAAATCGGCGAGCAGAATCGCCGAGGACGGACGACGCTCCGCCGCGATCGGCATCACGCCGGGAACGGTGGTGAGCAGCGAATCGACCTTATCCGTGAAATAGACGGCGTATCGCGACGGCCCGTCGACATTGACAAGCTCCACTTGATCGTCCTGCACGCCATTCTGTTGCAGGAAGGAGCGGACGAACGGCCCCTCCTGCGATGCGGCGGAGTAGGCGACCTTCTTGCCGATCAAATCCTTCGGCGACTTCCACCCGCTATCCCGCGGGACGAGGAAGCCGAGCTCACCCTTGCGCACGAAGCCGGCCACCGAGATGATCGGAATGCCCTTGGCACGGGCGACTGCGAGCGGCGCCAGGGAATGAAGGCCAAGATCGAAAGAGCCCGCGGCGACCAACTGCACTGTCGCGGTCGACCCGCTGCCGTTTTCCATGTACAGCTCGATGCCGGCCTTGGCGAACCAGCCATGGGCCAGGCCGACATAAAAGGGCGCGTGCAGGCCCGAAGCGGTGAAGTCGAGCCGCAAGGTCAGGTTGTCGGCGGCATTGGCCTTCGACACCCAAGGCGCGGACAGCACGACGGCGCCGCCGCCGATCAGGCTCCGGCGGCCTATGCGATGCGATCGACTCATTACCCCGCCTCCTTCAAACTTCGGACCGCAGATCAGTGCGCGGCGCGTTGCGACACATGCCACGGGATGACGCGCCGTTCGATCAGCACGATCGTGTGAAACAAGATTGTCCCGAGCAGCGACAGCAAGAGGATGGCAACGAACACCCGCGGCGTATCGAAGGCCCCTTGTGCCGACATGATGACATAGCCGAGGCCGCGCTGGGCCGAGACGAACTCGCCGACCAGCACGCCCACCAGCGACAGGCCGATCGCCACTTTCATGCCGGCGAAGAGACTCGGCATCGCGTTCGGCAGGCGGATCTTCCACAGGAGCTTGAGCTCCGAGCTGCGCATGGAGCGGCCGAGATCGATGATCTCGGTGTCGAGCGTGCGCAGGCCGAGCACGGCGTCGATCACGATCGCGAAGAGGGCGACAAGAAACGACATCGCGATCTTCGACGCTTGGCCCGTGCCCATCCATACCACGAAGAGCGGCGCCAACGCCACTTTCGGCATGCTGTTGATGGCCACGAGCGTGGTGTAGACCGTCGCCTCGAGGAAGCGCGAATAGACGATGCCGAGCGCCAATCCGAAGCCGATGATCACCGACAATCCGAACCCTTCCAGTGTGTTGGCGGCGGTGTAATAGGTGTTGACGAGATACATGCCCGGATTCTGGATCAAGGCGCGTCCGATGGCGATCGGATCGGGCAGGATGAACGCCGACGGCTCGAACACCCACGTCGCCAATTGCCACAGCAACAGCAAGCCGGTCAGGACGAGCCATGCGGGCGGCTGTTTCAGCCAGCCGGCGGCGCTAGGACCGGTCATGCTGAAACACACCGAAGCCCTCGAAGATCTGCCGCACCCGGCGCGTGTGGGACGAGAAGGCGGCGCTTTCGCGCACAGCAAGCGCACGCGGCCGGGGAAAGTCGATATCGAGCACCTCAACGACGCGCCCCGGACGCGTGGCCATGACGCAGACCCGATCCGAAAGCAGGATCGCCTCGGCGATGCTGTGGGTGACGAAGACGATGGTCTTGCGCGACTGCATCCAGATATCCTGAAGCTCGAGATTGAGCGCATCTCGCGTCAGCGCGTCGAGCGCGCCGAACGGCTCGTCCATCAGAAGCAGGCTCGGATCGGTGACAAGCGCACGGCAGATCGCGACGCGTTGGCGCATGCCGCCGGAAAGCTCCCACGGATGCTTCTGGAGGAAATCGCCGAGACCGAACAGCGTCAGCAGCCGCGTCGCCCGATCGAGATAATCGGCCTTGCGTAGGTCTTGCAGTTCCACCGCCAGCATCACGTTCTGCAGCACGGTGCGCCAGTCCAGCAGCACGTCCTTCTGAAACACCATGCCGAGACCCGCGACCGGCCCCGTGATCGCCTCGCCGGCAAGCGTTAGCCTGCCCGACGTCGCTGTGTCGAGCCCGGCGATCATCCTGAGGAGCGAGGATTTGCCGCAGCCGCTGGGGCCGAGCAGGGTTACGAATTCGCCCTTCCCGATCCTGAATGAAACATCCTCGAGCGCGCGCACGTCGCCGCGCGGGGACGCGTAGGTCTTGGCGACGTTCTGAATGACGATATGCGCGATGCTGTCGGCCGCAACCTCGCGCGTCTGCGTCGTCATCGTGGCCGCGCGATCAACGGCCGCCGCCCGCAATCAGCTCCGCCACGGTCGCGACGCCGGTCTCGTCCATCCGGCCAAGCAATTCGGCCTCGATCTTCGCCGCGACGTTCCAGCCGCGGTATACGAGCGCGGTAAAGATGTCGATCATCGACGCTCCGGCCTGGAGCAATTGGAACGCATCCCCGCCCGTGTGAACGCCGCCGCTCGCCTTGATGGCGATGCGTCCCTTGGCGACCGCGGCGATCTCCCGCACGATCTTGAGGTTGTTTGCGAAGGTCGGCCGTCCGCTCAGCGATCCGCGTCCGCGCGAGAGGCGCTTCTCCTCGACATTCCAGTTGCCGGGGATCGTGACGCCGGTCAGGCCAAAATGGATTGCGCGTTCGACGAGCGCGAGCCGGTTCTGCTTCTCCTCGTCGTTCGCATATGGCGGCAGTTTCACGAACAGCGCCTTGTTTGGCAATTGTCGGCGCAGTGTCCCCAGGAGATCGTCGAGATCTTCGACTGGATAGACCTCGATGTGGCCAGAGCGGTTCGGGCAGCGCAGCGCCAATTCAATTCCGTCGGCATGGGGCGCAAGCGCGGCAACGCATCGGCTGTAATCCGCGACGCTCTCGGCGTGGATGTTGGCGATGAGCGGCAACCGCCGGCGCCGTGCAGACAGCGCACTTAACTTGGCGGCGCAGGCGTCGAGGCCATCGCTCGGCAGGCCGTAGCAATTCACCATCGCCTCGGTTTCGGGATAGCGGATGAGCCGCGGCCGTGGATGTCCTGCCGACGGATCGGTCAGGATGGACCCGATGGTCAAATAGCCGAAGCCGAGATGCTGCAACCCCGGCACCGCGTCGCCGTTCTTGTCGAACCCGGCGGCGAGACCGATCGGCGAGGCGAGCTCCCAGCCGTTGACGCTGACCTTGAGACGGTCGTTGCCGCGCGGCCGTAACAACGACCACGGGAAGCTCCGGCTTAGGGCGAACTGGCCCAGGCGATGCGCCGCTTCCGGCTCGAGCCGGAAAAGCAGCGGCCGCAGCACCCGCTCGTAGATCGGAGCGCCAGCCGTCGGGGTGTCGCGCGCGGTAGGCCTGCTCGGGGGCCGGCCGTCCAACGAAGGCGCGGCGCCGATCCCGGATCGGGAAAAGTCTTGGCCGAGCTTCGGCGCGCTGTTGTCCATGATAGGCCCGTTCCGATATGGATTTTGGATCGTCTCCGCAGACGGGTCAACCGGAACGACGCGCCGTGATGTTGCCATCCCGCACCGTTTTTGAAACTATTGCCGCCGATGGTGCCGACCCCGGGAGGCGGAACCGATGCCTGTTGTCCTTGGTCTTGCCTCGTCGCATGCGCCCAACATGTTCGCGCCGGCAGAAGCCTGGCCCGCCATCCATCGCGGCCTGACCAAGGGCGTACCCCAGCCGCCGGAATTCGCGCTCGAAACGACCGATGTCGTGCGCGGCTATGTCGCGCGGATCGAGAAGGCGTTCGCCGCCCTGCGCGACCGCATCGCGGCCGCCCGGCTCGATCTGCTGGTCATCATCGGCGACGATCAGACCGAAGTCTTCACCAAGGCGCTCAACCCGGCCTTCGCGATTTTCACGGGAAGCGAGGCGACGGGCTCCACCAGCATCACCTGGATCGGGCAAAAGCTCGAGGACAACCACATCACGATGCGCTCCAACGCGGAGGTGGGGAGGGCGATCCTCGCCGGGCTGATGAAGCGCGGCTTCGATCCCGCGTCGGTCGAGGAGGTGCGCGCGACCGGCAAGCCGGCGGGCGGCCTGGGACACGCGTTCTCGCGCATCGCCAAGGTGCTCGAGACGCACAAGACCGGCCTGCGCACGCTGCCGATCTTCGTCAACGGCTACCATGCGCCGCAGCCGAGCGCCGAACGGTGCTATGAGTTCGGCCGCGCCTTGCACGACGTTCTGGAGCGACGGCCCGAGCGCGTTGGGCTCTACGGATCGGGCGGGCTTTCGCATTGCCCGCTCGGTCCGCGCGCGGGATGGATCGACGAGCCGCTCGATCGCTGGGTCCTGGAGCGCATCGAGCGCGGAGATGGCGAGCAACTCAAATCCCTCTTCACGTTCGACTCGGACACGATGCGCAGCGGCACGGGGGAGATCCGCGCCTGGATCGCGGCCGCGGGGGCCTTCCTTCGCCGCAAGGCAACCGTCATCGACTACATCCCGGCGCGCCACGGCGTGACCGGGCTTGGATTCGCAATTTGGGACGGCTTCACGCCCTGAGCTTCGTCGCGGAACGAAAGACAAGATGAAATACTTCGAGCGCAGCCCGTTCGTGCCGATCACCGAGCGGCCGAAACTGACGTGGCCGAACAACGCGCGGCTCGCGGTCTGGATCACCAACAACGTCGAATATTTCCGCGAAGACAGCACGGCTGGGGTCGGGCTCACGACGGCACGGCCGGCACAGGTTCCCGACATCGCCAATCACACCTGGCGCGATTACGGTCCGCGGGTCGGGTTCTGGCGCCTCGCCCAGATCCTCAAGGAGCTGGAGCTCCCCGCGTCGGTCGCGCTCAACGCCCAGGCCTGCGTGCATTACCCGCAGGTGGTGAAGGCCTGCGTCGAGATGGGCTGGGAGCTCGTGGGACACGGACTCACCAATAGCGAGCATCTCACCGGCAAGAGCGAAGCGGACGAGCGCGCGATCATTTTGGCGACGTTGTCGACGATCGAGTCGTTCTCGGGCAAGCGGCCGCTCGGTTGGCTCGGCCCGGCCGCAGCCGAATCGCTGCAGACGCTGGATATTCTCGCCGAGCTCGGCGTGCGCTACGTGGCGGACTGGCTCAATGACGAGCAGCCCAGCCGACTCAACACGATCCACGGACCGATCGGCTCGGTGCCGACCTCGACCGAGATCAACGACCTCATCGGCGTCGTCGCCCGTCACTACACCGCACCTGAACTGGCGCAGGTCATGGTCGATCAATTCGACGAGCTCTACGAGACCTTCGACGGCAACGGCCGGATGATGTGCATAGTCCTGCACCCGTTCTTCTCGGGCGCGCCCTTCCGCGCGCGCCATCTCAGGAAGGCATTGGCGCACATGCGCAGCCGGAAGGAGGTCTGGTTCGCGACGGCGGGCCAGATCTGGGCGCATTACGAGGCCAGCTTTCCGGCATGACCGCGGATCAGGTCCGGCGCTGCGAAGAGGCGGCGTCGATGACCGCGAGCACGGCTTCCGGCGTGAGCGGCAGCCGGAACAGGCCCTGTTCCTGCACGGCGCCTGTCGGTGCGATCGCCCGGCTCAGCGCATTGATGATGGCGGGAGCCACCGGGATGATGCCGCCTTCGCCGACGCCGCGAACGCCCAAGGGATTTGTCGTCGGAATCGTCGTGACGTGTTCCAGCCGAACGCGCGGCGCCTCCGCCGCCGTCGCCACCAGGTAATCCGCCATGCCGCCGGTCAAAAGCTGCGCCTCGCCGTCGTATAAGATCTCGGACAGCATTGCGCCGCCAATGCCATCGACCACTGCGCCAATGATCTGACCCTCGACGATCTTCTGGTCCAGCATCACGCCTGTGTCGTGCACGACAAAATAATCGACGACCTGATACTCGCCGGTGCGCAGCTCAAGCGCGACCTTGGCGACGTGGACCGACAGCGCAAAGGTTAGGAGGTTGCGCGTGTCGAAGATGAAGGTCTCCTCGAGCGCCAAGGCGCCTTCGTGAAGCTGGCCATAGGGCTGCACCGCGCGGGCGATATCGCCGAGGCCGAGCGTCGTTGCTTCGCCCGTCGCGCGCAGGATCCGTCCGCCGGCGATGGTGAGCGTCGCCGGATCGCTCTGCAGGAGATGCCCGGCATAGACAAGCGCACGCTCGCGCAACCGGGTCGCCGCACCGTGAACGGCATTGGCGCCGACGACGGTGCCGCGGCTCGCAAACGTGCCCCGGCCGAAGGGAAGAAGCTGCGTGTCGCCGAGCCGCAGCGTAACGCGCTCCTCGTCGACACCGAGCGCCTTGGCGCAGACGCGCGCGAGGGTCGTCGCGTGTCCTTGTCCGTGCGACGTCAGGCCGGAGAAAACCAGGACATTGCCGCGCGCGTCGATCTGAACCCGCGCCGACTCGTAATTGAGGAATCCGGTGCTTTCGAGGCCTACCGCCAGGCCCCAGGCGACGCGACGGCCCGCGGCATCGGTCTCCACATCCTCGCGATAGAGGCTACCGACGACCGCGCGCCGCAGCATGGCCGGAAAATCGCCGCTCTCGATGCTGCACTTGCCGGCGTAGCTCGACTGGACCCCATAGGGGAGGTCGGCGGGAGCAATGAGATTTCGGGCGCGGATCTCGGCCGCCGAGAGCCCAAGAGCCCGAGCGGCGAGGTCGATGAGGCATTCAAGCGGAAATGCCGCCTCCGGTTGACCGGAGCCGCGATAGGTCGCGAGCGGAGTCTTGTTGGTGCCGACGCAGACGACCTCGACGGAGAGGTTCGGGATCTTGTAGGGACCGGCGGCGTGGCTCGACGCGACTTCGGCCGTGACGATGCCGCTGGTGAAGACATAGGCGCCGACATCGGCGACGATGCGGCCCTTCAATGCAAGGAAGCGGCCGTCGGCGTCGTAGCCAAGCTCGAGCGTCGTATTGAAGGCACGGGAATGGGTCGTCGCCTGAAGGTTCTCGAGCCGATCCTCGATCCACTTGACCGGCCGGCGCAGCAAGCGGCTCGCATGGGCGACGACTATCTCCTCGAGATATGGCCGTGACTTCGAGCCGAACCCGCCGCCGACATCGCCAGCGACGACGCGCACGTCATATTCGGGAATGCCGAGCAGCATCGCGAGATTCTGTCGCACGGCATAATGAACCTGGGTCGAGGTCCAGAGGGTGAGGGCGTTGCGGCCGGAATCATGATCGGCAACACAGCCGCGCGTCTCGAGCGGCAGGCCGGTCTGCCGTCCATAGCGGAAGTCGCGCACGAGCCACCGCGGCGCGGCTGCCATGGCCGCGTCCGCGTCGCCCACGGAATGCGTGAACGAGGCCGCGACATTGCCGGGCCATGCGCCGTGAAGCTGCGGCGCGTCGTGCGCGAGCGCTGCGGTGCAGGTCGAGATCGTATCGAGCGGACGGTACTCCACATCGACGAGCGCGGCGCAATCCTCCGCCGCGTAACGATCCGCCGCAAGCACCATTGCGATCGGCTCGCCGACATGGCGCACGCGCTCGGTTGCCAGGAATTTCGGCAAGACCTTGCGTACGCTCGGGTGCCAGCGCGGAATGAACAGCGACTCTCCGGCGAAAGGCAGGTCGGCGGCGGTCAAGACAGCCAACGCGCCGGCGTCCTTGGCGCGACGGGCATCGATCGACACGATCTCGGCGTGGGCGTGCGGGCTGCGGACGAAAACCGCATTGACCATTCGGTCGAGATGAACATCGTCGACGAAGCGACCCCGGCCGGTGACCAACCGCCGGTCCTCGACCCGCAGAAGCGACGACGTTGCCTTCGGCACGGTCATGCGAGCAATTCGCCGATGCAGTCGGCGAGGCAAACCGCCGCGAGTCTGCGGCGATGCCCCGCGCCGGCGCGGATGTCCGCGAGGATTTCGACCGCGGCAATCTCGGCCGCGACGAGCGCGTCGAGGTCGGCGCGCAGACCATCCCCGTCGAACGCATCCTCGATCCGCCGGCAGGCGACAGGAACCGGAGTGACAGCGCCGAGCCCGGCGCGCAAGCGACCGTCTCCGGGCGAAATCTGGACCGCTGCCGATGCGATGGCGAAATCGCCGTGGCGTCGCACATGTTCACGGAAAGCGACACGCGTGCCTTCGGGCGCGGCCGGAAACGCGACGTCCGTGACGATCTCCGTCGGCGCCAGTGCCGTCGTCATGGTGTCGAGAAAGAAGTCTTGCGCGGCAACGGATCGAGTTCCAGCCGCGCCGCGGAGTGTAAGGCTCGCACCGAGCGTGATCGCGGCGAGAACGAGCTCCGAGGCAGGATCGGCATTGGCGAGGCTGCCGCCGATTGTCCCGCGGCAGCGCGTGACATAGTGACCAACATGCCGGATGGAAGCGGCGACGAGCGGCGCGTGCGTCCGAACGAGCGCGCTCTCCAGCACATCCTGTTGCCGCGTCGCGGCGCCGATGCGGACGAGATCGCCGTCACGGCGGATGAAGGCGAGTCCATCGATGCCGTTCAGATCGATCAGGATATTCGGCGTGGCGAGGCGGAAATTCATCATCGGTACTAGGCTCTGTCCGCCGGCGATCAGGCGGGCGGCCTCGCCGTGCCGCACGAGCAGGGCCAGCGCCTCATCGACATCGCGCGGCCGATGGAACTCGAACGCGGCGGGCTTCACGAGGCCAGCTCGAGGATGGCGTCGACCATGCCCTGATAGCCGGTGCAACGGCAGAGATGGCCGCTCAGCAAGTCGCGCGCCTCTTTTTCCGTCCGCGGCCAGGCATTTCGTTCCCGCACCGCCTGTAGGACCATGAGGATGCCCGGCGTGCAGAAGCCGCATTGCAGCGCGTGGTGGCGGCTGAAGGCGACCTGGAGCGGCGACAGCTCGTCCTCCCGCGCCAGGGATTCGACCGTGCGGATCTCGCTTCCGTCGGCTTGAATCGCGAACATCAGGCACGAGCGCACCGGCACGCCGTCGACGATCACCGTGCAGGCGCCGCAAACCCCGATTTCGCAACCGACATGCGTGCCGGTCAGCTTGAGCTCGTGCCGGATGAAGTCCGCGAGCAGCAGCCGGGGCGGGATATCGGTTTCGACCCTTTCGCCGTTCACCGCACAGCAAAGCTTCATGCGCAAGCCCCCAACGAGCGGCAAGCAGTCTGACATCGAATGCGAAGTTTGCCTATCGTTCCAAATAGATCGTACAAATTGCGAAGCTGCTTGTCGTGTCGCGGGGGGGATAAGCGCACGCGGGCCTGCTCGGCGTTCATTTTACTATGGAACGGGAACAGCGGAACGCTGGCTTCCTGTTGAGGCGGTTCGCACTGGCCTCCATTCTCGAGGCGAGCGCGGTGATCGGCGTCATCATCACCTCGACGATTCTCGTGGTCGCCCTGGCGGCGCGCGCCGCGGTCATCGGGACCTTGTCCGAGGGGTCCTTGGCGGGTAGGAACGGTCGGCGAACGCGGCGGGGCGCGACGCCGGCAACGTTGGGACCACCTTGGGTCCACTCGGGTGCCACTTCGCGTTTCGTTCCTCCGATGCAGCATCGGCGAACGTTCAAGATGCGTTGAGAAAATGGGGCTAAATGCATATGCGGATGGGTGGCCGAGCGGTTTAAGGCACCGGTCTTGAAAACCGGCGTGGGTGCAAGCCCACCGTGAGTTCGAATCTCACCCCATCCGCCAAACCGACTGTCCGCAGTTGTTCATCGCTGCCGAAAAACGTGTTGAAATAACGCGCGATTTCCGGTATTATTCACTCATCCATGCCCGTTCTCGTTCGCCGTAATTCGTGGGTAGACGCGGCAACAGTGCGGGTAAGGATGTGGGTAAGATTGGCGGGCCGGACATGGCTCAATTTGTGGGTAGGCTCACCGCGCTCAAGGTTTTTAGGACGAAGAGGCCCGGCATGTATGCCGATGGCGCGGGCTTGTATCTTCAAGTGACTGGCAACGGCGATGCCCATGTCGCGAAGTCGTGGATTTACCGCTTCACGCTTCACGGCAGAGCGCGAGAGATGGGCCTGGGCTCACTTTCGACATTTGGCTTGGCTGAGGCTCGGACCAGGGCAGCCGAGTGCCGGCGGCTTACCTACGAGGGCATAGACCCGATCGAAGCACGCAGGATGGAGCGCGCCAAGGTCACGCTCGATATCGCCAAAACTCTGACGTTCAAGGAGTGCTCGGAACAGTATATCGCCGCCCATCGTGCCGGCTGGCGTAACGCCAAGCACGCCGCGCAATGGAGCGCCACGGTCAAGACCTATGCCGAGCCGGTCATGGGGTCCCTGCCGGTCCAGAGCATCGACACAACCCTCGTGATGAAGATCATTGAGCCGCTTTGGTCGAAGAAGCCGGAAACGGCCGCTCGGTTGCGAGGGCGAATTGAAGCCGTGCTCGATTGGGCAACGGCGCGTGGCTATCGCCAGGGCGAGAACCCCGCGCGATGGCGCGGCCATCTCGACAAGCTGCTGCCGGCCCGCACAAAAGTGCGCAAGGTCAAGCATCATGCTGCCCTCCCCTATGACGAGCTGCCTGAGTTTATGGCCGCGCTGCGCGCCCAGGACGGTGTCTCAGCACGAGCGCTTGAGTTCTTGATCCTCACGGCGGCACGCACCGGCGAGGTGATTGGCACGTTATCTAGCGAGATCAAGAACAAGGTTTGGACCGTGCCCGCTGATCGCATGAAAGGCAGCAAAGAGCATCGTGTTCCGCTGTCGGCACCAGCGTTGGCGATCCTAGAAAAGATGCGTGAGGAGCACGGAGGCGAATACCTGTTCCCCGGCGGAAAACGCGACAAACCGCTCAGCAACATGGCGATGCTTGCGCTGCTCAAGCGCATGGGTCATCTTGCGGCCGATTTTGCGTCGAAATCCTTCCTCAGGAATGAACGGCAATTGCTCCACGATATAGAACTTGAGATGCTGACCTTGAACCTTTTGGCGCGCGACGAAATCGAAGACGATGGAATTGAGATTGGCCAATAACAGCATGGCGTAGCGCTCGTAGTTTCTCACCAACTCGGCCGCCTCCTCTTTCCATTGCGCCAATTTCCGCTCCGACGAGCCGGCCGGCGGTCGATCGGGAACGAGGGGAAGCAGTATCGGCAGCGTGTTTCCAACCGCCGCGCATGGGATTGCAGCGGCGATCATCGTCCGAACATTCGTCGGCGCGGTAACAACCTTGAAGCCGACCGCCCACCGCGCGCCGGAAAAATCGACTTTATCCGAGTCGACCCAAAATTGGGGCTCAGGCCGCCACGCGGCGTCACGCTTTTGCACGTCCGTCGCTGGCGACGGCTGCGCAGGTCGATGGACGTTTACCTCGTTGACGACGATGCTTGCCGCCCGATGGTCGAACGCCTGCACCATCTTGCCTTCATAGAGAGGAAGCCACTCGTTCTTTCCCTTCTTCCACCGACCAGAATTGGCGATGCGATAGGCGCCCCCCTTCGTCAACTCCCCGGTCGTCTTGAACAGCGCCGAATCGTTGGTCATGTCGAGCATTCTGACATACCGCACGGGCCAAACTTCGTTCGGCGGATCGGTACGGCGATCTACCAGCACGGGAAGGCGTTCATAGATGCCAACGGTGATTTCGGCGTCGCGCGGCGTGCGGAATACGGGGGCCGTCCCCGTGTTGGGATTGACTGCATCGAAGTCGGATGGCCGCAGCGGGAAGGCCTCCCGCTCCGCACGCTCCGGGTCTTGCTGGAAGAACGCGCAGGCAGCCGCCCGAAACTTGCGGTCTCGTCCGCCGACGACGAGCGCGCTAAATTTGAAGCTTCGATGAACATCAGGAAAGAACGGGCCATCATTGTGGCCAGACCGCCCGTTCTCGAAATCGAATAAAGCGCCGAGACGGCCCGTCGTGGAAATCGACCGGAAGAATACCGAAGCGCCCTTATCGGCGGCGATGCCGGACGGCACGAGCAGACCGACGATCCCCATTCGATTAATCAGCCTGAGCGCGCGCTCGACGAAGAGCGAATAAATGTTCGTATCGCCACCCGACAGCAGCGGATACGAACCCTGCGCTCTGGCAACACGCGCGGCGGCCTCGGCCGTCCAGACGGCACGCTCGTAGTCCCTCGCGATGGCTCCGCCTTTCTTTTGCAGAGCCGCAACGAGCTTTCTCCGATCCGACGCCCGCGTCGATTTCGCGATCTCCGACACGCGCGCTTCAAACCATTCGACCTCCTCCAGCTTGATCCTGTCCCAGGGCGGATTGCCGATTACCGCGTCGAACCCGCCCGGCGGATCGACACTCTCCCAATTGCTCCAGACGCCAGGGAACGCGACCTCCCAATGCAGGAAGCGGCGCTCATCCACCAAGCGTCCTACGCGTTCCAGCAGGGTTTTCGCGGCGCTCACCAAGCCGCCTTTTCCACGCGGCTCGGCTTTCCCGGCAAGAAGATCGATGGTGTCACCCACCGTGCCGGCAAGCAGCGCGACCTTGACCTGCTCCTCTTCCTTCGGCATCGGCGACAGCCAGCGCGTCGCCTGAACGAAGTCCATGAAATGACCGAGCGGGGATGTCGCTTCCTCGACTCCGTGGAAGGTCGAAGCGCTGGTCCTGACCTCGGCAATGTCCGCGTCCGTCAATTGCTCGACCACCATCATGCCTTTTGCGGCGTTGCGCGCCCGCGCCACGACAGGAGCCAAGAACATGGCCGCCTGTGCCGCGGCAATATCCTCGACCGGTCGCGCAAATTCACCGAATAGTGAATCGCCGCAGCGGAGGTGATGGTCCAGGAACGAAAGCGGCGCGCCGACGGTAAACGAGTGCAGCCACAGGGACAATTTGGCCAGCTCGACCGCCATCGGGTTGAGATCGACGCCATAGATAACCCGCTTCAGGATAATGCGGCGGACGATATGCTTGTCGTCGAGCTGGTCGGTCGCAACGACCCAACCGTGCGTGTCGGCCTGCGCGCGGATATGCCGGCGGATGGTTTCGATCTGCTTTGCGAGGGGCGAGCGATAGGTTTCCTCTCCGATGGATTCGCGGGCCACGGCGACGGCCTCGGCCATCGCCGCCAGCGTTTCATCAGCGAGATAATCGACGAGCGAGACCAGGAAATGCCCCGATCCCATCGCCGGGTCGCAGACGCGAAGCTTGAGAAACGCGGTCGCGGGATCGGTCTCACCCAGCTCCATCACCCGCGTGGCCCTCGGTCTCCGGTCGCCGGAAAGGGTCTCCGCCTTTGCGCGGTAGACGCCGGTGCGTTCCTCGAGCAATGGACCGACGGCGCGGCGCAAGACCAGCCGAACCAGCTCCTCGGGCGTGTAATAGGAGCCTGTATTCCGGCGGGCGAAGGCATTGAGCTGAATGCCGAGGGCGCCATTGTCATCGGCGAGCTCATATTCGAGAAGACGCTCGTAGATGGCGCCAAGCTGCTGCACCGATAGGTCGCGATAGTTGATATAGCGGCGGACATCTGCCGCTCCTTCACGCGACAAATCATCGATTAGCGCCGCCAATACGCCATCAGGCAATGAGACGCGGGACAGCATTGGCGCGCGCAAGTCTTCGAACAACCCGCCATTGTACGGAGGCAAACCCATCGAAGCGTCGCCGTTTGAAATTGCTTCGAACAGCGCCCGTATCTTCGGCCACCAAGTAAGCGCCTTCGGTGAGATCGAGGTGCGCGAATCGACGAGGCGAGCGGCATCATCGCGCAAGGCCCGGAGACTGTAGGAAGCATAGCCAGGATGCCGTACAGGCAGCAGGTCGCGATCTTCTGCGAATAGGATGAACAGCAACCGGTAAAGCAGGATCAGCGCAGCTTCCTTCGCTTCCGAACGCCACGACGTTTGCGCTATTTGTGCATCGGGATCGTGCTCCGCCAACGCCTTGACCAGTGTCGGAAATACACGGTCAAACACGGCTTCGGATAGCGCGGCCGTCGCGCGCTCCTCGTAACGACGACCTTCAGCAAGCGCCTCATCCAGAAAATTGCCACCCGTCGGGCCTGCCGGTTCAAACGCCGAACGGCTGAAGAAAAGCAAGAAGAGGCGAAGCCCGTGAAGCACATCACCGCCTCGCGGCGCCTGTGCCGACAGTGCGGCCGAAACGGCGGAGGGCACATCGATTTCGAGATAACCTTCTGCCCGCGCACGCGCTCCAGCCCAATAGATTCGCCACAACCGGCCGTTGGAAAGCAGGCCCCAGCGGACGATTCCGTCCGATACATCCGAAGCGCGACCGAGATAGCGGATGATCTGCGACGACGGCGTTTCCTTGTTGCCGCTCGCGCGATCGAGAGGGGTTTCGCGCGCCTCATACTCGGTGACAACCACACCATGCTTGTACCGGTCGGCCTGATGCCGATGTCGTTTCGCCCGGTTCTTTGCATCTTCGCTGAGGAAAAGAAGTGCGTCGGGAATGTCTTTGCGACCCTTTCCAGCCTCCTGCTGGGGTAGCGTGTGCCAACCGAGCAGGGCCAAAACAGGGTCGATCAACTCCCTCTCGGTTTCGGCTTCGCTCGGTCTTGAAAACGCATTGAACGCATCGATTTTCGCGGCAAGCGTCACCGCAAATTGGTGCACTTCATCCGAGGAAAGCCGCTGCCACGCCTCGGTCGTGCGGACGCCTTCCTCGAGAAAATACCCGCTGAAGAGTCCCCCGCCGAACATGTTCTGCCTTCCATTTTCGTGCCGACGACTGTGTCGGTACGTGCCCCCATCACGCAAGAGGGAAGCAGCGCGACGGCCTCTTTCTCTTCAGTTTTTAGGGCGGATCGAGCGGCATAAACGGTCCGGCAGCGTAAACTCGTGCCCATTTCTGTCACCGAGATTGCCGCCGAAGCGCGGCACCAGACTGCAAAGTGGGCCGCGACCCGGTTTGCGTGCTGTCCTCAGAAATCGTAGTATAGCGTAGTACAGCGTAGAAACAGCGAAAAAGAAAATGAGGGCAAGATAAAGCGAACTTCGTTCGCGGCGGCTGTCGTCCGCTAAGTGTTTGTCTGCACACTGCCTTTTCATGCGCAAGCCTTGCGCAATGCCGAGTGTCCCGGCGCCACGTGTTC
>DATNIT010000202.1:0-5762 GCA_035604335.1 Allostellaceae bacterium | reverse complement strand
GCGAGCTGACGGTGGGATGTGGTCGAGCCATTGCCCATCTCCGTGGAGCCCACCGCAAGGTGGTAGCTGCCGTCGGGTAATAGCCGCATCTCGGCACCCGAGCGGTGCTCTGTGGGTGGCCCGGATTCCAGCATGGCGAGCGCGACGCCTGTTCCCTCCAGCCAGTCCTCGCCTTCGGGTTTGGGCAATCCCCGGCCGCTGGCGAGCGCCTTCTCGACGAGATCGAGACATTGATCGAGCCCATAGCTGCCGAAGACGACGTCGGAAGGGTCCTTCCAAATCGACTCGATCCGATCGTCCTCGCGGATCATGTTCTTGCGCCGGATCTCGAAGGGATTCAGTCCCAGCAACTTCGCAAGATCGTCCAAGGCGCATTCGATGGCGAAGGTGGTCTGCGAGGCGCCGTAGCCGCGAAACCCGCCGGCCGGAACCATGTTGGTATAGACGGCGTAGCCATCGGCCTTCTTGTTGACGCAGCGGTAGGCCGCGATTGGGCTGGACAGCGCGGCTGCCAGCGTCTCGCCCCCGTGGCCGCCATAGGCGCCCGTGTTGGACACGACACGCACCTGAATTGCGGTCAGCGTGCCGTCGCGTTTGGCACCGAGCTTCACATGCGTGGTCATCGGATGGCGCGTGGTGGCGCCGATGAACTGCTCCTGGCGGGTGAACTCCCACATCACCGGACGGCCGGTCTTCAGCGTGGCCAGCGCACACAAATCTTCGGAGATCATCTCCTGCTTGCCGCCGAAGCCCCCGCCGATGCGCTCGGTGAAGACATGGACGTCGCGGTCGAACAGCCCGAACAAGTAGCAAAGCTTCTGCTTGGCGATGAACGGCGCCTGCGAACTCGTCCGCACATGCAGCCGATCGTCTCCTTTCCAGGCGATGGAGCCGTGCGTCTCTAGATGCACGTGCTGCACCCGCGAGGTCGAATAGGTCATCTCGTGGGTGGCGTCGGCCTGGGCAAAGCCTTCCTCGACGCTGCCGAGCTCACCATGAATGTCGACATAGATGTTGTCTCGAAAGGCGACGCTCTTTTCGTGCAGGATCGGCGCGCCCGGCGCCATGGCCGCTTCCGGGTCGAACACTGGCGGCAGGAGCGCGTAGTCGACCTCGAGCAGGTGACAGGCGGCTTCCGCGGCGCTTTCGGTTTCGGCCACGACGGCCGCCACCCGCTGGCCGACGAAGCGGACGACATTGTCGAGCATGTAGGTGTCGTCAGGGTCGACGAGGTGATCCTCATGCGTGGCGGTCGAGTAGAGCTTGCGCGGCACATCCTCCCAGGTGAAGACGGCGACGACGCCCGGGATGGCGAGCGCCTTGTCGCGCTTGATGGACTTGATACGCGCATGAGGATGCGGCGAACGCAGCACCTTTAGATGCAGCGCGTCGTCCGCCGGCACGTCGAGGGTGTAGCGCGCGTTGCCGGTGACGATCGCCTCGGCGAACGGGTTGCGCAGGCTCCTGCCACAAGCGTCTCCGACCCCATCCTCCTCGACATTGACGACGCCATGGAGCGCGTCGTCGACGCTGTGATAGCCGGTGCAGCGGCAAAGATTGCCCTTCAGCATACGCGGCAAATCCTGGTGCGCCGCCTCGTCAAAGGTGGCCGCGGTCATGATCATACCCGCCGCGCAGAACCCGCATTGAAAGGCCTGCGCATCGAGAAAGGCCTGCTGCATCGGGTGCAGCCTGCCGTCACGCGCGAGCCCCTCGATGGTCGTGATCTCGTGCCCCGCGGCACGGAAGGCCGGCATCAGGCAGGAGTGAAAGGGCTTACCGTCGATATGCACGGTGCAAGCGCCGCAATCGCCCTGGTCGCAGCCCTTCTTGACGCCGAAAAAGCCAAGGTCGCGCAGGAAGGTGCGCAGGCACTGGCCGGGCGCGGGTTCGGCCGAGAGCAGCTTGCCGTTCACGGTGAGGTTCACGCGAGCGCTCCTGGCGCAAGCTCGGCGCGGATCTGCTCGGCGTAATAATAAGTGAGGTGACGTTTATAGGCGGCCGAGCCGTGCACATCGCCGAAATAATCGGCATCGGAGATTTGCGCTTCAATGGCGTGGCGGAGATCGGCGGCGGTGGGCAGGCGATCGAAACGGATTTGCATCGGCCTGACCGTCGCCGCCGTGATGGTAAGGAGGAGATCGCCGCTCTCCGCGCCTTGCGTGCCGATCATGAGCACCGCCGACCGGCCGAGATGGGTGAGGGAGGAGCGGCGGAAGGCAAAGCGCTTGGCAAGCGCGCTGGCGGGGAGATGGATGTTGCGCAACAACTCGCCTGGGCGGAGCACGTTCTGATGATTGCCGGTGACGAAATCCATGGCCGCAACGTCGCGTGGCTGTGCCTCCCGCGGCCACAGGGTGTAAACGGCCTCCAGCGCGGTCATGACTGAGATCATCGCGCCGGCGGGCAAGGACATGCAGATGTTGCCGCCCACCGTGGCCGCGTTCCAGATCTTGAACGACATCAGCAGCGACTGGCAGCAGAGGCGAAAGAGGGGCGCGGCCGTCCAGGCGGCCGGCGCCACGAACCGGTCGAGCTCGGCGATGGTGCAGGTCGCGGCAATATCGAGACCGCCGGCCGAAGCCGCTAGCGCGGGCCAGTGCAGCGATTCTAGGTCGATCAGCGTGTCGGTGCCGAGCTGCGGCGTCGAGAACAGCCAAGTGCCGCCGGCGAGCCAAGCATAGCCCTCGCGCCATTGGGTGATTTCCTCGGCCGCTGCAGGGCGTTTGACCTCGGTCACCGTGTTAAGATTCATGACCGTTGCCTCATGACCCAGACGGCAGGCTCAGCCACTCGACAATCCCACGAACGTTCCCTCTACAGCAGGCGCCATAGAATGGCGATTTCGATGACGTAGCAGAGCAGCAAGACGATTGGGCTCGTTAGCACCATCCAACGCGGCTTATTTTCGGGAAACAGCCAGGCATTGAAGCCGCGAATGGCCAGCGGCATCAGCGGCCACGTAGTCAGCGCAACGCTCACCGCATTGCCGATGAAGGTGCCAACAGCGGGGTTGAGGTTTCGCAAGTGCGGATTGAGAAACCTAAGTTCCAGCATGACGACTGGAAAGAGCGTGAGCAGAACGAGGCATGCCGTCTTCCACATGTTGGGCGGTTTTCCGGTAGCGGGATTATTCGGCACCCACCCCGGAAACGACGTGTCGACCCGCTGAGCGTGGAAGCCCTCGACCAGATCCTCGCTTTCCTTCACCATTGCGGCGCGCGCGTCGGACTTCAGCCACGCCTCCAAGTTCGCCGCCGAGTCAAAACGCAACACCGTCGTCCAGCCGGTTTCCTTAAACTGCGGCGGCTGGACGAACGAGCCGATGTATCCGGGAAACGTCGCCTGGAGCTTTTGAATGCGATCCGCCCAGGTGCGATACGCCGCTTCTTTTCCGGGCTTGATTTCGGTAACCATCACCATCGTCACCCCGTGCTGGACAGAGTACTCGATCGCCGCCTGGCCGACGAGCTGCATCACTAAACCGCCTTCGACCAGCGGCGCGACTTCGTCGATGAGCTCGCGATTCTGGTCGCCGCGCCGCCACTGCCGCAACGCATTGACCGATGCGAAACGCGTTAGGGCCACCGCTTCCAGCTGATCCGGCGGTGCCGGCGGCCAGAACTCGAAGCTAAGCGCACCCCCAGCAGCGAGTACCGAGGTTTGCCAGCGGACCTGCCACTGTGCAAACTCGACCTCACTCCCCGGACGAATGCGTGCGCAGAGGAGGAGCGTGGAAGCGTCGTCACTCACGGTTCACTCAATCACCGCCGAGCACATTCGGCAGCGAACCTGCTACCGAGACGACCTTGGCGATGGACACGGCTTGCAGCGTCACTGCGTCAGGCTTCGGCCTGACGAGCTGGTACTTTCGAACTTGCGCGGTCTTGTCTTGCGACGAGACGCCGCTCACGAGCAAATCCGCACCGGTCGTTGTGCTCGTCGTGGCCACGCGCACGCCGGAAGTATCGCCAAACGGGTTGAGGCTGGCGGCCTCGGTAAAGTCGACGATGTGGCTGTGCTCCATCGCGCTGTGCAGATACATCGCTGGTCCGCCCTGCAACGCCGAACCGCTTGAATAGACTTTCACCGTGCCGGGGGCGGACAGTTGGCCAACGACAATCCGCTCGGCGCCACCCAGCGATCCGGTAAGCCAGCCGGTGGCCAACGAGACGCCGCCCCGATAACCAGTGCCGAACGGCATGAACGCGGCGGTCATCGCCGGCTCGCCGGCGATGACCTTACACATGTCTGCCGCCGCGCCGCTGCCGTTAGTCCTAGCGCCGATCGGCGTCATCAGCGAAAAATTGAAAACCTTCACCTGCGCCGGACTGCCCGGGCCGGGAGCGGTGACGATGCTGTCTCGACCGGACATGAAGTCGACGAATCCCGAAGTGACGCTCACTCCTGATCGATCGTCAGGGTAGGGGCTGAATGTTGAGAAGAGCGGCGGAGCCGCGCCCGGCGATCGCGGCAGCTCTGAGCCATACACTCTGACTTCGCTGGGAATGCCGGGTCCAGAGCCCACGATGATATTATCGGCGCTCGTTCCGTCGATCTGCGAAGCCGTCACGCTGACACCGCCGCGCGCGTCAGGAGCGAAAGCCGCAAAACGCGCAAGCTCCGTCTCGAACGCACGCTTGCCGCCGTCCGCCTTCCCCGAGTAAGCGACAAGTTCCGGCGCGTAGTCCTTTCCCGCACCGACGATCAGGTCAAAGACGCCGTCATCGTCAACGTCGCCCATAGCCACGCTCGGAGTTCCTTCAAAGCCCGGGAATGGGGTGACCGTGGCGACGAGCCGGTCGCCATTGCCGTCGTACACTTTGACTTCAGCCGAGCGGCCCGGAGACCCGGGAACGGCCACCGCATAGGTCGAGACGGCCGGGATGACGTTAATCAGCGCCATGAGACCGTTGTCTTCATGGTTCAGGCGATGGCAATGCATCACGAAGAGTCCGGTGAAATCGTCGAACTTCATACGCAGCGTCAAAGCGCCGGGCTGGATAACCTCCTCATTGATTTGCATGGTCGGCGCCGGGACGTTGGCATTGTCGACACCCCACATCTCCGGCCCGGTCTTGAGACCGGTGGTCGGATCGAAATAATGAGTGACTTGAAAGTCGTTGACGTGAATGTGGATCGGATGCTCGTCGTTGTTGTTGTTGATGAACCTCCACTCTTCAACCGAACCGAGCCGCGGCTGGATCAGGGGAACGTTGGGAAACGCGGTGCCAGCGAACGCATAGACGAAGGCTTTGGGATCGGACTTGCTCGCGAGATCGTTGAGAAATCCGCCTGAAATCACGAGCTGCCGCTCGAAATCGGGCGTGACCTGAGAAATGTCCTCGAACGCGGTGTAAGCCTGCAGCGGTCGTCCGTCGGTGAACGCCGTCGTGACGCCTTGACCACCAGAGGGCACGGCCCTGGCCAGGATCTGGGTTGGGAAGACGAAGAACCCGTCGTAATAACTGATAGCGGACGGCAATACGCTCAAGCTACCGAGTGTAGCCGGAGGATTTTCTGTACCGTCGTTCAAGTAAAGGATCCCCGGGGCGCTGATCGTGCTAGCGCCACCGCCTCTCGGCGGCATTTCCAGGATCAGATCCCCTGAAGCGGGCATCGTCACCGCAATGGCGTAGCGGGTGGCCGGGGGTAGGAGCAGTCGAGTCCCCCCGTCCGTGACGGGATAGTGAACTTCGGGGGACGGAAGTCCGTCTTGACCGACAATGGCGATCTCAGGGTGCTTGCCCGTTGCCGTCTCC
>DATNIT010000201.1:0-2736 GCA_035604335.1 Allostellaceae bacterium | reverse complement strand
ACCATGACGTGTCGCCAATAGGGCGCGGTCCGGTCGCCGCTCGGGCGATTGATCCCGAAGGCGGCCCACAAAAGATCCGAAAGGACCTGTAACGGTAGCGGGCGGTTGGAGTAATCGCGCGTGGAGTGCCTGAGCCTCAATGCGGCGATCAAGGGTTGCCCGCCCTCGCTGCGCGGCGGCGGCAAATCGAGCGGCTTCATTTCCTGCGCAGTTGCGATCGACGGTGCAGCGGCAAGCGCCGCGCTGGCAAGGAGTCCGGCACTGGCTTGGCGGCGGGTCATCATTGTTGCTCCTCGATCTGAGATCGTGCTCGGCAATTGGATCGGCTGCTGCCTCAATCCACCTTGACCCAGATCAAGGCTTCCTCGGCGGAGCCTCATTGACCTGCATCAAAACGTCGCGATGCCTCCGCTGGTACCGTGCTGGACCTAGAGGCGTCCAAATGAAGGCCGCACCCGCCCATAACCCCGAGATCGCGCAGTCGCTCGACGACATCGCCGATCTGCTCGAGCTCGAGGAGGCCAATCCCTTCCGCGTGCGCGCCTATCGCAATGCGGCCCGCGTCGTCCGAAGCCTTGGCAAAGAGGTCTCGGAGACGTTGGAGAAGGGCGAGGAGTTACCCAAGCTGCCGGGGATCGGCGCCGATCTCGGCGAAAAGATCCGAACCCTGGCCACGACCGGCCACCTGGCACTCCTCGATCAGCTTCGCAAGAAGACGCCTCATATCGCCCAGGACCTGCTGAAGCTTCCAGGGCTTGGGCCCAAACGCGTTCGCACGCTCTGCGAGCAGCTCGAGGTCCGCACCATCGAGCAGCTTCACCGCGCCCTGCTCGACGGCCGCGTGCGTGAGCTTCCGGGCTTCGGCGCGGGCATCGAGGCGAAGCTTCGCGAGGCCTTGGCCCAGCACGCCAAAGCGCCGGCGCGCTTGGAGATCGCCGTCGCGGAAAGCTACGTCGAGCCGCTCCTCGCTCATCTCCGCAGCGCACCCGGCATCGATAAAGTCGTCGTCGCCGGCAGCTACCGCCGCTGCCAGGAAACCATCGGCGACATCGACGTCGTCGCCACCACGGAGAAGAGCGGCCCCGTCATCGAGCGCTTCACGTCCTATCGGGAGGTGGCAAAGGTCGCCGCCGCCGGCGACACGCGCGCGACCGTCGTGTTGAGGTCCGGTCTGCAAGTTGACCTGCGCGTCGTGCCGTCGAAGAGCTACGGCTCCGCGCTGCATTATTTCACCGGCAGCAAGGCCCATAACATCGCCGTCCGCCGGCTCGGCCAGGAGCGCGGGCTCAAGATCAACGAGTACGGCGTGTTCCGCGGCAAGAAGCGGATTGGAGGCGAGACCGAGCAGCAGGTCTTCGGCGCGGTGGATCTGCCCTTCATCCCGCCGGAGTTGCGCGAGAATCGCGGCGAGATCGAAGCGGCAGCGGCAGGGCGGCTACCCAAGCTCGTCGTGCTCGCCGATATCCGCGGCGACTTGCACGTCCACAGCGAGGCGACGGACGGCCACAACACGCTCGAGGAGCTCGCGCGGGCCGCCCATGAGCGCGGCTACGAGTACATCGCCGTTACCGATCACTCCCGGCGACTCGCGATGGCGCATGGTCTCGATCCGCGGCGGCTTCGCCAGGAGATGCGGCGGATCGAGCGCATCAACGCGGGAAGCCACGGCGTCACACTGTTGAAGGGCATCGAGGTCGATATCCTCGAGGACGGAGCGCTTGACCTCCCCGATGACGTCTTGGGCGAGCTCGATCTGGTCGTTGCCGCTGTGCACAGCCAGTTCAATCTTTCGCGGCAGAAGCAGACGGAGCGGATCCTGCGCGCGTTGGAGCGGCCGCATTTCACGATCCTCGCCCATCCCACCGGGCGATTGATCGGCGAGCGCGAGCCCTATGACGTCGACATGTCCCGGCTGATCACGGCGGCCAAGGATCGTGGCTGCTTCATCGAGCTGAACGCGCACCCCGAGCGTCTCGACCTCACGGACCTGCACTGCCGGATGGCCAAGGAAGCCGGCGTGCTCGTGAGCATTGCGACGGACGCGCACAGGGCCGAGGAGCTCTCCTATCTGCGCTTCGGCGTAGGGCAGGGCAGGCGGGGGTGGCTCGAGCGAGATGACGTGCTGAATACCCGCACGCTCGCCAAGCTTCGTCCCCTGCTGGCGAGGACCATGCGGCGATGACCCAACCGGCGCAATCCGCGCTCATATCGGATCCCGCGGAGATCCGACGCCAGTTCCCGCTGCTTGCGCGAGAGGGACTCCACTACCTCGACAGCGCCACGACCGCACAGATGCCGGCCCCCGTCATCGCGGCGCTTCAGCGCTTCGGCCGCACTCCGCGCGCCAACGTCTATGGCGGGGTCTACCAACTCGCCCGAGAGGCGCTCGCCGAATATGAGGGCGCGCGCGCCGCCGTGGCGTCAGACGGCGCCCAGCGGGCGCCGCATGGGCCCCTCGACGTGCAAAAGCTCGGCGTCGATTTCTATGCGTTCTCCGGCCACAAGACCTACGGTCCCACGGGGATCGGCGTGCTCTGGGGCCGGGGCGACCTGCTGGCGGACATGCCGCCTTTCATGGTCGGTGGTCAGATGATTCGGCGCGTGACCCTCGATGACGCCGAGTTCGCGGATCCGCCGCGCCGGTTCGAGGCCGGCACCCCGCCGATCGGCCCGGCTATCGGTCTCGGCGCCGCGATCTGCTGGATGGAGGGGCTCGACTGGAGCGCCGTCACCGCG